>JANXBD010000025.1 GCA_025057635.1 Thermoflexus sp. | reverse complement strand
GATGCGATCCTCACCGCCCATCTGGCTCGCGAGGCCCTGGGAACGAACTGGATCAAGCTGGAAGTGATCGGGGACGAGGAAACCCTGTATCCGGATACCGAGCATCTCCTGCAAGCGGCCGCCCAGCTGGTGAAGGACGGTTTCGTCGTCCTCCCCTACTGCAACGATGATCCGATCGTCTGCAAGAAACTGGAGGACATCGGCTGTGCGGCGGTGATGCCGCTGGGGGCGCCCATCGGATCCGGGATGGGGATCCTGAACCCCTACAACATCCGGCTGATCCGCCAGATGTGCACGGTGCCGGTGATTGTGGACGCCGGGGTGGGAACCGCCTCGGATGTGTCCATCGCGATGGAGCTGGGTTGCGATGGGGTGTTGCTGAACACGGCCGTGGCCCAGGCGCGGGATCCGGTGAAGATGGCGCGGGCGATGCGCCTGGCCGTGGAGGCCGGGCGGCTGGCCTATGAGGCCGGCCGGATCCCCCGTCGCCTCTACGCTGTGCCCTCCAGCCCGATGGAGGATCGCATCGAGGTATGAAGCTTCCCCAGCCGCCGCTGCTGGTGATCACGGACCGTCGCCTGGCCCGCCGGCCGCTGCTTCCTCTCATCGAAGAGATCCTGGCGGCCGGCGCGCGCTGGGTGATGGTGCGGGAGAAGGATCTCCCGGAGGACAAGCTGGCCTCCCTGGTCCAGGCCGTGATGGGACCGGCCCGGCGCGCGGGGGCATTTGTCGTGGTCAACACCCATGCTTCCGTGGCAGCGGCCTGCGAAGCCGATGGCGTACATCTTCCCCAGGGGTTCTCGGTCGCGGAAGCCCGGCGGATCGTCGGCCCGGGGCGCTGGGTGGGGATCTCCGCCCACAATCTAGAGGAAGCCCTTCGAGGGGCAGAGGAGGAGGCCGATTACATCACCCTGAGCCCGATTTTCCCCTCCATCAGCAAGCCCGGCTACGGGCCAACGCTGGGTCTGGACACCCTTCGCGAAGTGGCCCGAGCCGTGCCCATCCCGGTGATCGCTCTAGGGGGAATCACCCCGGAGAACGCCCGCGCATGCCGGGAGGCCGGCGCGGCCGGGATCGCGGTTCTGGGCTCTGTGATGGGGGCCGAAGATCCCGTGAAGGTCATCCAGGCTTATCTGGAGAGCTTGAGGGAGCCCTAAAAGCGCATTCATGTTCAGTGCCCAACACAGAGAACGGTTCCACTCAGGCAGGGAAGTTGAGCCCCCGGCGTCGCGCGGCGAGATGGGGCCATTCGGAGGGCAACGAGGGCGGGATGGCCCGCAGCTCCTCGCGCCACCGGAGGAGGATCCGGCAGAAGGTTTCCAGCGCGATACAGATCTCGTCAGCGTTGCTGCGCACCACCTCCCCCATCATCCGCGAATCGCTGGCGGCCACCCGCGTGCTATCCCGGAATCCAGAAGCGGCGATCTCCCAGAGGGTAGGATCCCCTGCCGCCTCCGCGGCAGCCATCAGGGCCATAGCGGCCAGGTAGGGCAGATGGCTCACCCAGGCCATCCTCCGATCGTGGATCTCGGCCTCCATCCAGAGGGGACGCGCGCCCAGGACTGTTACCAGTTCCTCCGCTCGCGCCGCTGCCTCCGGCGTTGTCCGCGGCGTGGGCACCAGGATGAAGGGCTTGCCGACGAAGAGTTCGGGCTCGGATGCGGCAAAGCCCGAACGCTCCTTCCCCGCCATTGGGTGTCCGCCCACAGCCAGGACGCCCTCCGGCAACCGCGCCATCGCTGCGATTACCTGTCGCTTGGTGCTTCCGGTGTCCAGGATCATCTGCCCGGGCCGCCACGGAAGGGTCTTTAGCAGATCCTCGATAGCTCTTACTGGCGCTGCTAGGATCACGCCATCGGCTGCGGCCACTAACGCGGGAGGATCCAACAAAGCTTCCAGAACGCCGGAGGCCCGTGCCTCTGCCTGCGTGGCCGGATCACAATCGGCTCCCAGCGCCGGAATCCCCTGTTGCGCCAACCGGCGGGCGATGGAGCCGCCGATCAGGCCCAGACCGATGATCCCCCAGCGGAAATGATCGCCCATGCTATTCCTGCCTTTGGGAATGATGCAAAGAAAGATAAATCTGAACCTAAGATCGGTCTTATGACCAACTCGTTTTGTGGATCCTATTAGTGGACGTTGTAAGTCTTGCGTCTTATTGTGAACGTCTCTTTCGTTCGGGATAGAGCACATGGGTAAGGCATGATCGTGCTCTTTCGCATGTGAGGATACGCTCCCCCAAGAAATCATGCTTTTCGTTGGCGGCAGGGTATGTGAATCTCCTTATTCATGCGATGAACTATTGGATCATGCGAAGCGCACGGGATACGGCTCGGACTTCCCGAACCATCCGGGCGAAGGCTTCAGGGGTGAGGGATTGACGACCATCCGACCAGGCTTCTTCCGGGCGGACGTGCACTTCGACCAGTAAGCCGTCGGCCCCTGCGGCGATCGCCGCTCGAGCCACTGGGATCACATAGGCCGCCTCGCCCGTGCCGTGGCTAGGATCGGCCAGGACCGGCAGATGACTAAGCCGCTTGGCCACAGGCACGGCGTTAATATCCAGTGTATTTCGTGTCATTCGCTCAAAAGTGCGAATGCCGCGCTCACACAGGATCACGCTGAAGTTTCCATAAGCCATCACGTATTCCGCTGCCAGCAACCACTCCTCAATCGTCGCACTCATTCCTCGCTTGAGAAGGACGGGCTTGGGTTGACGAGCGACCGCTCTGAGCAGGCTGAAATTCTGCATATTCCGCGTTCCGATCTGCAAGATATCCGCAACCTCGGCAACGAGGGGAACTTCCTCAGGGGCCATGACCTCGGTCACCACTGGGAGCCCAGTTTCTGCCCGCACCTCTGCCAACAGCGTTAGCCCTTCAAATCCCAGGCCCTGAAAGGAATAGGGGGATGTGCGGGGCTTGAAGGCACCTGCCCGGAACATATGAGCACCTGCTTCCCGCACGGCATGAGCGGTCTCTAGCAGCTGAGTGCGGGATTCGATCGCACAGGGGCCCGCAATCAAAACCGGTTCGCCATCTCCAATTCGGATATCTCCAACCCGGATCTTTGTTCCTTCTGGCCGATAGTCCCGGGACGCCAGTTGGAAGGCATGGCGGATAGGAATTACCCGTTGAACCCCCGGCCAAGCCTGTAGCTCCCGAGGGTCTAGATCCCGTTCGTCCGGGCAGACCAGCACGGGCTGCGGCCCGTGAACCCAGTGGACTAGCTTGCCTCGGGACCGGAGATGATCGACCAGTCGCTGGACGCTACGAGGATCCGCGTCAGCTGTGCACTCCACGATCATATGCTCCTCCTTCCTGTTCAGGAACTGAGGTCTTTCCTTCCGCTGCGGGATAGGAACCCAGCAACTTCACAAAGGAAGCTCGCTGAAGGAGCCCCAGGATCGCCTCGCGGCAAGGTGGATCCTGCCAGTGTCCCTCGAAATCCACATAGAACACGTATTCCCATGGGCGACCTCGCCGAGGACGGGACTCGAGCTTGGTGAGGTTGATCCCTCGCGCCGCGAACTCTCCTAAACAAGCGTGTAGGGCTCCCGGGACATGTCGAGTGCTGAATACGATGGAGGTCTTGTTACGCTCCGCCCGAGGAGGCTCCCGGTTGCTGACGATAAAGAAGCGAGTCGCATTCTCGGGCTCATCTTCGATGCCTTCCACGAGGATTCTCAGGCCATAACGCTCTGCGGCTAGGCGGCTCGCGATGGCGGCCATGCCCGGCTCGGGTCGCTCCGCCAGCATCCGGGCGCTGCCCGCCGTGTCATGGGCGGCGATTGCCTCCCATCCGTACCGCTCGATAAACCGGGCGCATTGTTCCAGTGCCTGTGGATGCGAGCGCACTGCCCGGATGTCCGAAAGATTCACCCCTGGCGGCGCCAGCAAACAGTGCCGCACACGCAAGATCACCTCCCCCCAAATCCGGAGATCTCGATCCAACAGCAGATCATAAACGGCGTTGATGGAACCCGCTGTAGAGTTTTCCACCGGGAGGATCCCGAACTCCGCCTGGCCGGCCTCCACCGCCTGAGCGACTTCCGCGAAAGTGCGACACGGGAGAAGTTCCAGATCCGACCCGAAGAAGCTCAACGCCGCCTCGTGGGAATAAGCTCCTGGCTCCCCTTGGAAAGCGACGCGGGGACGTGGTGGGATGAGCGAAGCGGGATCGGTTTCCCTCGCCGGAGGTGGGTCGCTAGGGTCATTCGCGAGATCGGGCCGGAGTTGCTGAGCTTCTCCGAGGTAAATGGGAACAGGTCGGAAGGGGCGCTGAGGTTGAACCAGAAGTAGGACGCGAATGCAGCGAGGGAGCGTGTGAGGAACTGGAATCTCCTGAGCACACAGCATCGGCACATGAGTCCAGCCGATCTCCCGCGCCGCCGAGGCCGGGAACGCTGCGGTGAGGTCTGGGGTGGTCGTGAACCAGGCGGCCACGATTTCTTCCGGGGCCAACCGATTTGCCTGAATTATCGATTCCAACAACCGTCGGGTTGCGGAAGCGATGGCTTCCGGAGTGTTGGCTTCCGCTGTTACCGCGCCGCGCAAGCCGTAAAGCATTTGCCCTCCCTCAAAAAACCATCGGCGCGGGGGCTCTGGGGAACCGCTCCGCGCCGATGGTAGAGATTACGGGGGTTTAGGGTTAAACATCAGGTGGCCTGCGCGAGCGGCCCCACCGAACGCATGGCAAAGTAAAAGTCAAAGTAAAAAAAGGGATGCCATCCGTGGATATGGGCGCTCGCGTGATGCCAAACCTGCATCCCCTAAAACCTCTGTCTTTCGAGTTTGCTTTTAGATTATATTGATTCGAGCAGGTTTGTCAAGCCCTGGAGACAGCTGTTTGAAATCCTACATGGAAAGATAATCGAAATCTGAAATTCCAACGTTCATTCATTTCTCCAGCACCCATCCCTTCATCCCTAATGCTGTTGGAATGGCCTTAGCGTATTTATGAATGTGCTTTGCATTTCTTGCACGCCATCACAGGCCTTTCCAGGATGACATGGGGGAAAGCGTCTCAAGCTTTCTGTTCGACATTCCTCACGGAAAAATCTTGCCAGAGATCACTGGAGAGGTTAATCATATGGCCTACAGTTGTAAATAAAGCGATGCTTTCACGGAGGGGCGGATAGACTCTGCTTGCGAACTGGTGTGTCCCGCGGGGCCAGTTAAATCTTAGAGGGGGGGCGTCCGAGATGTTGGTTGCCCGTGACATTATGACTCCCAATCCGGTTGTTGTTCGACCGGATGATCCTTTAGGTGTGGCGGTGGAGAAAATGCGTTCTCGACGTTGCCGCCGATTGCCTGTGGTGGAGGGGGATCGATTGGTCGGGATGATCACCGATCGTGATGTGCGCTTGGCCCTAAATTCCCCCCTCGTGCTTCACGAGCGCCGCTCGGATCAGCTGCTCCTGGAACATGTGCCCGTGCGGGCGTGCATGACCCCTGACCCGATCTCGGTGTCTCCGGATACGCCCGTGGTCGAGGTCGTCCGCCTGATGCGAGATCACAAATTTGGCGGAGTGCCGGTCGTTGAAGAGGGACATCTGGTGGGAATCATCACGGAGACCGATCTGATGGAGCTCCTGATTCGCCTTCTGGAATACGGGATCGACGAGACCAGGTGGGTTCAGATGCGACGCCATGGGAATCGTCAGGCGCTTTCTGTCCACGCTCACGAGCGTTCATGAATTTGGGTGAGCAGGGCTGCGGTTATGGATAGCCCCGCCCACCCCTAAACGCCTAGCTCCACATCAGATGAATGGTCGAACACCTCTCCCTCACCATCAAAGTTTATCCATCATTCTGCCTCAAGTTCAGCTGCCTCCGGCATCGCATGCGTCCCTTCCCGCTAAACCCGCTCACTGCGCACCCCCCGGCAGGCCCTAAGGGCGTTCAGACGCCGCATCGGCTGTTCTGTTTCGAGTCAGACGAGCCTACAGACGTTGCTGAACCTCTTCCAAGCCGGCCGCCCGTTCCGCTCGCCGCGCTACCACCTCCTCCGAGCGAGCCGGGTGCTCCTCTGCATGTGGCTGTGCCTCCGCTAGCCACGCCGCGTTCTCAAGCGCGGGCCTGCGCCTGGGCCTGGCAGGTCTCCCTAAATTATTTGACAGAAGCTACAGAACTTGGGATGCACTGGTCTCCCCCCTTACATCCCTTAGCGGCCCAAATAGTTATGAGTGGTAAAAGTTGGGGTTCGAGGGAGAACGCCGCCCGCGGGGAGCAGGCCGAACCGCGTCCGTGTGCCGGGCCCTTCCGAAGCGCTGGTCGTTTGCCAAAAGGAGAGCTCTGTGACCTCTGCTGTCCTCGTCGGCACGTTGGCGGGACTAGCGTTCTATGCCTGCTATATCTAATCTAGAGCGGGCAGACGATGGCCGTCCTCAGGCGCGCTGGAGAAGGCTTATCTTCCCAAGCCGAGGGCCCTGAGTCCTGGGCCCCCATCCGTAAAGACCAGACGCCGTCCCACCGGCATGATGCAGGTGGCATAGGGGATGATTGTCCTTAGCAGGAGTCCTTTTGCCATCAATGGGGGACAGAGAAAGGCTTACTTCCTTCGTATTCCAAACTCATGTTCTATTCAGGAAGATGACAAACATAAGGAGAATTCATATGATTTTTATTCAATTCCCCTTCCGGAATCGCTGAAGTAGCATGGGACGGGAGCGAAACCTCAGCTTGCCAAGAAAGCGAAATCGGGAGGTGAACATGCACATCGGGATTCCAAAGGAGCGTCGAACGGAGGAATATCGAGTGAGCCTTACCCCCGCGGGGGTCGAGATGCTCGTCCAAGCTGGCCATGTGGTGTGGGTGGAAAGTGGCGCTGGCCTTGGTGCAGGTTTCACCGATGACGACTATTCCCGTGCGGGTGCTCAGATCGTGTATTCCGGCCCGGAGGTCTATGGGCGGGCAGATCTCGTGGTGAAAGTGTCCCGGCCAACCCAAGAGGAATTCGAGTGGCTTCGAGAGGGCCAGGCCCTGATGGGCTTTCTCCATCTGGCCGCCGCTCGTCGGGATAAGATTGATCTCTTGCTTCGACGACGGATCACCGCCATCGCTTACGAGACAGTGCAGATGGAAGATGGGAGTCTCCCAATCCTGGCCTCGATCAGCACCATCGCTGGGCGAATGGCCGCTCATATTGCGGCTACCCTCCTTCAGAACGATCGCGGTGGCAAGGGGATCTTGCTGGGCGGGGCTCCGGGCGTTCCACCGGCCGAGGTGGTGATCCTTGGGGCAGGAGTGGTTGGATCGAATGCCGCTCGGGCCTTTGCTGGAATGGGGGCCAGCGTATATGTGCTAGATAAAGATATCCGCCGACTTCAGCGTATTGAGGAGTCCTGTGGCACCCAAGTCATTACAATGATCTCCCATCCATATAACCTGCGGAAGGTTGTTCGGTTTGCCGACGTTCTAATCGGTGCCGTGCTCGTGCCGGGGGCTCGTGCTCCCATCCTGGTCACTCGGGAAATGGTTCGGACGATGAAACTGCGCTCGCTGATCATGGACATCTCCATCGATCAGGGCGGATGTGTCGAAACAAGCCGTCCAACGACTCATCGCGATCCGACCTTTATAGAAGAAGGAGTAATCCACTACGCCGTCCCGAATATGACGGGGGTGCTGGGTCGAACGGCAACCCATGCCCTGACGAACGCGCTATGGACGTTCCTAGAGGAGATCGCCCGGCTGGGCCTGGAGGAGGCGATGGCTCGCAACCCCGCTTTGGCCCGCGGTGTGAACACCCACAACGGTCGGGTTGTGCATCCGGGGTTAGCCCGTGTTCTAGAAGCCGAAGCCTCTATTCTCCAGTGAACAAACCCAAGCGGGGAGGCCTAGAATGTCGTGGATGGGAATCTACCAGGAGAGGTTGATGACAGTCGACGAGGCCATACGCCGCTATATCCGGTCGGGGATGCGGGTCTTCCTATCTGGGAACTGCGGCGTTCCCCAGCAATTGCTCGCCGCTTTGGTTGAGTATGCTCCCGCCTTAGAGGGGGTGGAGATCGTGCAGGTGCTTACAGTGGGTCCTGCGGATTATGTGGCTCCCGGCATGGAACGGCACATCCGCGTCAACACCCTTTTCATCAGCGACAACGTTCGACGGGCCGTTCAGGAAGGCCGAGCTGACTTCACACCGTGCTTCCTTTCTGAGATCCCCGGGCTGTTCCGAAGCGGCCGCCTCGCCTTAGATGTCGCTCTCATCCAAGTCTCACCACCCGATGAGCATGGTTTCTGCTCTTTCGGTGTGGAAGTCGGGATCACTAAGCCAGCCGCTCACTCGGCCCGTATCGTGATCGCTGAGGTCAACGACCATATGCCTCGCACGCTCGGAGATAGCTTCATACACGTCTCCCGACTTACCGCCATCGTTCCCGTGTCCTATCCCCTACCCGAAGTCCGTATGGCTGAGCAGTCTGAAGTTGCGCGACGAATTGCCGAACATATCGCTTCTATGATCCCGGATGGTGCCACGTTGCAGACGGGGATCGGGGCCATTCCAGATGCCGTGCTCCAAGCCTTAACCGGCCACAAGGATCTGGGAATTCACACCGAGTTGTTTTCCGATGGGATCATCGATCTGGTAGAGAAAGGGGTAATCACGGGGGAGCGAAAAACCCTTCATCCCGGCAAGATCGTGGCTGGCTTTATGCTGGGCACCCGACGGCTCTACGAATTTGTTCATGACAACCCGATCATCGAATTACACCCCACCGATTATGTCAACGATCCTTTTATCATCGCCCAGAATGAGCGAATGGTAGCTATCAACTCGGCGATCGAGGTAGACCTGACCGGCCAGGTTTGTGCTGATAGCATCGGTCATTTGTTTTATAGCGGCGTGGGGGGACAGCTGGATTTTATCTACGGTGCCTCGCGATCTCGCGGGGGCCTACCGGTCATTGCCCTGCCCAGCACCACGCGCCTCAAAGATGGCACCGTAGTCAGCCGGATTGTGCCGATGCTTAAACCCGGGGCCGGGATCACTACCACTCGCAATCATGTTCGGTTCGTAGTTACCGAATGGGGAGTAGCGGATCTTTATGGAAGAACCATCCGCCAGCGAGCCCGCGCCTTAATTGAGATTGCCCATCCGGATTTTCGAGAAGAGCTTGAGCGCGAGGCTTATAAGCTGCGATATCTGCGGGAAGAGTTTTAATCAGGGCCCTTATAGTGCATGAGAAAGGAGCATCCAAGCTTGCGCGCCCGCACATTGTGGGAAAGCTTCCGGTTTGCCTTCGCCGGTCTACGATATGCTTGGCGGACACAGCGGAATCTGCGGATTCACACGGTCATCACGGTGGCCGTGATAGTTGTGGCGGGGTGGCTTCGATTCGACCCTGTCCGCTGGGCTGTCTTGATCCTGACCATCGCTCTGGTCTGGGCGGCGGAGTTGATGAACACCGCCTTGGAGGCTGTTGTAGACCTAGCCAGCCCCTCTCTCCATCCTCTGGCCCGGATTGCCAAGGACGTATCTGCCGGGATGGTTCTGCTGTGCGCCATCGCGGCCGTCCTAATCGGTCTGGCCCTCTTCGGGCCGGCGTTGTGGGCTCTCCTAAGCCTATAAAGTCAGTGCCCGATGATCACGGATTGCCAAGTCTCCGGAGGGCATGACCGACCTCAGCGATCTGCCCCACCGGAAATGCTGAGGGTCTGCAGGTAATGCGCGCATAGCCCGCAGATCCAAGCCCGGCGCTTTATCGATGGATTCCGGGCTTTCAGGGATAGTGCGGAGGGTCTTTGCCCCTCGCACCGCTCCCGAAGATTTTTCCTGTCTCCTCCCCATGGCCCGAAGGGCCGTAGGGAGGCCTGTTTCGCGATATTTTCGAATCGAATCATCGCGCTCAGCTCGCCTGAATGCTCCAGCCTAGATAAGACGTCTTGCTGTTGATACGCTGCATATCCGTCGATCCCACATAGCGCTTCACAACATCATGGACAGGTCATCCATGCCCCAACGATTGACCATCCCTCAGCCTCTGGAAAAAGATCGAAGAGAACTCACGGTCAAGCGAAGCCCGCTTGCGCTTCGACCGTCCTCTCCGGTTGAACGTCTCCTTCAGACTCGCAAGGGCTGGGGTTGGAGCTTCCTTTTCTTGCTCATATTTGCGCTTTATATGCCCGTCCTTTCCGTTGGTTTCTTTTCTGACGACCTCCTTTTCTCCGTCCTTTCTCAGCAAGACCTCCTCACGCTCTTTCGGGGTGCCCAGGGTTTCCTCCACTATCGGCCGCTTTCAATGGCACTGTTCTGGTTGATCCAGCAGGGGTTCGGCTACGACCGCGCCGCCTTTCACTTCCTCACCCTGAGCATCCATATGTTGAACACTGCCCTGCTCTATCCAGTCCTTCGGCGCCTGGGGGCCTCCTTTTCCGTTGCTGGGAGCGCTGTTGTGCTGTTTGGCCTCTTTCCCTTCGCCCATGAACCCATCGCCTTCGTGATGGGATCCGTTCACAGCCTGGCGCTGTTCTGGATGCTGCTGGCCACCTGGCTGATCCTCACCCCCGGATCCCGGGGGATGACGGCGAAGGTTCTAGCAGCTTTCGGAGCGTATGGGGCGGCGATCCTCTCCCACGAGACCGGCATCGTCTGGCCGGCGTGGCTGTTGGGGATCGCCCTATGGCGTCCGGGCCGCTTCCCCATCATGCGCGGGGCGATCCCGGCGGGCTTCGCATTGGGGATCGGCTACATGTTGCTCTGGCGCACCCTTCCCCGGGGGGATCCCGGCGTCCTGGCCCTGCCGATCTTCACCCTGGAGAGCAGCCTCTATGCGATGCAGGGCTGGCTCCACCCCCTTGGACCAATCTTCGGAGCCCTGTGGAAGGCCCTGTTCGCGCCCCGGCCGATCCTCCTGCGAGCACTAAGGCCCGAAGACTGGCTCTTCCTGGGATTGGGGGCCGGGATCACACTGGCGATGGCCAGATGGGCCTGGCCCCGATGGAGTGTTCCCCTGGGTCTCTGGGGATTTGGGGTCAGCATCACCCCCGCGCTGATCTTCTGGGGTCCCGCCTCCGGAATGATGAATTATCCTCGGATGCTGCTGATCCCAGGCATCTGGAGCGCCCTGGCCTGGGCGGGCGTCCTGGAAGGAATTCGCCGTCATGGCGCATGGGGCCGCAGTGCGGCAGCGGTCACGCTGGGAAGCGCCCTGACGATCTCCATGCTCCTGATCGCCAGCTCCCTGGGCTACTATCGGGATGCCACCCAAATCCTTCGGGGGATGGCCCAGGCCGCACGGGAGGCGAAAGAGCGTCCTATTCTCTTCGTAAACATGCCTTATAACGTGGGCTATCGCTGGTTCCGAGCTCGCTATTATCCGTATCCCTACGGGGGAGCAGGGGCGGTGCTGATCACAGACGATCGCCAGCTGGCTTGGTATATTCGGATCAATGGCGGGCCGGATCTTACCGATCGGCCGAGGGGGTGGGTGCGGAGCGCGCGCGTGGATGCCTTATATCCGGGCTGGTTCACGCCGGCCCCTCCGGTGGGCTTCCATGAACTCCGGGATGCGCTGAAGGATCATGCCGTCTATGTGTTCCAGGAGGATCTAAGCTGGATTCCGCTGCATCACCTCTGGCGAGTGGAGGGGGCCTGGACGAAGGCGTTTCCTCCAGAAGAGGAGCTCAACTGGCTGGATCCGGCCCCTCTCTTTGACAGAAGGATCAAGCTGCTGGGCTGGCGGGTGGAGGAAGCGACCGAGGAATTGATCCTGCTCTGGGAAGCGGAGGCCGCACCCGGACATCGATGGCAGGTATTTGTGCATCTGCTAAATGCAGAGGGTCGGATGATCGGTCAGGCCGATGGCCCGATGGCGGACGGGCTGGCCCCCACTGATGCATGGCGCAGGGGGGACCGGGTGATCGATCGCCGTCCCCTTCCGGCGGGCCTACAGCCCGTCGCTTTCCGGGTTGGACTTTACGATCTGGAGAGCGGGAAACGGCCCATTGTGGAATGGAAGGGGGAACTGGTGGAGGATGGTAGCATCATCCTTCCTGTTCCCTGAGGCTGGTAGATTTTGTAGGCGAGGGAGGCCAATGAAGGCACCTCCTCGCCCATGAAGATCGCTTTACTATAAGGCCGAATTTGCGTTCGCTTACCAAAGTCCCCATTCCGCGAGGGCGTCCTCCTCCATCATCGATGGATCCCACATCTCCATTCCCAGGGTCACTTTGGTCGGCCGGCCGGTGACCTGCTCGGTCACGTAGCGCACCTGCTCCAAGAGATAAGGGCCCGCCGGGCAGAAGGGTGTGGTGAGGATCATCGTAATCTGAATTAGATCGGGCTGGATCTCGATGTTCCGGATCAGTCCGAGCTGGACGACATTCATCCCAATCTCTGGATCGATCACCGCTCGAAGAGCCTCGCGGATCTTCTGGATCTGCTCCTCGTAGGACTCAGGGGTTGGCGATGGGGAAAACGCCTTCGAGTTGATTTCGCTCATCCGTCGCCTCCTCCGTGAGCTGACTTAGTTCTTAGCCGGTGGATTCCGGGTTTGCTTCTTCCGGGTAGTAGGGAAGTGGCATGATTCGATACTTACCCACTCGTCCCAGAAGGGAGGTCCAGAAGCGGAGGAGCAGTTTGCGGTTTGATGATGAACGTGCAATGCACATCCCCGCTTAAAATACAGCGGGCCCGCTCCACGTCAGCTTCCAATGTCAAGGAGATCAACGCGCGATCCAAATCGCACACTTCCGGGTGATGGTGAACTACGTAGTTATACGGGCAGTTATATTGGTGCAGGCGCAACTCATTCCCCAGCTGCTCCCAGCGGGCCAGGAAACCCTCTTCCCCCAGCAATGCGACCAGCGCCTCTAGCTTTTCCTCTAGGGTCTGGCAGGCTCGAACCCGCTGGCCATGCTCTACCGCGATCTCGCGAGCCATCGCGATAAACAGGCGATGGATTTCTTCCTCGGGCATGCGGGCTTTCAACTCATTCAACAAGCGGGCTGCCAGCCGATGGTAGCTCTGAGGGAATTGGGAAAGAGCCTCTTCCCGCAGAAAGAACACCAGGCGGGGTCGCCCCACACCCCGACGCTCCAGCTGGGCATCCACCAGCCCTTGACGCTGAAGGACGTTTAAGTGATAATGAACGGTGACTGGTGTGAGTCCCAGCTCCTTGGCTAACTGGGCCACTGTCATGCGTCCTCGCTCTTTCAAACGCTTCAGAATCTGCTGACGAGTTTGGCTCATCGAGCACTCCCCTTTCCGGATCAAAGAGAGGATAATATCCCCTTTTTGAGCGTGGGCTTATCCTCAGGGAAAGCTGTCCGGGATCCTTCTCCCCTTTCCCTAATCTTACTCGGTTCGATCGCGAATGTCAATTTCTAAGATTTTTATAAAAAATATTGACAAATTATCATCGCCATGGTAAGATAAAGCCCGGGTCGATCTACAGACAAGGGATTGAAGGGGCAGAGCTGCTGGGAGGACACGTGTAGGGTGCCCCAGGCAGAGGACGAGGGACTGAGAAGTCCTTTAGGGGAGTGCACAAGATCGAGCGGGTAGCTATGCAATTTATACGACTCTGCGAACCTAATTCCGGAGGATCATCAACAATGGAGGATGCGCTGATCATTCAGGATCTCCACGTTCGTGTGGAGGGCAAACCGGTTCTGCGGGGGGTGGATCTGACGGTCCGCAAGGGAGAGATCCATGCCCTGATGGGGCCCAACGGTTCGGGCAAAACCACTCTTGCCTACGTGCTGATGGGCCATCCGGCATATTCTGTAGACCAGGGAGAGGTTCTGTGGAAGGGACAGAACATCCTGGAGCTGCCCCCGGACGAGCGGGCGCATCTGGGCCTGTTCCTGGCCTTTCAGTATCCGGTGGCGGTGCCCGGGGTGACCGTGGCTAACTTTCTGCGCGCGGCATTAAACGAGCGCCGCAAGCGTCTTAACCCAGAGGATAAGGGGATCCCGATTCCGGAGTTCCGCAAGCTGCTGCGGGAGAAACTGGCCCTGCTGGGGCTGGAGGATTCCTTTGCCGCCCGATATGTGAACGACGGCTTTTCGGGGGGCGAGAAGAAACGCCTAGAGATCCTCCAGATGGCTGTCCTCCAGCCGGAGATGGCCATCCTGGATGAGACGGACTCGGGTCTGGACATCGATGGAGTGCGCACGGTGGCCGAGGGGATCAACCGGATCTTCAACCCGAATATGGGGATCCTGTTGATCACCCACTATCAGCGCATCCTGAATTACATCAAGCCGCACTTCGTCCATGTGATGTATAACGGCCGCGTCGTGGCCTCCGGTGGGCCGGATCTGGCCCTGGAGCTGGAAGAGAAAGGCTACGAGTGGCTGCGGGAACAGTTCGTCGAGCAACCCACGAGTTGAAGGGAGGAGTCATGGCTGCGGAGACCTTCGATCTGAGCGAGCTGGGGACCTATAAGTACGGCTTCTCGATGCCCGAGCGCTACGCCTACAAGGCGCGCAAGGGCCTTTCGCGGGAGATCGTTGAGGAGATCTCCTGGCTGAAGGGGGAGCCGGACTGGATGCGGGAGTTCCGGCTGCAAGCCCTGGAGATCTTCCTGAGGAAGCCGATGCCCACGTGGGGGGCAGACCTCTCCACCATCGACTTCGACGACATCTACTACTATATCAAGCCCACCGATAAGAAGAGCCGCTCCTGGGATGAAGTCCCCGAGGAGATCCGGCGCACCTTTGAGCTCCTGGGGATCCCCGAGGCGGAGCGCAGGTTCCTGGCCGGGGTGGGAGCTCAGTACGAAAGCGAGGTCGTGTATCACAACCTCCAGGAGCATCTGCGCAAGCTGGGGGTGATCTTTGTCGACACTGACACAGCAGTGCGGGAGTATCCGGATTTGGTGCGCGAGTATTTCGGCACGGTGGTCCCGCCCGACGACAACAAGTTCGCCGCCCTGAACTCGGCGGTCTGGTCCGGCGGCTCTTTCATCTATGTCCCACCTGGCGTCCACGTAGATCTTCCGCTCCAGGCCTACTTCCGCATCAACGCCCAGAACGTCGGCCAGTTTGAGCGGACGCTGATCATCGCGGAGGAAGGCGCCTTCGTGCACTATGTGGAGGGCTGTCTCCCGGCGGGAGAGCAGGTGAGCATAGGCGATCGCTGGGTGAACATCGAGGCGGTGAAGCCCGGCGATTTTGTGGTGACCGAGACCGGCCGCAAGGCGAAAGTGCGTGCGGTAATGGTTCGACCTTATCGAGGCGACCTGATCGAGATCCAACCGGTTTCCCGCTATAACACCTTCCGGCTGACACCGGAGCACCCGGTGCTGGTGGTTCGCCGAGAGACGGTCCGCGCCCGCCGCCGGGCGCGAGGCGCCTGGTTGCCGGAAGTGGACACCGCACAACTACTCCAGGCCCAGCCCACATATGTGCCTGCTGGTGAGCTGCGCGAGGGGGATTTCCTGGTCTTCCCCAAAGTTCAGGCGGAGGGCTATCGTCCTCACTTCACCTTAGAGCTCCTGCGCCTGCTTGGTTACTATCTGGCGGAAGGCTCTGCATACATTCACCGAACCCTTCGCCAGCCGGTGGTTGCCTTCTCCTTTGGCGAGCATGAAATCCGGGCGATCGAGGAGGTGAAGCGGCTGATTCAGAAGGTCACGGGGAAGAAGCCCCAGGTCGTGCATGTTCGGGGCAAGCATGCTGTCACAATCTCCGTATACTCTCGGGAGCTGATGGAGTTCTGCCTGGAACACGCCGGGAAAGGCGCTGCCGACAAGCGCCTGAGTGAGGCAGTGATGGCACTGCCGCCAGAGCAGACCGCACCCCTGCTTGAGGCCTATTTCGCGGGGGATGGGAACCGGTGGCCTCGGGGCTCGGCCGAGCTGCGGCGGATTGCCACAGCTTCGGAAACGCTGGCCCGGCAGATCCAGGAGCTGCTGGCTCGCCAGGGGATCTACGCCAGCATCCGGGTCCGCAAGGGTGGCTCCGATTTCATCCAAGGCCGTCGAATCCACCGTCGGGATCAGTTCATCCTCACCTGGACGCGCGGTCGGCGCATGGGCGAGGTGCGCGACGCTGGGGATTACTTCTTGGTACCAATCAAGGCCATCCGCCGCGTGCCATACGACGGATTCGTCTTCAATCTGGACGTTGAGGAGCCGAACTCGTATCTAGTGCGCGGATTCGCAGTGCACAACTGCACGGCGCCCATTTACACCACGGACTCTCTTCACAGCGCAGTGGTGGAGATCATCGTCAAGCCCGGCGCTCGTGTCCGCTACACCACGATCCAGAACTGGTCCACCAACGTCTACAACCTGGTGACCAAGCGCTCGGCGGTCTATCGCGATGGCGTGATGGAGTGGGTCGACGGCAACCTGGGCTCCAAAGTGACGATGAAATACCCCAGTGTCTACCTGATGGAGCCGGGGGCCCGAGGGGAGATCCTCTCTATCGCCTTCGCGGGCCGCGGCCAGCATCAGGATGCGGGAGGCAAGGCCATCCATGCCGCGCCGCACACCAGCTCCCGCATTATCTCCAAGTCCATCAGCAAGGACGGCGGCCGCACTTCCTATCGGGGCCTGGTGCGGGTTTACCCGGGCGCCGAGGGGGCGAAGGTGAGCGTCAACTGCGACGCCCTGATCTTAGATGAGATCTCCCGCTCCGATACGTATCCGTATATGGAGATTGAGGAGGACAACGTCACCATTGGCCACGAGGCCACCGTGAGCAAGATCAGCGACGAGCAGCTCTTCTACTTGATGAGCCGGGGCATCTCCCAGGAAGAGGCGGCGGCGATGATCGTTACTGGGTTCGTGGAGCCCTTGGTGAAGGAGCTGCCGATGGAATACGCCGTCGAGATGAACCGGCTGATCCGCTTGCAGATGTCTGGCTCGGTGGGCTAAGCCCACCGGGGTGCAGGAGGGAGCTGGGTGGTCGGCGGCGCCCCAGCAGAAGTGGCTGGGGCGCCCCGCGCCCGGCAGCGGTTCAGCAGACTCGAGGCTTGCATCCCATGGTGGTCATCTCGAATGCTCGCCTCAGGTTGAGTAGACTCGACAACGCGCGACAAGCTCTCTAGGAGGTCTGAACTCGCGATGACCGGAGCGCACCTCGTGCAAGAGACTCGGGGGATCGGCCCCGAATCCTTTGAGGCATTCTTGGGAACCCGGGAGGAGCCGGAATGGCTTCGTCAGGCCCGTCAGGAGGCCTGGCAGATCCTGCGTGAGACCCCGAAGCCAGGGCCGGAGGATGAGGCATGGCGGCGCACCGACATCCGGGCGCTGTCCATCGAAGATCTGGCGACTGTCATAGTCGGCGATGGTCTAACCTCGCCGGAGGGGATGCTGCAAATCGTAGAGCGGCAAGATGATCTCGCAGGGGGACTATTGCTCTTCGACAGCCAGCCTGCCCTTCGCTGGGTGGACGAACAGCTGGGGCGTCGGGGGTTGATCTTCACAGATCTGCTCACTGCCGTGCGGGAGCATCGGGATCAGGTCGCTCCCTATCTGGGCCACGTGGTGCAGCCGGCGGATGGGTTCTTCGCGGCGATGAACGCCGCGTTTTGGCGGAATGGGGTTTTCCTCTATGTGCCGCGGGATTTAGAGATCCAATTCCCTCTGCGAGCAGTGATCGGACTACAAAAAGTTCCTACGGATTTCTCCCGTATCCTGATCGTGGTAGAACCCGGCGCTGATGTCACTTTCATCGATGAACGCTTGGCTGATGATGGAATCGGAGCTGCATTCCATACTGGGATTGTGGAGATCTGCTTGAAAGAAAACGCGCGGCTAACGTATATTGCTCTCCAGAACTGGGGTCGCTATATGTGGAACTTCACCCACGAGCGGGCCTCTGTTGACCGCGATAGCACCCTCGATTGGGTGGTGGTCGGAATGGGTGCGGGGGTCACAAAGACCTTTCTAGAAGTCGACCTCGTCGGCCACGGCGCTACCGCTTATATGTCAGGCGTCTTCTTCTTTGACGGACAGCAACATGCGGATTACGACACGGAACAGGACCACATCGCGCCCCATACGAAGAGTGACTTGCTATACAAGGTTGCCCTTAAAGATCGCGCCCGCTCTGTTTGGCAGGGAATGATCCGCGCGCATCCGGGGGCCCAGAAAACCGACGCCTATCAGGCCAACCGTAACCTGATCCTCTCCCCGCACGCTCGGGCGGACTCCATCCCAGGTCTGGAGATCATGGCGAACGATCTGCGGTGCACCCATGGGGCGACGGTGGGTCAGATCAATCAGGAAGAGCTTTTCTACCTGATGTCCCGTGGGCTCTCCCGCGCGGCTGCCACCCGACTGATCGTAGAAGGGTTCTTCGCTCCTGTCCTGGATCGTATCCCGGTGCCGGATATTCGGCGCCAAGCGGACGCGATCATCCATCGTAAATTAGGCATTCTGGCGGAAGGGGATTTCTCATCCTAGGGGCGCGGCGGGCTTCAAGGCGGAAGTGATTCGAAGGACACAACATCGATGGAAAAGAGCTACTCCGCACCCATTCTCTCCTCGCTGTTTTCCAGTTCGGGGAGAGGCATATTGTGCCAGAGGCGAACCATTTTATTCCGCGACGACTTCGACGTTCTCGCATATGGTCAATGAAGATGCCGGTCGGAACGGAAACCCCGCGGAGGATTGCATGAAGAGCGCGGTGTTGCGAACAGAGTTGAATGTAGAACGTATTCGGGCAGATTTCCCTGTTCTTCACCAAACCATCCACGGAAAACCTCTGGTCTTCCTGGACAGCGCCGCCAGTTCCCAGAAGCCGATTCCAGTGCTCGAGGTAATGAACGAGTACTATCGGACTACTCATGCGAACGTCCATCGGGGAGTTTATCAGCTGAGCGAGCAGGCCACTGCACTTTACGAGGAAGCACGACGCAAGATCGCCGCTTTTATCGGCGCCGCCTCCCCCAAAGAGATCATCTTCACCCGCAACGCCACCGAGGCGATCAACTTGGTGGCCTACGCCTGGGCTCGTCCGTTCCTCCAGGAAGGCGATGAGATCCTCCTCACGGAGATGGAGCACCACAGCAATCTGGTCCCCTGGTTCCTGGTCGCTCAGGAAAAAGGGGTTCGGATCCGTTACATCCCCATCACTGACGAGGGCCACCTCCGGCTGGATCTCTTGGATGCGCTGATCACCGAGCGAACCCGGTTGGTGGCGGTGACTATGATGTCAAATGTGTTGGGAACCATCAACCCGTTGCAGCCGATCATTCAGAAAGCTCACGCAGCGGGGGCGATTGTGTTGATCGACGGGGCCCAAGGAGTACCCCATATCCCGGTAAATGTCCAGGAACTGGGATGTGATTTCCTGGCTTTCTCCGGACACAAGATGTGTGGGCCCACTGGTATTGGCGTGCTGTGGGGGCGGCGGGAGCTCTTGGAAGCTATGCCGCCCTTCTTAGGCGGTGGCGATATGATCCGCCGGGTCACGTTTGAAGGCGCGGAATGGAACGAGCTCCCCTACAAGTTCGAAGCCGGAACTCCCGCGATCGCTGAGGCGATTGGTTTAGGTGCAGCTGTGGATTACCTGAGCTGCCTCGGTATGGAGGCTATCCATCGCCATGAGCAGGTTTTGGTCGCCTATGCGATAGAACGGCTGAGCGAGTTCCCGGGTATCCGGATTGTCGGCCCTCCCCCAGCAGAGCGGGGCGGTGTAGTGTCCTTCGTTATGGATCGGGTGCATCCTCATGACATCGCCACCATTCTAGATCGAGAGGGGATCTGCATTCGAGCGGGCCATCATTGCGCGATGCCTCTGCACGAGCGTCTGGGGCTCACTGCCACCGCGCGGGCGAGCTTCTATCTGTATAACACGATCGAAGAGGTGGATCAATTGCTGGAGGGACTAGAGATCGTGCGAAGGACTTTCCACCGGGCAGGTTGAATACGCTTCATGCTCGGCGGAGTGCTTTCCAATCGCAACTATGTTGTCCTCCCCATGGGGAGGGAAGACGTGTTCGCATGCAGTCGTCGTTCCTAATCCGCTAAGAAAAAGGCTGGCAGGCACATATTGCCGTCCTGCCAGCCTTCGTGTTTCTAGAGAGGCCCCACCCTAAGAGATTGCTCGATTAAGGGGGTCGGAGTTCGCTCGGTGGGAGGCATTCCTTAACTCTGTAAGCTGAGAGCAGGCCGATCCGGTAAATGCGGGCCGCTTTCCTCGGCTCCTTCATCATCTTAAGTTATGCAGCCCGACGCAATTCTACGAGTTGGCCATATCCGTTTAGAAGCAGTGGGGCTCTCTGTCCACGGATGACCTCAGCAGTGACGATGCAACGGCGGATCTGGGGCTGAGAGGGGATCTCATACATCACATCTACCAGTGCGCGCTCCAGGATCGATCGCAAGGCCCGCGCGCCTGTGCCCATGCGCATCGCCTCCTCAGCGGCTGATTCAATTGCATCGGGTGTGAAAATCAGCTCCACGTTGTCTAAGGCGAACAGCCGCTGGAATTGCTTCACTAAGGCGTTGCGTGGGCGGGTGAGGACGGCTTTCAGAGACTCTCGATCCAAGGGTTCCATCGGGAGAACCAGGGGCAACCGGCCAACCAATTCTGGGATCAGCCCGAACCGAATCAGATCTTCGGGCATCACTTGTTGTAGCAGCTCGGCCTCGGAGAGGGATGCCCGACCTCGCGTGCCAACCTCGCCTGGAAATCCCAGACATCTCCGCACCCCGAGGCGTTCGGCGATGATCCGGGAAAGCCCCTCGAAGGCTCCTCCGCAGATAAATAGAATGTTGGTAGTGTCGATCTGGATGAACTCCTGATGAGGATGCTTGCGGCCGCCCTGAGGCGGGATGTTTGCGATGGTTCCCTCAATGATCTTGAGGAGCGCCTGCTGCACGCCCTCACCGGAAACATCCCGGGTGATGGAAGGGTTATCCCCAGATTTTCGGGCGATTTTGTCGATCTCATCAATATAGACAATTCCCTTCTCTGCCCGAGCTAGGTCATAATCGGCAGCCTGAATGAGTCGAAGGAGAATATTCTCGACATCCTCCCCTACATAACCGGCTTCTGTTAGCGAGGTGGCATCTGCGATGGCGAAAGGCACATCCAAAAAGCGTGCCAAGGTGCGGGCCAGCAGGGTCTTGCCACACCCAGTGGGGCCAATCAGTAAAATGTTGCTCTTCTCAATCTCCACATCCTCCCACTGTCCCCCGCTGATAATCCGCTTATAGTGATTGTAGACAGCCACTGAAATCGTTCGCTTGGCTCGATCCTGACCTATCACATACTGGTCTAGGTAAGCGTAAATCTCACGGGGGCAAGGAAGCCGATGGGGAAACACCGAGGGTGGACATGGGCTCTTGACCCGTCCGCGCAGAAGGCGATAGCTTGTCTCCACGCAGTTCTCACAGATATGAACTCCGTCTGGGCCTGCTAGAAGCCGGCCTGTTTCCTCAGGAGCTCGTCGACAGAAGGAACAGCGAGGCGCCGCCCTACGCACGCGTTGCATTCCTTCACTCCTCACTCCTCGCGGCCGTCGGGGGTGGTGACCGCCTGCATCTCCGATGGAAGCTCCTTGTGCGGTGGCGGCTTCAGCACTTCATCAATAATCCCATACCGGACAGCTTCCTCTGCTGACATGTAATAATCCCGATCGAAGTCATCGGAAATCCGCGCTACGGGCTGCCCAGTGTGGCGAGAGAGCAGCTCAAAGATCAGATTTTGCATTCGCATTAGTTCTTTATACTGGATCTCCACATCCGGGGCATATCCGTGGACACCGCCGCCGGCCGGGTGCATGTGGATGGTCGCATGCGGCAAGGCAAAGCGGCGGCCCTTAGTGCCGGCTGCAAGAAGCACCGTAGCCATACTAGCAGTCCAGCCCACCGCGATCGTAGAGATCGGAGCGCGCACCTGCTGCATCGTATCGTAAATTGCCAGACCTGGATAGATGAGCCCGCCAGGAGAATTGATGTAAAGTCGAATCTCTTCCTCTGGATCTTCCCGATCGAGATAGAGCAATTGAGCGATCACCAAGTTGGCCACTTGATCCGTAATCGGCGTCCCCAGGAAGATAATTCGCTCCTTAAGGAGCAATGAGTAGATGTCGTAGACGCGCTCGCCGCGCCCTGTGTTCTCGATGACCATTGGAATTAACATCTGCTGCAGCGCCTCGCGGGCCATCGCTAGCCTCCTTAGATTCGCTCAATAGGCCGAATGGAATTTATAGCCAAGTGTGCAACTCTTCGTCAAGGCTGCATGAAGCGAACACGCTCTTCCCTTAGACCAACCTCAGATTGATTTTCTCACTCCGTCTGCGCGGTTATCCCAGGGCCACCTCGGGCAATCTCTACCAGACGCTCCAGTGCGCGGCGGGCTAGGAGCCGCGATCGAACGGTGGCCGATACCCTCGGCTCTAAGTCCTTCCAAGCCGTCTCCGATGCCTGGATGCGCTGACGGAGGGCCTGGGCCTCATGTTCCACAGTCTCTTCAGGAACAGATAATCCTTCCTCCCGGGCGAGCTGGTAAAGAACCAACCCCCGGCGAATCCGGCGCTCAGCCTGCGGCTGGAGCTCCGCGCGCAATGCTTCCAGGGTCTGATTTCGCGCTTTCAGATAGCTCTCCAAGCTTTCTCCTTTCTGCCGGAGAAAGTTCTTTAGATCCTCTACCAGATCATCGATTTCTTCCTCTAACATCTGGGGCGGGAAGGCGATTTCCGCTTGATCCACCAGCGTTTCCAGCACCCTCTCCGCGTATTCGGAATCATACCGGCGACGCTTGTGAGCGGCGAGATCTTGACGAATTTTCGCCCTAAGCTCCTCTAGGGTCTCAAAATCGCCGACCGTCTGAGCCAGAGCGTCATCGAGATCCGGTAAGAAATACCGGGAAATCCCGGTTAGTGTGGCTTCCACCCTCAGCCGTTGGGGCTTATCCCCCGTCTGTGATAGCTCGAAAGTCCGCGTCTCGTTGACTTTCATGCCAATAATTTGTTCCTCCAGTCCGTTCAGCGGTGGATCTTCCTGACCGAATACAAACGAGAACTCGTCCTCCAGAACGACCTTTCCTTCCGCATCACTAGCCCGCAAAGCGACCGTGACCATCATCCCTGGCTCCGCCACACCCTCCGATAGCGGTTCGATAATAGCGTGATCCCGCCGTAATCGCTCGAGAACTTCCGCGACCTCTTCCTCAGTCGGCTCCGGTGGCTCATATGGTAGGCGCAGGGATCGATAGTCCCCCAGTCGGACCTCCGGTTTCAGAGGAACGATCACGTGGAACGTCAGAGGTTCAGGATCGATCCGTTCTAGCCGGCCTGGCCCATATGGGTCTAGACCTAACTGATCTAGGGCCTCTCGGTAAACTTCCTGACTCAGGATCTCCACTGCCTCTTCGAAGATGACTTCATGACCGAAGGTCCGAACCACAACCTCATAAGGAGCCTTGCCGCGACGAAAGCCAGGAATGTCATAATGTTCGGCAAAGCGTTGGGCCACTTTATGCATCGCTTTCTTTACGCGTTCCGAATCGACCTCGATGGTCAGCATCATCTGGCGATGTGCAAGTGTCTCAGTTGTGATCCGCACTAAGTCTATCCCTCCCGAATCTCAATTAATCGTCTTGCCTGCAATGCTGCCTGTATACATCGATTGAGAATCTGAACAACTCCATGAGATCTTTCGGTTCAGAACTGATCAAACTGGCATGCAGAATTATAGCGGGGCTGCGAGGGCATCGCAACAAAGCAAATTCGGATTGCACCTGGCTAATAATCATTTCAAATCCATAAACAGAGAGAGACGAAGCTATGCCTTCAGAGTAAGGAAATCATCCCGTTGCCCTATCCTAATTTCCGAGATCTTCATGGCATTCACTTAAATGTGAAGGGCGGATCCCAAAGTTGCGTGGGCCGCCTCGGCCAGGACCTCGCTCAGGGTGGGATGGGCATGCACCGCCCGGACAATCTCCTCCGGAGTGAGCTCCGCCGTCCGGGCCAGCACCATCTCCGGAAGCAGCTCGGTGACCTCCGGGCCGATCATATGCACGCCCAGGATCTCCCCATACTTCGCATCCACCACCAGCTTGATGAACCCAGCCTGCTCTCCAAGCGCCAGCGCTTTTCCGTTGGCCTGGAAGGGGAACTTCCCCACCTTCACGGAGTAACCCTGCTCCCGGGCCTGTTTCTCGGTGAGCCCCATGGAGGCGATCTGCGGGCGGCAATAGGTGCAACGCGGCACCGCCAGGTAATCGAGGGTCGGCGGCATCGGACCTTTCTCCTCCCTCGCGGCGATGTGCTCCGCCGCCACGATCCCCTGGGCGGAGGCCACATGGGCCAGGGCCAGCTTTCCGGTGACGTCGCCGATGGCGTAGATATTCGGCACGGAAGTCTGCATGAAATCGTTCACCACGATCGCCCCGCGCTCCACCTGCACCCCCACGGCCTCCAGGCCCAGGTTCTCCACGTTCGGCTGGACGCCGATCGCCACCAGCGCGGTCTCCGCCTCCACGG
>JANXBD010000024.1 GCA_025057635.1 Thermoflexus sp. | reverse complement strand
AGGTGGGATCTTTCCTTGAGCGGCCGCTGCAGAAACCTTCTGGGATCAATCCTCCGGGGAGCGACGCCCATGAACGCTGTAGACGATGCGACCTTGCGCGCCAGGGTGGAGGAACGGCTTTACCGATATGATCCCCTCCGGGTCAATTTCCACCTGATTCGGGTGGACGCCCGGGATGGACGGGTGATTCTGGAGGGGGTAGTGCCTTCCACCGCCATGAAGCGGATGGCGGAGATCCTTGCCCGCTCGATCCCGGGCGTGCGGGAGGTGCAGAACGACCTGGTCGCGGATCCCGAAATCGAAGCGGAGCTGGGCCTGCGTCTGGCAGCCGATCCGGAGCTCAGCTCTCCCCAGGCCCGCGTGTTGGCCACCAGTGTTCAGGGCGATGTGACCTTGGCCGGATGGGTTCCGAACGAAGCGGCCCGACAACGAGCGGAGCAAATCGCCCGCTCGATCCGTGGGGTTCGCAACGTCGTGAACAATCTGCAAGTGAAGATGGTGGTGCGCCGGGCCGCATAGGGGCTCTTACGAAATTCTTATGTGGCTCTTGCGCAGCTCTAACACGATCCCGCTAACATCAAAGGTGCTATTCGGAAAACCTCACGCCGTGTGCAACTTCAGGCGGTAGGTCCGATCCAGGTGCCTTCGGGAGGGAGGCCATCACAAAACCTACGGGAGAACTCGGAAGTTGCACATGGCGCAACCTCATGTCCGAATCCGACCGGGGAATCTTAGTTAGAAGGAGGGCCGCTATGGCCGGTGAAATCCGCCGATGGGATCCTTTTCAGGAGGTCTTCTCGCTACGACGGGCGATTGATCGGATTTTAGACGAGGCGTTCTCCCGTCCCTCTCTGCTCTTCGCCGGATCCCTAGACTGGCCGGCGGTGGACATCTATGAGACCAAGGATGAGGTGGTGGTGAAGGCCGCTGTGCCGGGGGTTCGGCCGGAGGACATCGAGGTGACCGTGAGCGGGAACACGGTGACGTTGCGTGGGGAATTTCGCGAGGAGCAGGAGGCCCGGGAGGGGTCCTGGATCCGCCAGGAACGGCGTCTTGGCGCCTTCACCCGTTCTTTCGTGCTCCCGGTCGAAGTGATGGCCGACAAGGCCGTGGCAGAGTATGAGCACGGCATCCTGACTCTACGGCTGCCTAAGACGGAAACGGTGAAGGCGCGGACCATCAAAGTAAAGGTCAAGTAGGGGCACCACAATGCTGAGCCCTTATCTTCCCCGCAGCTCCAGGGGCTGCGGGGTAAGGAGAGAAGGGGGAAGAGGCCACTGACTTTCCCTTGTCAGCTTAAGAAATCCATCTATCCTCTGGGAGGATGGGACGATGGCGGAGATTAAGCTTCGACCCCTTGCGGATCGGGTGGTGGTGGAACCCATTGAGCGGGAGGAGGTGACCCCCAGCGGTATCATCCTCCCGGAAACCGCGAAGGAGCGCCCTCAGGAGGGCCGGGTGATCGCCGTGGGCCCCGGGCGCGTAGACGAAAACGGCAAGCGTGTCCCTATGGAAGTAAAGGTGGGTGATCGTGTGCTTTTCGCCAAATATGCAGGCACCGAGTTTAAGCTGGATACGACTCGTAAGTTGCTGATTCTTAAGGAGAGTGACATCCTAGCGATTGTTGAGGATTGAGCCCCTCACTGTTTCCTAGAAGATGTCGAGACTTTATCTTCATTTTGGAAGGAGGTGATCAGCGATGGCGCCCAAGCAGCTCGTCTTTGGGGAAGAGGCTCGCCGCCGTCTTAAGCGCGGGATTGATATTCTAGCCAACGCGGTAGGAACCACTTTAGGTCCTAAAGGGCGGAATGTGGCCCTGGATAAGAAATGGGGGGCCCCAAGCGTTACCCACGATGGAGTGACTGTCGCTAAGGAAATTGAACTGCCGGATCCCTACGAGAACATGGGGGTGCAGCTCCTCAAGGAAGCAGCAACCAAGACGAATGATGTGGCGGGCGATGGGACGACCACAGCCACGGTGCTTGCCCACATCATGGTCACGGAAGGCATGAAGAATGTGGCCGCAGGTGCCAATCCAATGCTGCTGAAGAAGGGCATCGAGATGGCCGTGAAGGCCGTGGTCGACGAGATCAAGCGGATGTCCAAGCCAGTCCAGAGCAAGGACGACATCGCCCACGTGGCGGCCATCTCCTCGGCGGATCCAGAGATCGGGAACCTCATCGCTGAGGTCATGGATAAGGTTGGCAAGGATGGTGTGATCACGGTTGAAGAATCGAAGACAGGCCTGCCTTTCGAGACAGAGTATGTTGAAGGGATGCAGTTTGACCGTGGATACATCTCGCCTTATTTCGTGACCAATCCGGAGACGATGGAGGCGGTGCTGGAGAATCCCTACATCCTGATCCACGACAAGAAGATCTCCGCCGCCGCTGACATCATCCCGGTGCTGGAGCGCGTGCTCCAGGAGGGCGAGACCCGCTCTTTGCTGGTGATCGCTGAGGATGTGGATGGCGAGGCTTTGGCAACCTTGGTGCTAAACAAGCTGCGGGGCATCTTCAACGCCGTGGCGGTGAAGGCGCCGGGCTTCGGCGAGCGCCGCAAGGCGATGCTCCAGGACATTGCCATCCTCACCGGCGGTCAGGTGATCAGCGAGGAACTGGGCCGCAAGCTAGAGGGGGTGCGCATCGCGGACCTCGGCCGGGCCGATAAGGTGGTGGTGACCAAGGATGATACCACCATCATCGGTGGGCGGGGCGATCCGAAGGCCATTAAGGGCCGTATCGAGCAAATTAAGGCCGAGATGGAAAAGACCACCAGCGATTACGACCGCGAGAAGCTGCAGGAGCGCTTGGCGAAGCTGGCCGGCGGGGTCGCTATCATCCGCGTCGGCGCGGCCACCGAAGTGGAACTCAAGGAGAAGAAGCATCGGGTTGAGGACGCCCTCTCGGCGACCCGCGCGGCAGTGGAGGAGGGTATCGTCCCTGGCGGCGGCGTGGCCCTGCTGAATGCTGCTAAGGCCTTGGATAGCCTCAAGGCCGAGGGCGACGTCCAGACGGGCATTCACATTGTCCGCCGTGCCCTGGAGGAGCCGCTCCGGCGGATCGCCGAGAACGCGGGCGAAGACGGCGCGGTGGTGGTGGAGATGGTGCGCCGCCTCCAGAAGGAGCGGAATAACACGAACACCGGCTATGATGTGCTGCGGGGCGAGTATGTGGATATGGTGGAGGCTGGCATCATTGACCCGGCCAAGGTGACGCGGAGTGCTTTGGAGAACGCCGCCAGCGTCGCCGCGATGATCCTTACCACCGAGGCATTGGTCACGGAAGTGCCGGAGAAGAAGAAGGAAACCACCCCGACGCCCTCTGAGGAACTCTAGCCTAAAGCAAGTCTTCCCCTAACTCACTGGGGCGGCTCATATGGCCCGCCCCAGTGAGTTATCGTAATCTTCATGTTCCCAACACATCTACATCGTGTCCCTCCAGGCGTTTGGCAGATCATCTTAAAAGCTTGGGAAGCAGTGTTATTTCATGTGGGGGTGATGATCGATGCCGGTCTATGAGTATGAATGCCCGATCTGTGGCCTTCGCTTTGAAAAGCAACAGCGCTTCGCAGATCCTCCCCTAGAGACCTGCCCGGAGGGCCATCCAGGGATTCGTCGGGTGTTTTCCCCCGCAGGTATTATCTTCAAGGGTGAAGGCTGGTATATTACGGAAAGCCGAAAATCCAAGAATTCAGGAAAGGAAAAGGAGAGGGAGAAGTCAGAGGTCTCCTCAGATTAAAGAACATGCTGATTAGGTCTTCCTCAAGAGGAGCAGCTTGGATGACAAGGGGTGTGTGCAGCAGGGCTGTGCACACCCCTTTCGATTATTAGAAACAGTTCTTGCATGGCGAGGATCCAGCATTCTCATATAATCCAGCATTCTCATATATATGCATAATCCGCTGTCGGTGAGCCCTCTGGATTCAAGATCCCCTATCTTGGCGATTAACACAGCTCGGGCATCGGTCAGTTTATGCTATACTTTAGGGCAGGCGCTTATTTGGATCAAATTTCAGGCACCTCTCCCATCGTCCGCCTCGAGAAGGGTGGAGAGGCATATTTCGATCTCATCAAACGAGGCTTATATATGCAGGGGTGGATGTGTCGGATACGATGGATTGGGATTTGGTTGATGACAGCCTGTGCTTCTCCCTCTGCTCTGGAGAGCACTCGAGCGCCCACTTTGACCATGCCACCGCCGCTTGTGGTGATGGTGGCTGAAAAAAAGCCTACCCCCACACCGACTCCCTCCGTGAGCCCCACCGCTCCGGTAGTCGTTCTGATCGCGGACTTCCCTCCCGATGTGAATCCCCTAACCGGCCTGCGCGTGCCCAATCCGATTGTCCTGAACCGACGGCCTCTCGCCATCAAGATCTCCAACTATCCGCCGGTAGTCCGCCCGCAGTCGGGCATGGATCTGGCGGATCTGGTTTTTGAGCACTATGCGGAAGGGGGGGTGACGCGCTTCACAGCGATCTACTTAGGTCAGGATGCCGAGCTAGTGGGCTCTGTGCGCAGCGCTCGCTTGATCGACCTAGAGATCCCAGCGATGTTCAAAGCGATCCTCGCTTACTCCGGTGCCAGCGTTGGAGTCAATGCTCGGATCCGGGCCTCCGACTTCATTGAGCGAGCGTTGAGCCCGGATTTCGGGGTGGGGGAACCCGTCTTCTGGCGCATCCCCCGGGAAGGGGTAGCGGTGGAGCACACCCTGTTCACCAGCACCCGACGGCTCTGGGAGGAAGCCACCCGCCGGGGAATAAATCAGCCTCAGGATCTGCGAGGAATGATCTTCTCAGAACAACCTCCTTCAAGTGGTCAGTCGGTATCAACCCTGACCATTCCGTATCGAGTGGAGCCTGTCTCTTGGCGCTATGACCGGGGTTCCCAGCGTTGGCTTCGCTGGATAGTCGGCCAGCCCCATATGGATGCGCTTACCGGTCGCCAACTCTCAGCGGCGAATGTAGTCGTGGTGTACGCCCATCACCAAACGACCGATATTCTGGAGGATCGGCTGGGGAATTATTCGATCGAGATCCAGATCTGGGGAAGTGGCCCGGTTCGGATCTTCCGAGATGGACAGATGTGGGAAGGCCAGTGGCAGCGCTTCCGGCGAGAGGATATGCTCCGCTTTGTCGATGCGCAGGGGCAGCCCATCCCCTTGAAGCCCGGCAACACGTGGTTCCAGATGGTTCCGCTGGATATGGGGATCCAGATCCAGTAGGCCTGAGGCCGTTTCGCAACGCCCAGTCCCAAAATGTCCCGGATAAGGGCAACAGCGAGCTTGTCCGTAGAACGATATGGACGCTCGGGTTCTGATCCGCAGGACGCTGATTCGGATGGCCCTTCGACGGGCTCGCCCGGGAGCTGGAAGTCGTTGGGAGCTGATCTGGAGGAGGCCCTCAGTGTTCCCTCTTCCGAACCTGACCGAGATTCTGGATTCGCTCCCCTGGGCCGTGGTGGGCGCTGTGGCTGCTCGCCACTATATGCCAGAACGGGCCACTCAAGACGTTGATATTGCTGTTCTGAGGAAGGATGCGCCCGAAGTTCGTCGGCGTCTGCAGGAGGCCGACTTCCGTTACGCTGGTGAACTGGCGATCCCCGGTTCCTCATGGATTTCTCCGGAAGGCACCAGCGTAGATGTGCTGGAGCTCAGCGCTCCATGGGCGGAATCGGCGCTCCAGGAGGCGCAAGAGAACCGAGATCCTTATGGATTCCCGATCCTTCCCTTGTCCTATTTAATCCTGATGAAGTTCGAAGCGGGATGGCTTCAAGATCTGGCAGATATCGCTCGCATGCTGGGCGTAGCCTCTTCGAATCAGGTAGAGGTCGTCCGGGAGGTGTTTCGCCAGTATCGACCGGGGGACCTGGAGGATCTGGAGAGCTTGCTCACGCTGGGAAGGTTGGAACAGATGGGGCCTGAAGGGGCGTCGCCACCATTTTCCGGATAGTGGTTCCAACCCTTATGGATTCTCTTTTCCCTTTCCTGCTACCTAACCATCCATGATTGCGGTAAGCAGGAAATCGATCGGGTGGGGTCATTCAAAGCCGGCGATGGCTGCCCTCTATTCCTCGGACGGAGGCCATTGAATTTGTTCAAAGTCCAGCGAAATGGAGTTCCGCGGATGGTGATCACGGAGCGCCTGACCATACAGACGAACGGGAATAACCATGTGGTGGATTTAACAGAACGGGTGGCGGAAATCGTGGCGCGCTCAGGCCTAAAGGCAGGCATCGCCACTGTGTTCGTCCCTGGCTCAACAGCTGCCCTGACCACCATGGAGTTCGAGCCCGGAGCAGTGGAGGATCTCCAGCGCTGGTTCGAGGAGATGATCCCTTCCGCTCGGGAGTATTATCATCATCTTCGGTGGGGGGATCGGAATGGGCATTCCCATCTTCGCGCCTCTCTGATCGGTCCCTCCCTGACAATCCCGTTCCAGAATCGCCAGTTATTGCTCGGAACATGGCAACAGGTTGTGCTGGTGGATTTCGATGTCCGCCCTCGCCGGCGGGAGATCATCGTTCAGATGATCGGGGAGTAAGCGGATATGCGGGCTTGGAAGATTATCGAACAGGACGGCGTCCTGGATCCGCAGCGGATCCGGGAATGGGTGGATGCCCAAATGCGAATGGATCCAAATTTGGTGCGGAGCGTTCTGGTTCGTTTTATCCGAGACGAGATCACCAAGTTCGGGATGAGGCGGGCTGTGATTGGCCTCTCGGGCGGAGTGGACTCCTCGCTCATCTGCTTCTTGGCTGCAGAAGCTCTAGGCCCCGAGAACGTTTTAGCGGTGCGGATGCCTTATCGCACCTCCTCTCCGGACAGCCTATTGCATGCTCACTTGGTCATCGAGCAATTAGGGGTGCTCTCGGAGACCGTGGATATCACCCCCGTGGTGGAGCCACTTTTCGAGCGGTTCCCAGATATGGATGCCCGACGCCGAGGGAATATTATGGCCCGCACGCGGATGATGATTCTATATGATCTCTCTGCGGCCTGGGGTGGGATGGTGATCGGCACCAGCAACAAGACCGAGATCCTGCTGGGTTACTTCACCCTTTATGGAGATGGGGCGTATGCCCTGGCCCCACTTGGCGATCTTTACAAAAACCAAGTCCGTCAACTGGCTCGGGCCGTTGGGGTGCCGGAGGAGATCATCCGCAAGCCGCCTACAGCGGATCTGTGGCTTGGGCAGACGGATGAGGGGGAGCTGGGGGTGACCTACGATGAGGCAGACCGCATTCTGTATTTGCTGGTGGAGGAGCGGATGAACCTAGAGCAGGTGATTGCCCTGGGTTTCGATGAGGAGACCGTACGTAGCCTGTGGCGGATGGTTTGCGGCACCCAGTTCAAGCGGCGGACGCCGATCATCGCCAAGCTGACTTCGCGAACCGTGGGGATCGATTTCCGCTATCTGCGGGATTGGGGACACTGATGCGGGTGATCTCGGGTTCCGCGAAGGGACGCCGGTTGAAGAGCTTGCCGGGCTCGAGCACCCGTCCGATCACGGATCGGGTGAAAGTGGCCCTTTTCGACATCTTAGGGCCCTCGATCGTTGGGGCCCAGGTGCTGGACCTTTTCGCAGGCACCGGCAGCGTGGGGATTGAAGCTCTGAGCCGTGGAGCAGCGGAGGCAGTGTTCGTGGAGAAAGATCCGCGGGTGATCCGAGTGCTTCGGGAAAACCTACAACAGACGGGCCTCGCCGATCGGGCCCGGGTGATTCGGGCAGACGTGTTCGCTTTTCTGCGATCCGATCCGGTTAAGTCCTTTGATTTCGTTTACATCGCCCCACCCCAGTATCGAGGATGGTGGCGCCGCACTCTGGAATTGCTGGATGCACGGCCGGAATGGTTGGCCGCCGCGGGGACCGTCGTTGTTCAGATCCATCCTCGGGAGTTTGAGGCGCTTTCGCTGCGCTGCATAGAGCTAGCGGATCGCCGGGATTATGGGAGCACTTGCGTGCTGTTTTATCGGCATCTGGGATAGGCCATCCGGATTTCGGAGTTTCTATAATTTTCGGATTGGGATGGAGGGCGTTTAGCCCACCCTTCCATTGCATAGATCCCCCAGGTCGGAGCCTATGATCGGGATCAGCTGTAGCAGCTTAGAGGACTTATTTGCTCTCCGCGATTTTGCAGAGGCTCATGGTTTAGGCCTCGAGCTCCAGGAGTTTGCTCAACCGGAGATCTTAGATGGCGAGTGGAGGTCACTCCTTCGCCGCTATCGCCGAATATTAGTTGGGTTTTCCGGTCCCATCTCCCTGCATGGCCCGTTCGTGGATCTGTTCAGTGGAAGCGTGGATCCGCGAATCGCGGCGGTGGCAATGGAACGTTATCGTCAGTCGCTGGAGATCGCTGCCGAGCTGGGAGCGTGGCTTGTGAATTTTCATCTGAACTACAACCCGTTGGTGGACGAACCTACATATCGCCCTCGATGGCTAGAACGGCAGATGGCCTTCTGGGCGGAGCTCGCTCTGGAGGCTCAGGAAGCGGGCCTGCGCATTGCGTTGGAAAACATGTGGGAGCCTGATCCTTTCCTCCAGGTTGAAGTGATTCAGCGAGTCAACCACTTTTGCATCGGAGCATGCTTAGACATCGGCCACGCATATTTATACTCGCGCGTCCCGCTTCAGGCCTGGATCAGTGTCTTGGAGCCGGTATTGATCTATGCTCATATTCACAATACCACTGGAGTTCAGGATCGCCATCTTCCGTTGACCCAGGGTGTAATCCCCATAGAGCCGGTTCTAGACCGGCTGGTTCGATGCCTCAACCGTCCGATGTTAATTTTAGAGATGCCGGATCTGGCAGGGATCCGGGAGAGCTTTCCTATCCTGCAGCATATCCTGCAACGGGCATCGTGGCCTTAATGAACAGAGGGACGTTGCTAGCAGTCTTCGCTCATCCCGATGATGAGGCCTTCGGCCCGGGAGGCACTTTAGCGCTATATGCCTCGCGGGGTTATACCGTTCATCTGATCTGTGCCACGCGAGGAGAGGCAGGCTCCGTGCGGCCGGGGATAGGATCAGTAGCCGATCTGGGGGCTATCCGAGAGGCGGAATTACGCTGTGCGGTCAAGGCGCTGGGGCTTCAGGGCCTTCACCTGCTGGGGTATCGGGACTCTGGGATGCCCGGCTCTCCCGATCAGGATCACCCAGCGGCCTTCATCCGTGTTCCCCTTAAAGAGGTTGTCGGCCGGCTGGTGGCGCTGATCCGGGAGCTTCGACCGGATGTCGTGCTGACGTTCGATCCTTATGGCGGATACGGGCATCCGGATCATATTCATACGCATCGGGCTGTGCGTGAGGCCTTTGAGCTTGCTGGTGATCATGAAGCGTTCCCAGAACATCGGGCTCGCGGCTTGCAACCCCATCGCCCCGCCCGCCTATATTACACTGTGTTTCCCCTCCGAGCGCTTCGGTGGTTTGTATTCATCTTTCGGATGCTTGGGATCGATCCACGTCGCTTTGGGCGGAATCGGGATATCGATTTGGAAGCGGCGCTTCGGGCCGCGCTTCCGGTGACCACCCGGATCGATGTGCGGGCGGTGCTGGATCGAAAAGAGCAGGCGGTCGCCTGCCATCGAAGCCAGGGAGGCGAATGGGTGCGCCAGGTGTGGCTTCCGGGATTCCTTCGACGCAGCCTGTGGGGCATCGAGACGTTTCATCGGGCGATTCCTCCTTTTTTGCCCGGAGAGCCGGTTGAGAGGGATTTGTTCCCCTAAGGGAGAGGGTTAGGCAGCGCCAGTGCTCATTAGGGAATGCGAGAATGTCCGAGAGACAGCGGGGTTGACCCCGGATGAGGATTTCATCCGTGGATTCCTGAAGTGAACGGGCAGCTGCGTGATTTGCCGGTCTGTGTTTATCCTGATCAAGAGGAAGTCGCGGATGGTTCGGACATCCGAGCGGGATAAGGCTTTGCTCTGGTTAATTTTCGATGGGCCCTCGCCGGATGCTCATCTGCTTCAGATCTTGAAGCGCCATGGCTTCAGAGTGGAGGCCATAGAAGCTCATGCGGCGCTCGCGGGTTTACGGTCTAGAAAATCCCGCGGTGGATCCAAAAAGCAGAAGCCTGCGTTGGCGATTATAGACCGCTTGAGCGTTTCTCATGGAATCGAGCTGTCTCAGCGTCTTCAGCGTCGGATGGGGATTCCAATCCTTTTGATTGTGGATCGTGCATCCATGCCTATTTGGGATCGTCGAGATGATGGAATTCTGATCGCACCCTTTTCTGCCCGACGCTTGCTGCATCGGGTGCGAGCGTTGATCGTCGAGACACCTCAGGAAGGGGAGGAGATCATTGAGGTTGGGCCATTCCGGCTGAACACGGTGCGGGGAGTGCTGCGGCGCGGGGATTCGATTTATTGTCTTACGCCCAAACAGTGTCGTTTGTTGGCTATTCTGATGCGCCGAGCGGGTCAACTGGTTTCTCGGCAAGATCTGGTTCGCTGGGTTTGGGGAGCGGAGGCGTCTGTTCAAAGCCGTAGCCTCGATGTTCATATCCGCTGGCTCCGTCGCATATTAGAGGAAGATCCCGCCCATCCCCAGTATCTGGAAACCGTCCGCCATGTGGGTTATCGCTTTCACGCTCCATGAATTCCTTATTCTTGGAGGCAGCCTTGTCCTTTGATGGACGGCTTTGCGGAGCGAATTAGGATCAAGAGGTTTCCGCTGAAGACGGTCAGGACAAGCCGCCAAGGCCAGCGGTCGGGATGGCTAAATAAAAAGTGCTGCCGTATCCGAGTTGGCTCTCCACCCACACTCTTCCGCCGTGCCATTCCACGATCGATTTAACCAGCGCCAGTCCTAAGCCGCTACCTTTCACGTGGGCTGTCTCTTTGCGACGCACCCGGTAGAATTTCTCAAAAATCCTCGCTTGATCTGCTGGTGAAATACCAAGCCCTGTATCCCGCACCCAGACTACAACCTCAGCGTCCTTTTCAATTAGACCTAAGGAAATCATTCCTCCCTCTGGGGTATATTTGATAGCATTGTCGACCAGATTCACAATCGCCCGGCGCAGCCAAGTGGGGTCTCCGTTTACAATTCCCTGACCCTTGAGTTCCAGTGTCATACGGAGCCCTCGGGCCATGGCTTGGGGACGCATCTCGTGGAAGATATCTCGAATTAGATCGCTCAGGCAGCAGATCCCTCGCTGGCCAATCCCTTCCTCGATACGCTTCAGATCCATCAAATCCTCAATCAGCTGTGTCATCTGATCGATGCCGCCCATGATCTTCTCGATGTACTCCTGCTGGCGCGAGGTTAGAGGCCCAGCCATGCTCAGCATGGTGACGAACCCTCGCATGTAGGTAAGAGGCGAGCGCAGATCATGGGAAACCGCAGCGATGAAATCGGACTTCAACTGATCCAGCGCCTTAAAGGGGGTGATATCTCGGACGAACAGCAACTGGCCGATCTCTCGACCGTCTTCTAGGCGCAAATTGTAACGACCTGCCCAGAACGCCCGGCCATCGCCTCGCCGGAACTCCCGGCTTCGGATATGCCCCGGAGGGATCTGTTCATTCAATAGCTCGCGCAACTCCGCGTCCTTGAGAAGTGGGGCAATCGGTTGACCGAGGGCTTTAGAGGACGGAAGACCTAGGAAACGTTCGGCGGCCGGATTTAGATAAAGCAAAGCCCCGTGTCCATCCACCAGCAACAGCACATCCGGGCTGCTTTCCAGGACGGCCCGAAGCCGTTCGCGTTCGACAAGTGTGGCCTCATACAAGCGGGCCCGAGCGATGAACACCGCTGCCTGACTCAGGATTAGACGGATAAGTTGCTGATCCGCTCCGATCCATCGTCGCGGTTGGGCAAAGGCGATCCAAGCAATCCCGAGGAAGTCCTCTCCCGAATAAATAGGGAAGATCCCTAGTGCTCGACCATGGTCTTCCTGTTGGAAGATCATCGGGAGTTCCGGATGACGGAGGGTATGCTCAACCCAGAGGGGTTCCTTTCGCTCTAGGCCCAGCTCCCAGCATGCCTCGTCAAGCGGATCCGGGTTGCGTTCACCTGTTGCTGTAAATACTCGGAGGGATCCATGGGCTCCTGGAGTAAGGATCCGGGCCCATGAAGCTCGTGTTGCCTGCTCTAGCGATCGGGCGACCTCAGATAGACCCCAGGCCAGATCCATGGTTTTCACTAGGCGCTGGTTCAGCTCCAGCAGCAGGGCAAGGTCAGTCAGCCGGGCTCGTAAACCATGGCGCATGCGTTCCATCGCCTCGGCGAGTTGCCCGCTTTCATCAGGGGCTTCGCTTAGGATACGCATCTCAAGCTCACCATCTGCCATTCGCCTTGCGGCGAACGCCAGTTTCTTCAAGCGTTGTGTAACCTGCTGACTTAGCACGCTCAGCAACAGCGCACCGATCACAACGAAGGCCGACAGGAAGATTCCAGAAGGAAGGATCAGCTCGAGCGCTCGCTGGATCCGCGCTGACCGGGGATGCCGAATGACGGCCCACCAATCAGTCCCCGCAAGCCGGCGGATATGCACCTCAGTGATCGTTCCCATAGGGGAACGTTGTGCGATATTCAGGGGTTCATGGGGCATCGACATAGGAAGCGGGAAAACATCCAGCAGGCGTTGCGGATCCGGGTGCAATACGATTCGCCCTTGGCGGTCGATTACGAATCCCTCGCTGCCAGGAAGGCTCCCGCTCAGAGAGGCCAAGGCCTCTCGAAGGGCCGGATGCTCGGCAATTCGCACGCGACCGATCAGGAAGCCAGCCAGAGGCTCTCCCTCTAGAGGGGCCACGAAAGATAGACCTGGCGTTCCGTTCGGAAAGCGATGCACTGGGGTGTGAATCGCAGCGCGAGCAATCCGAGCATGAGTTAGCGCTGAGCGCTCTATAGTCGAAAGCCCTCCGGATTGCTCTATCATTGGGTAGGCGACTCGGATTCTTCCTTCAGCTTCGGTCAGCAAGATCGCATGGTATATCGGGCCGGTTTGAACGAAGCGTCGAAGCACGGAGGCGATCATCTGATGAGTCCCATGCTGCGGAATGCCTAGAGCGGCCATATCGGCCAGAAGTGTCTCCCCCGTATGCAGAAAATATGAGATCTGCTCACTAGCACGCCCAGTCCCTTGCTGGATGGCCCGTGTCTGTTCTGTATCCGCCTGGCGGATCGCTAGAAGGCTTAGAAACACAAAGAGGGTCAGGATGAGCGTGATGATCCAGAGCGAGAAGAAGAACAGGAAGCGAGCTTGGATCTGCCGAGCATAAACCGGCCATTCGGGGGGTCGGGAGGTAGAAAAGAGGCGAGGCCATTTCAGATGCAGTCCATGAGCGATGAGCCCGCAGATCGTCGCGCTGATCCATGAGGGAGCTGCAACGGTGGCACCGAGAGTCCAGATCCCATCCAGGGCCTCCGGCCATGAGGCGTAAAACCCGCCCCAGGAAACGGACTGCAGCAACATCCAGACCATCCACCCCGGGGTAGCCGCGACAAGAGGCTGACGCAGGACTCGAAAGAAGTGCCCCACATAGTTCTGGGAAAGCAGCCCGCCGATCAGCATGGCATCTAAGGCGATGATCCACGGGAGGTGTAGGAAACGGCCATCACTGGTGAATCCAATCACAGTCCCCATGATCAGACCGGCCATCCCCAGTGCGATCGGCTGGAGCCGTCCGCCCCAGGTCAAGTAAGGCAACCACAGCAAGGCCGGGAAGCTCACCTGGAAGGGAAGGCCCGGGAAATCCCAGGTGAGAACGGGGGTCAGACTAGCCAGTAAGATAAGGAGCAGAAAGCTTACAGCTTCCGGGGTTCGGAGGGTCCGCCAGGAGCGGAGATCACGAGGCCGCCGGAGCAATAAGCCCAAAACGGTGAGGAACCCAATGGCGGTCCATATCCAACCCCACGAGGAATCAGGCGATGCCAGATTGCCTGGAAAGCTCCAGAGCGCCAGCCGCATAATATAGCCCCCTCTGTGGGCGATCCATATGTCCGTTGTGGAATGTGAGGGGTGTGGGGATGAAAACAAGGGGGATAACTTGCTAACCCCACTGGCTCATCCCCTAATGGGAATGTTAGCGCATAGTTCGTCTAAAGTCTAACCATGACTTTAGCGGAGTATAATTTTTCAAGGAAGACCTCAAAAATGTAAGGGGGATGTTGACCGATGTTCCAACTCCCTCGGATGATAGAGCAGTTGCAGTCCTATCGCCACCGGGCGCCGGTGATTGTCGCCGTCGAGCCGAATCCCGAACCCGAGCGACTCCAATGGTGGGAAGCAGCCGCTCAGCCAGCTGCTGAAGCAGGGGCATTAGTGGTGCTCTTTACCCCAATACCAGTGACCTTACGGAACGCTATGGCCTATATGGATCCCGAGCTGTCCCGTTGGGCTCCCCAGGCCTCGTGGGCATGGATTTTAGATGCCTATCTGGAACCCCGAGCCTGTCTGGACGCTGTGCGTCTAGACCCGGATCTGCTGGGTCGGATCCTGGCATGGGTCGAGGGGATCCAGCACGAATGCCCGGAGTGAGGTGCGCCGGAATGGCCCGGCGGGCCAGATTCGTTCCCTGAGGGCTGAGCCTTTCCGAGGGATGAACCTGGATGGGAAAGAGCAAGGTGTCTTCTGTTCGTGCTTTGTCCGTTTTTCATTTGGGGGTTTTCGGAGGCGATGTGGGATGCCAAACCCGCCTGCACCTCGCTCGAAAGATTTTTCTCTTCCCCCCATGGCCCTTTAGGCTGTGAGGAGGGGAGAGGAAAGGGAGGAGGAGCCAATAGTCTTCCGGACTGACTTTGATTCCTCAAATCCTGAATTTATCAGTGGACAAGCCGCTAGCCTGGAGCCATAGAATATTCTGGAAAGGAGCAACAGCCATGCGAATTGTCGTCGGAAGCGACGAGCGCACCCATTTGACCGATTTTGTCTTGGAGGAATTGCGGCGCCGGGGCTTTGAGGTGGAGCCGGTCGGCCCCCTCGCCGGCGTCCAGCAATCCTGGTCGGAGGTGGCCCGGATCGTGGCCGAAAAGGTCGCACGGGGGGAGGCCGATGAGGGGATCCTGTTCTGCTGGACCGGGACGGGGGTCAGCATTGCCGCCAACAAGGTTCCGGGGATCCGGGCCGCGCTCTGCGATGACGCCGAGACAGCCCGAGGGGCTCGCCTCTGGAACAATGCGAATGTTCTCTGTATGAGCCTGCGTCGAACCTCGGAGGCGATCGCCAAAGAGATCCTGGAGGCCTGGTTCAACACCCGTTATGTCCCGAACCCCGAGGACGATGCCTGTCTAAATCGGGTCGCAGAGATCGAGCGGACTTACTGGAAAACCTCTGAGCCCATCAGTGCATGAAGGGCGTGTGAAAAAGGTGATCCCTTCTGTGAACCAGGATCCTGGGAAAGGGATAGGGATCCCGATGGATCTGGAGACGAAGCTGGCTCTCTTAACGCAGGCAGCTCTCTGGGAACCTGCCGAGGAGACCGATCCATCCGGGCGGGCTAGGACGCCGCTCATGGAATGTATTTACGAGGCGCGTGCCCATGGACGCCCGGTTCGTCTTCTGAAAGTTTTATTGACCTCGGCCTGTGAGCGGGATTGTTACTACTGTCCGTTCCGAGCCGGCCGCTCCTTCCGCCGCGCCACCTTTCAGCCGGATGAGCTGGCCCGAGTTTTCTATGGGATGCATCAGCGGGGGTTGGTAGATGGGCTGTTTCTGAGCTCCGGGATCCTGGGAGGGGGCGTGCGAACTCAGGATCGGTTGCTGGCGGTCGCGAGGCTGCTCCGTGAGCGCTATGGATATCGGGGATACCTTCATCTCAAGTTGATGCCTGGCGCGGAGCCGGATCAGGTGCGGGAGGCGATGCGCTGGGCGGACCGGGTGTCCATCAATCTGGAAGCCCCAAACCCGGAACGGCTCTCCCGCATCGCGCCTCATAAAGCCTTTGTGGCGGAGCTGGAGGGGCCGCTCCGCACTGCCGGGCGGATCCGTCGGGAGGAGCCCTCGGCGATCACCTGGTCAGGGCGCTGGCCATCCCTGACCACCCAGCTGGTCGTGGGAGCGGCGGGAGAGAGCGATCGGGAGATCATGGAGACCACGGCGCGGCTGCATCGGGAGATCGGTGGTCTAGCCCGCGTATACTATTCTCCCTTCCATCCGGTGCCGGATACGCCTTTGGAGGATCTCCCACCGACCCCGCCGTTGCGGACGCAGCGTCTCTACCAGGCGGAACGGCTGTTGCGGATGTATGGCTTCCGGTTGGAAGAGCTACCCTTCGACGAAACGGGGAGCCTGCCCCTCGCGGAGGATCCGAAGCAGGCGTGGGCGCGCCGGGCTCTGGCAGACCGACCCGTGGAGATCAACCGGGCCTCCTACGAGGAGTTGGTGCGGGTTCCGGGGATCGGCCCGAAAGCGGCGCGGGCGATCCTTCAGGCGCGGCGGGAGGGCCGTTTAGCCCGGCCGGAGGGCTTAGCGGCCCTAGGGGTTTCCGTGGCTCGCGCGGCTCCTTTCATCACCCTGAACGGACGACAGCTGCCTCAAACCCTTCCGTTGCCGCTCGGCTGATGTGTTTCTTCCTCGATGTCAATCATCCGAATCGATCTCATGGATCCGAGCAATCTCGCATCCGTCCGCAATTCCGGCAGCGAAGCTTGCAGTGGATCTCCTCCATGGGAAATCCACAAATCTCGCACCGGTCATCCTCATAGAAAATCTCCGTTGCTGAGGAGTTCTCTGGAAGCAGGGAGGTTTCTGTATGCATAAAGACCTTCTCACGCCTTTGGAGCGGGAGTTATGCCTTCGAGACCGATATCCATAGCGCTTTGCCAACACATGCTGTGAATTCGGTGCCGCTGGCGCAAAGGATGGATTCCTCCCTGGGGATTGGGTTCTGGTGGGCCCCTGAAGGCGGCCTGCCAGAACCCACCCTTTCCTCTCCCCTCCTCACGGCCCTCGGATCTGGCGGGTAGGGCGACATGCCTCTGCGCGCCGCCAACCCTCTGATCCCTCAAAAATAAAAGGCCGCCCAGCGGCGGCCTCTGGCTCCCCGGGGAGGACTCGAACCTCCAACCCGCCGGTTAACAGCCGGCTGCTCTGCCTGTTGAGCTACCGGGGAAGATCATTACCAATTATAAAGAATCGCCGGGAATGCGTCAAGGAGCTCTTGTCATCTCAAAGCTCAAGTCCAAACAGGGTTAGGTTACGGAGAAGGAGTGAGGATCTTCGGATAAGCGGTGCAAAGGTGTTCCAGAGCGGACTGACATCTAGTGGGTAAATCCTCCGGCGGGGACTAGCCCCAGCGGCGCAGGGCTCGGGCGAGGTGGCACAGGGGCAGTCCCACCACTGCCGCATAGCAGCCTTCCACGATCCGGGCGGGGTGAAAACCGGGGTGCTGGATCGCGTAAGCGCCGGCCTTATCCATGGGATCGCCGGATGGGATCGCCGGTGGCCAGATAGGCTTCGATCTCCTCATCGGTGTAGGAGCGCATCCAGACCTGTGTGGTGGCCACCTCCAGCAGATATTCCCCTCGAAAGGGATGGTAAAGCGCAACCGCCGTATGCACCTGATGGGGACGTCCGCGCAAAGCCTGAAGCATCGCCCGCGCTTCCTGAGCTCCCTCCGGCTTGTCCAGGATCTCCCCCTCCAGATCCACTACTGTATCCGCTGCCAGAACCAGAGCGTCAGGAGCAAGCCGGGCCCCAGCGGCGGCCTTGGCGAGCGCTAGACGGGCGGCACAGGCGGCTGGATCCTCATTCGGTTCCGGGGTCTCATCGATCGAAACCGATAGGACCTCTACGGGGTATCCCAGAAGCTGGATCAACCTCTGGCGTCGCGGTGAGGCCGAGGCCAGCACCCAGCGCTCGGGGATCATCGTCATGGTTCTCCTCTCAGTCAGGGCTGAAAAACTGGCCCCGTGGATTCTCCCTCCCTATGGCTCAAAGGGCCGTGGGGGGAGGAAAACAAGGCCTTCCCGGGGGAGCGAGCGAGGTAACCCTACCCTGAGATCGGCGTGGAATGAAGCGTCGCTGATCATGGATTTGGGTGCGCTCGAAGATAATCCTCCAGCATCTCCCGGAAGGGCTCGACCATAACTTCATAAGGATCCTGGCTGTCGTATGCGCCGGCGATATAGATGGTAGCTCCCAGCACGTAATCATCCTTCTGCAGCTCCTCGTCATACCACCAAAGCTGGCGAAGGTAGAAGAAATACGGGTCCCCGAATCCCTGTTGCCGCCAGAAATCCAGGTAGTTTCGCCAGCCCCGGCTGGGTGGCCCCTGGAAGGTGTGGACATCATCGATTCCCGTTTCGGTGATCACGATCGGGATCTGATAGGTAGGCGGCACCATGTAGCGATAAACCTTGCGGTAGCGCAGCGTGAACCATCCTTCCCCGGTCTGATGATCCACTCCCGCATCTAGGGTGGGGGAGGCGTATTCATGAAGCGCCAGGATCCCGCCCAGCTGCTTAGCGATCTGTAAGGCGGGAAGGAAATCGACCCACAGCTCCAAATCCGGCGAGCCGTTCGGGAAGTTCCCGATCGCGCACTTCAGGCCGCGCTGGGCCATCAGCTTCATCCGCTCGATCTCGAATTGCGCGAAGAGGCGCATCACCTCGTGGTTGTGGGGCCGCGGCTCATTGTGGCCTTCCCAGTAATCGATATGCGGGTTCGCCAGGTATTTATCCATAAACTGGTTCACATACCATTCCGCGGCCGCTCGCATATCTGTGCGCCCATCCCGAATATGCTCCCCGAAGTCGAAGTTATGATGGATCCGGCCGATCAAGATCGTGTTGGGGGATCCCGCTTTGATCTCCGGGGCCCGGCCGAAATCGTCGATGATTTTCACCACGCGCATCCGGGTGTTCACGATCAGGTTGACGATGTGCACATCTCGGAACCACTGGACTACAATTCCCAGTTTGCTGGGGCGCGGGAACGTCGGCCAGGGTGTCTTGGTGGGCGTGGGCGCTGGCGTCGGTGAAGCGGGCACCGGCGTGTCCGTGGGGATCGGTGTAATGGTCGGCGTGATGGAAGGCCAGGGGCTGGGATCGGGGGACGGGCTGGGCGATGGGGTTGGGAAAGGCGTAGGGATGCGGATCCCCAGGGCACGCGCGCAGGCTCCGGCCGACAGGCCCAATCCGATCCAGCCGATTTGCCTCAGAAACGAGCGACGGGTCCAGCGTGGCATGGAACAATCCCCTTTCCGGATCGGGCGATGTTTCACGACTCATGAATTGACGTTCCATCTCTCATCTGTAAGCAGTGAAACCTTGCCCAACTTGATTACCGCATTGGGGTGCAGGAACGAAGAACCCCGCCCGCATCCCAAGGCGGAATGACAATCCAATAAAGTCTGCCGAATAAGCTCTCGAATTATAATTCAATAGGATCGAGGGGATTGCAACCTTGTGCCTCTGAGAGCCCATGTCATGCGCTGGGGAATCATGCGCTCACATCCATGTTCTCCGGGTGTTGATTGAAGTAGGCCGGCGACTGGAGATCGTGACATAGGACTAGCGCGTGGGGATCGCTCGCTGCTAGGCTTTCGCCAGAAGCGATGAAGACACTTACCTGCTGGATCAGCTTGGTGAGTGTTCATGGCGCCGGATCCGAATCGAAACGCTCTGGTCGGAACGGAGTGCTGGCACCGTTTCCTGCGATAGGCGGTTGGAGATGTTCGTATCGAAGATATTCCTGTTCGCCCGGCAACGGTGGCGGTGGAGATGGACACCGGGGAGAGCACATGGATCGACCAGGGGGCTGCTGATGGCGGCCATGCGGGCCAATAGTGCTTTTTCCGGTGTCTTAACTCGATATCGATAGGGAGAAGCGGTGTCTGGTGGATGGAGGGGCATCGAATTCCCTGCTGGTGAATGCCACCCAAGCGCCGGGAGTTATCCTCGTGATCGGGATGGATCTTTCATGTCCTAAAAGTGGATCCAGGGCGGACGGATGGATGTTTCCTGGAGGAGTTGCCCATGCCGTTGCTGGTTCAATCGTTAAGGTGGTGGGTGAGAGGGAACCAGATGCTGGAAGGGTTAATCCGCATGCTCACCGAGCATATCCTCATTGAGCATATCCCGCTCTTCGCTCTGAACCTGGCCTCGGAACTTCGGGAGCGAGGAGAGCAAGGTGCTCGGGTGGCGCTTTCCGAAGTGGAGCAGGCCATGGCCCATCCGCGCTGGTGGCATCGGCTTATCCCTCAAGTGGCATGACATTTAGGAGAGGATTAGGAATGCGAACCGTGCGCATTATGATCGTTGATGATCACGAGGTCGTGCGGGTAGGATTGCGAGCGCTACTGGAGCGACGGCCTGACTTCCGGGTAGTGGCAGAGGCAGGGTCAGCTGAGGAGGCATTTCAGCGGGCTATCGATTACCGGCCGGATGTGATCGTGATGGATATCCGTCTGCCCGGGGGGAATGGCATCGAGGCCACGCGAAGGATCGTTGAAGCGCTTCCCGAAACCCGGGTGATTATGCTGACTTCCTACGCGGAGGATGAGCTGCTTCTTGAGGCAATCGAGGCTGGGGCTTCGGGGTATGTCTTAAAACAAATCGGTAGCGATGAGCTGATCATGGCGATCGAGCGTGTGGCCCGGGGGGAAGCTTTGATCGATCCCTCGATGACACCGCGGCTGCTTCGACACGTTCGGGCCGCACGGCGCAGTGCGATGGCCTCCGCCTTCAAAGATCTCACGGAGCAGGAGTTGCGGGTGTTGGCGCTGATCGCCGAAGGGAAGACGAACCGGGAGATCGCCCAGGTGCTCTTTCTCAGCGAGGGAACCGTGCGAAACTATGTGAGCAGTATCCTCGGCAAGCTCGGATTATCCAATCGAGCGGAAGCGGCTGCTTATGCGGTGGAGCACAATATCAAGGCGTATTTGGATGAGGGGCTGGGCTAAATGGATGGCGGGAGTGAAGGGATACTAGGCCTAATTGTCCTAGCAGGCCTGGTGTTGCGGGCCTGGATTGTAGCTGCTGAAGGAGCGATCCTAGCTCTTCCGGAGGAAAAGCGCCAGACATGGGCCTACGAAGGTCGTTGGTTGGCTTCGTGGCTGCGTCAGTTGGCCGAAGATAGTGCAATCCGGCTACAAAGTCTGCGGCTGATGCTTCTCTTTCTGGATCTGGCCGTGGCCAGCGGTGGAACGATCTGGCTTTTGCAGCGCTGGGGATTATCCGTATGGATGTTCTTTTTCTGGTTGATCCTAGCTTGGTTGCTGCATGGCCCGTGGGAATCCTGGCCGCGGGCGTTCGGCCAGCGTTATGCGGAGGCGCTGGCCCTCCCAGGCGCTATGACGCTGATGCCATTGCGCTGGCTGACATGGCCCTTGCGTTCTCTGGCCGGGTGGCTGGGGTCCCGAGTAGAAGGAAGAACTGTTCCGATAATCGATGAAGCAGAGCTTCGCACGCTCGTAGATGCAGGGGAAGAGGGCGGAGCGATTGAGGCCACTGAAAAAGAGATGATCGTCTCGATTTTCGAGCTCCACGATACGGTCGTGGGGGAGATCATGGTGCCCCGGCCGGACATGGTTGCGATCCCTATGACGGCCTCTCTTCCCGAAGCCCTTGATGTGATCCTCCAGGCCGGCTACTCTCGAATCCCAGTTTATGAGGGTACCATCGACCATATTGTTGGCATGCTGTATGCGAAAGATCTCCTCCGTCTGCTGCGAGATGGAATCCGGGACGCTTGTCTCAAAGAGTTATTGCGCCCGCCCTATTTTGTTCCGGAGGGCAAGCGGATTGTGGATCTCCTCCGGGAGATGCAGCAGCAAAGGGTGCATATGGCGATTGTCGTAGATGAATATGGAGGCGTGGCGGGCCTGGTGACGATCGAGGACATCTTGGAGGAGATCGTGGGCGAGATCCAGGACGAGTTTGATCGTTCAGAGGAGCCCCCAGTATTCCCCGTGGATGAACATACCTATCTTTTCGATGGACGAGTGGATTTAGATGAGGTGCGGAAGCTGCTGGGGGTATCACTATCGGCGGAGGCAGCGGATACCCTAGCGGGTTATGTCTACGAGCGTCTAAGGCGTATTCCCAGTGTAGGAGAAACTTTCGTGGAAGAGGGGCTGGAGTTTCAAGTAGAGGAAGTCCTTGGTCGCCGCATTCGCAAGATCCGGATCCGCCGACGGGAGCTTGCTGTCGATGGATGAGCGGGCGGCTGATGGAAGGAGATGATGAATGGCAGTCGGCAGAGGCAACTCGTAGCTGGCGTTATCAGACAGGGCTTGTGAAATCGAGTGTTACTGGGCGGGCTCGGCATGGGAGGGCAGCCGATCATCTCGTTCCGTAAGGTGAATAAATGGTTCGGGAGCCTGCATGTTCTGCGGGACATCACCTTGGATATTTGCCAAGGGGAAGTGGTGGTAATCTTCGGCCCTAGCGGAGGAGGGAAGAGCACACTGATCCGCACGATTAACCGGTTGGAGCCCGTCGATTCGGGAGAGCTTTGGGTAGATGGCTTCCCCGTCCACTCACCCAGGGTGAACGTCAACCGCCTCCGTCAGGAGATCGGTATGGTCTTCCAGCAATTCAATCTGTTCCCACACTTAACGGTGTTGGAGAACATTATCTTGGGGCCGGTGCATGTGAAGAAGGTGCCGCGGGCGGCGGCAGAGCGGCTGGCGATGCAGCTCCTGGAACGTGTGGGGATCCCGGAAAAGGCTCATGCATATCCCGCTCAACTCTCCGGCGGTCAGCAGCAGCGCGTGGCCATTGCCCGGGGCCTGGCGATGCAGCCTAAGATCATGCTGTTCGATGAGCCGACCAGCGCCCTAGACCCTGAGATGATCAAAGAGGTGCTCGATGTCATGGAGGCTCTCGCTCGCGAGGGGATGACAATGGTGGTGGTCACCCATGAAATGGGATTCGCCCGCCACGTAGCGGATCGCATGGTGTTTCTGGAAGGTGGGCGGATCGTGGAGGTAGGAACTCCTGATGAGATCTTCAATCACCCTAAGCACGAGCGCACTCGGGTCTTCCTGAGCCAGGTCTTGCGTCATTAAGACCGAGGGACAAGTGTCTCCTCGTGGTCGTTCCTCTCATTTTCGGATTAAAATCCATGAAACCCCTGGGTCGCCAATCAGGGTCTTTTGAAAAAGTGATCTTTCCTCAATTTCACTTCTGCCTTTACCCCAATATAGTATCTTTAACCTTGTGGGCGATAGGATGAGAGAGTTCAATCCCCTAAGGCTGTGGGCGAATCTGCTGGGCCTCGGAGAGGCCCTCGAGGGAAACAGCGATCCAAATGACGAGGAGATCTCGTCCATGATGGATCATGCACTGGTTAAACTGGCCTTACAGATGCGGGAGCGAGCTTATGCGCCGTATTCAGGCTATCGTGTGGGAGCCGCCTTATTAGCTGCCTCCGGCCAAGTGTTCACAGGATGCAACGTGGAGAACGCTGTCTACCCTCTCGGTTTGTGCGCCGAACGGGTAGCTGTATTTAAGGCGATCTCAGAAGGAGAACATCGTTTCACCACCCTCGCCATCGCCACCGAGAATGGCGGGACGCCATGTGGCGCATGCCGTCAGGTGCTCTCGGAGTTCGCACCAGACCTGCGGATTCTCTTAGTGGATGCCAAGGGGACTGTGCGGGAAACCTCGTTGCGGGCCTTGCTTCCGGAGCCCTTCGGCCCTGAAAATATAAATAAAGGGCTACGCCCCTGAATATCCATCTTTCGCTTCTCCAAATAAGAGGATCTTCGGATGGGTTTCAAGCAGGGTTTGGGGAGAGATGAGAGGGTGCCAGGCCTTTGCCTTTCGTCCTCCAGGCGTCTGCCCCTCGGCCCGCTCTGGGCATTCTGGCTTTTTGGGACCCTCGGAATAGGGCTCGCGGTGAGTGTGCTAAGCTATCGTATCGCGTTCTGGGAGGCGATTCGTGTTGCGCCGCACATTGGTGCAAGCAATCAACCGGTGACTTCCGTGGGTTCGGGGGCTTCTGCCGATCGCTTCGGAGGGGGCCGCTCGCTGAGCCCTGCCGAGTGGACTGGAAAAGAGCGGGTGAACATTTTGATCCTCGGGATCGATCAGCGGGATGGGGAACAGGGGCCATGGCGGACAGATACCATGATCGTGGCGACGCTGGATCCGGTAGGCCTCTCCGCTGGGATGCTGTCGATCCCTCGCGATCTCTGGGTGACGATCCCTGGGTTTGGAGAGCATCGGATCAACACGGCTCATTTCCTAGGCGACGCTTATGGGTATCCTGGGGGCGGGGTTGCTCTCGCCCAGGAGACGGTGCGATATAATCTGGGGATCTATACTCCTTACTACGTGCGAATCAATTTTACTGCCTTCGAGAAAGCGATCGATCTCCTCGGAGGTATCGATTTGTGTGTCCCAGAGGCCATCAACGATCCTTATTACCCAGACGCCCACTATGGTTATGAGCCCTTTTACATAGATGCGGGATGTCAGCATCTCGATGGCCGAACGGCGTTGAAATACGCAAGGACCCGAGCGACGCGTGGTGGGGATTTCGATCGAATGCGCCGTCAGCAACAGGTGATCCAGGCTGTTCGGGAACGAGTGCTTCGATGGAACATGTTGCCCGATCTGATTGCCCGTGCTCCCGCTCTGTGGGAGATGTTGAAGGAAGGCGTGCATACGAACCTCTCTTTAGAGCAGATGATGGCCCTGGCGCAGCTGGCCGCCAGGATTCCTGAGCAACGGATCCGCATGATAACAATTGATCCTTCAATGACCCACCCCCACACTACACCGGACGGGGCGGAGGTGCTGGTTCGGATTCCGGAAAAAGTTCGAGAGGCCCTCGCGGACCTCTTCGGGCCTCAGACGCTCCGTCTGGAAATTCGAGCGGTGGTGCAGAACGGCACTATGCGAACTGGGCTGGCGACTCGTGTAGCGCAATCCCTCCGGGTGCTAGGGGTGGAGATCGTGGAAGTGGCAAACGCTGATCGCTTCGATTATGCGGAGACCTGGATCTTAACCCGCCCGGAGGCTCGGGAAGCTGCCCATCAATTGGCCGGATGGCTGGATCTACCGTTGACCTCCGTTCGGGAAGCTTCCAACCTCACCTGTGCCTGTGATGTGTTGATTCGCCTAGGGGAAGATTTCCAGGAGCAATAAAAAGCCGCTTGGCCTTGCTTGGGGGAATCTGCCCTAAAAGCGCTCACTACGGATTTTCGCTCCATCTAAATTTTCGATCCGACCTTGAGCCTCAGGAGGTGGGATGCTGGTCGAGCGTATTCAGCAGGTGGGGATCCAGGAGGAAGTGCAACAGGCTTATCTTTCTTATGCCATGAGTGTGATTGTGGCGCGGGCGCTGCCGGATGTGCGGGACGGGCTGAAGCCGGTGCAGCGGCGGATCCTGTATGTGATGCACGAGATGGGCCTGCGTTCGAACGCGCCCTACAAGAAGTCGGCCCGCATTGTGGGGGAGGTGCTGGGGAAGTTCCACCCCCACGGGGATATGGCGGTGTATGAG
>JANXBD010000023.1 GCA_025057635.1 Thermoflexus sp. | reverse complement strand
GCGAGCGGCTCCCCGTCAGTGGCGATGGCGCAGATCCGGCGGCCCGGCGTATCCTCTTGAGCCGCATCCGGGTTCTTCCAAAACGATAAATGAAAGCACCGCATCCGCACACGACGGTTAAAACATCCGTGATCCCACTTCGATCAGGAGGCAAAGAACGTGGAGGCGTTAAGGGAAGCCATCCGCCGTCATGGGCGTCATCTGGGGAACGGCATCCTCAAGGTGGATGCCTTTCTAAACCATCAGATCGACCCGGCCCTGATAGCGGCCTGCGGGGAGGAGCTCGCCCGGCGTTTTCGTTCGCTGGATCCGACCAAGGTGTTGACCGCAGAGGTCTCAGGGATTGGGCCAGCGCTGATGACTGCATATGCGCTCGGCGTACCCTTGGTCTTTGCCCGCAAGCATAAGCCCCTCACGATCGGAGAGGATGTGTTCTTCGCCACAGCGCCCTCTCACACCAAAGGGGGCGATGTGACGTTGCTGGTATCTGCCGATTATCTCCGAGCCAGAGATCGGGTGCTGATCATAGACGACTTCCTGGCAACGGGGGCGACGATCCTGGCCCTGGCCCGGCTGGCCCTAGCGGCAGGGGCCCAGGTGGTGGGGATCGGAGCGGTCATCGAAAAGCGGTTTGAGGAAGGGCGTGAGCGACTGAAAGGGCTGGGAGTGCCCATCGAGTCCCTGGCGGTGGTGGTCGCTGTGGAGGGAGATCGGATTGTGCTGGAATGAAGGCGCCCGGCTGTCAGATCGTCGCTGCCGAAGTGCTCCCCGGCGGCGAGATGGGAGCTTTCCACGTCATACAGGAGTGGAGATATGGAACCGATCCCGGTCTTGAAGGGACGGCGGATCATCCTGGGGGTTACAGGAGGCATCGCCGCCTACAAGGTGGCGGATCTGGCCAGCAAGCTGACCCAGGTGGGAGCGCAGGTGGATGTGGTGATGACCGCGGCGGCCGCTCGCTTTGTGACCCCTCTTACGTTTCATGCGCTGACCGGTCGACCGGTGTGGACGGATTGGTGGGCACCGACTCCAGAGACGGCTATTCCTCACGTGACCCTGGGGGAGGTGGCCGAGCTGGTGGTCATCGCCCCAGCGACGGCGAATTTCCTAGCCAAGATGGCCTATGGCCTGGCCGATGATCTGCTCAGCGCATTATGTCTCTCCACCCGCGCGCCGATCCTAGTTGCCCCAGCGATGGACGTCGGGATGTGGGGGCATCCGGCGACCCAGGAGAACGTGGAGCGCCTGCGGTCCCGGGGTGTGGCTATTGCCGGCCCGGCCTACGGCCGCATGGCTTCGGGGCTGGAGGGATGGGGACGGATGATCGAGCCAATGGAGCTGCTGGGACACATCCGTCGAATCCTGGGCCGGGAAGGGCCGCTCGCAGGCAAGCACGTGGTGGTGACCGCTGGTCCCACTTACGAACCGATCGATCCGGTTCGATTGATCGGGAACCGTTCCTCCGGGAAGCAGGGCTTCGCGCTGGCCCAGGCGGCTCTGGATCGAGGGGCGGAAGTGGTGCTGATCACCGGCCCTGTGACGCTGGAGACCCCGGTAGGAGCACGCCGCATCGATGTGGGGACCGCAGCGGAGATGGCCGAAGCGGTCTGGCGGGAGTGCGCAGAAGCCGATGTCCTGTTGATGGCTGCGGCGGTGGCAGATTACCGTCCGGCCCAGATGCAGTCGTTGAAGATCAAGAAAGGCGCTGCGTTGACCCTCGAGTTGACCTCCACCGTAGATATCCTGGAAGGCGTAGCGGCGCGTCGGGCCAAATCGGGGAAGCCTCGACTTGTCGTGGGCTTTGCGGCCGAAACGGGGGACGTGCTAAGGAAGGCCCAGGCGAAGCTGCAGACCAAGAGCCTTGATCTGATCGTGGCCAACGATGTCACCGAGCCGGGGGCCGGATTTGCGGTGGATACAAACCGGGTGACCCTAATCGACGCGCATGGCCGAGTGGAGCTGCTTCCCCTGATGAGCAAGGCCGCCGTCGCTGAGGTGATCTTGGAGCGTGTGGTTCAACTTCTGAAAGACGAAAAGCAACAAACGATGTAGGGAATGGCGAGATGGGATGGTAAGTAAGAGCGATCGCTTTTCATCGATTTTCCTGGGGCAGGCAAAGCTCCACAATCGGCTATCCGAAGAGGAGAATCATCGCATGAACAGGGATGCTCAATCATGGCCATTCCGTCAGGATGTGGGGGAGCGGGCTCATCAACAGGCGAATCGGGATGATGGCGTAGTTCTCGAAGAGCATCTCTAAGATGGGTAGCGTTGCAGAAGTGCTCAAGTCTGCGCGGAGCGCTGCTGCGATAGAAGCCAGCCGCCATGACCACGGGACGGTGAGGCTGTAGAAGATAACGGTGAGGATTGCCCCAACCAAGATCAGCCACCAGAGGATTCCCAAGAGCCCGCCGAGCACGTTATCCAGAAATCCAAGGGCGACCAAACGGGTCTGCTTATACAGCATGAAATTGAGGATCTCCAAGCTGATATATGAGGTGAGGAAAAGCGTGGCGAAGAAAAATATAGCGGTCTCGATCGTGATCACACCCACAGCCCGGGTAAAGGCCTGCACCAAGGTGTCCTGGAAGCCGATCGCTAATAGCATGGAGACGTACACAGAGGCTAGGCTCCAGAGCTGTTTGATCAACCCTCTTCGTCCCCCCATCAGCCCGCTGATCAATCCCCCAAGAATCAGCACTAGATCAAAGGTCATGGGCCATCCTCCTCTGAATCGAGAGGACATGTTGATGCATGGGAGCCTGCTTCTTCCCCTTCCTCGTCGGGTTGAGGGGTTGCCGAGGAGGGGAAAATCGAATGATTTCAGAGCAGATCGGGCCGCCCTAGCGGCTTCGCCCCTCCCTTGCGATGGGGAATCCTAATTATAACTATTATAACTGGAGATAGGGAATGCGGAATTCAAGCGGCTTGGCTTCGCGTTCGAAGCAGTGCAGGCGAGGATGGCGCATCGCAGTCCGGTTGGATGAGGGAGCCTCTGACCCAAGCGGCCGGGAACGGGCTCTTTTCCTCACCCTTGGGTGTTTGAATTAAACTTAAGTCAAGGTGCGTCGATTGCCTTGCCCATGGGGTGCGGCGAGGCCGCTGAAGATGTTTGGATCTTTGTATAGTTTTTGGGGAATGAACAGTGCCTTGACCGATTAAATCATGTCACCCATCGTCTGAGAGGGGAGCGATGTTGAAACAGATTCTGGGGAAGATCCTCGGAGACCCATCGGATCGGTGGTTACGTCGATGGGCCCCGCTTGTGGAAGCGATTAACCGCCTGGAGCCGGAGTTTGAGGCGCTAACAGATGCTGAGTTGCGTTCAGTGACCGATCGGTTTCGGGCTCAGATCATTGATGCTATCTCAGGGCAACGGGAGGCTTATCGCCAGGCCTATCTAGCTTGGCTAGTGGAGCGTGATCCGGAGCGACGGACTCAGCTGGAATATCAGGTCAAGCAGCGGCTTTCCGAATTGCGCCAAGCGGAAGAAAGGAGTATGGAGGAGATCCTCCCTTGGGCCTTCGCGGCGGTGCGGGAGGCCTCGAAGCGGACTTTAGGGTTGCGTCACTATGATGTGCAGTTGCTGGGAGGGATCGCGCTCCACTTCGGCAAGGTCGCCGAGATGAAGACCGGTGAAGGGAAAACCCTGGTCGCCACCCTCCCCCTCTACCTCAACGCCCTGCTGGGGCTGGGCGTCCATCTGGTCACCGTGAACGATTACTTAGCCCGGCGAGACACCCGCTGGATGGGCCCCATCTATCATATGCTAGGCCTTCGGGTTGGTCTACTGCAGGCTGGGGAGGGGAATGCGTATATCTATGATCCGGATTACGAGGGAGGAAAGGAAGATTTCGCCCAGTTGCGTCCGGTCTCGCGCAAAGAGGCCTATCTGGCAGATATCACTTATGGGACGAACAACGAGTTCGGCTTCGATTACCTTCGGGATAATATGGCCTTCACCCTCGAGGCACGGGTTCAGCGGTTGCAACGGCCACACCGATATGCGATCGTAGACGAGGTGGACAACATTCTGATCGATGAGGCGCGGACGCCGCTGATCATCAGCGGCCCGGCGGAGGAGGCGACGGAGGAATACATCCGCTGGGCGCAGATCGTGAAGCAGCTGCGCCCAGCAGATTACGAGATCGATGAGAAGCACCGCACCGTTCACCTCACCGATTCCGGGTATGATCGGGTTGAGCAGCTCATCGGCAAGCCGCTCTTCGATCCGGAGCGTCCCGAAGAGCTCACCCCCGAGCAGATGAAGATGATCCACCATCTGGAGCAAGCCCTCAAGGCCCAGTTCCTGTATCATCGCAACCGGGATTATATCGTCCAGGGCCGTCAGGTAGTGATCGTTGATGAATTCACCGGCCGCCTGATGCCTGACCGCCGTTGGTCTGATGGCCTCCACCAAGCTATCGAAGCGAAGGAGGGGGTGCCCATCCGCCCGGAGAACGTCACCTATGCCACCATCACGATTCAGAACTACTTCCGAATGTATGAGAAGCTGGCCGGGATGACTGGCACGGCGGCGACGGAGGCGGAGGAGTTCCAGAAGATCTATGGGCTGGATGTGGTGGTGATCCCCACCCACCGGCCGATGATCCGCGTGGATCACCCGGATGTGATCTATCGGACGCGTGAGGCCAAGCACCGGGCTATCCTGCGGGAGATCGTCCGGATGCAGACGATGGGGCGGCCGGTGCTGGTGGGAACAACCTCAGTAGAGGCCTCGGATTATTTGAGCAAGCGCTTGCAAGCCGAGGGCCTACGCTGGCTGGCTTTGGTGGATTTGGTGAAGGATGCGTTGCAGCGTTGGGAGACAGAGGGAAAGGAAATCCCCCTTGCGGAGGAGGAACGCGGGCTGCTTAGCCAGCCGCCAGAGAAACTCCCTGTGGGAAAGCTTCGGTCTTGGGCGAAGGCGTTGGGCTTGGATCCGGATCCCCTTGACTCGATCAATCTGGAGCGTCTCGCGAGTTTATGGCAGGTGAGGGATTCCCATCGCCTGCAACGAGCCTTGGAGCATGGGATTTCCCATGAAGTGCTCAATGCCCGCCACCATGACCGGGAGGCGCGAATTATCGCCCATGCTGGCCGGGTAGGGGCTGTAACGATTGCGACGAATATGGCTGGGCGTGGTGTGGACATCAAGCTGGGCGGCGAGTTGCTAGAAGAAGTGCTGGGGGATGTCAATCGGGTTCTGCGTCGGGTAGGGCTCAATCCCTATGAGATGACGTTTGAGGAGCGGGCGGAGGCCCTGCGGCGGCTGGATCCTTCCCAGTATGGGCTGTATCGGGAGGCGGTGCAGCGCTTCCTAGAACATATCGAAGGCGAGCGCACGGTGAAGGCTTTAGGAGGTCTTCACGTCATCGGCACCGAGCGCCATGAGGCGCGGCGGATCGATAACCAGCTGCGTGGCCGCGCCGGACGCCAGGGGGATCCAGGCTCCTCACGCTTCTATCTTTCTCTGGAGGATGACCTGCTCCGACGGTTCGCTGGAGATCGCCTGCGTGGATGGATGGAGCGGGTGTGGGGAGATGACGACGAGCCGCTGGAGCATCCGTGGTTGAACAAAACCATTGAGGAAGCCCAGCGGCGGGTGGAGGGCTACAACTTCGACATCCGCAAGCATCTGTTGGAATACGATGATGTCCTCAATCGTCAGCGAGAGCTGATTTACGGCCAGCGCCTCCGGCTGTTGTTGCGGGATGACCTTCATGACGATCTCTGGGCGATGGTGGAGGCGGAGGTCAAGCGTCGGCTTCAGCAGATGAAGCCCGGCGAAGGGTGGAAGATCATCGAGTGGCTGGATGCTGTCCAACCTCCGATGTGGCTGAGCGACGGACGGTTCCTCCCTTCCTTTAGCTTGGCCCTGCTCCTGGAGCGCCTCAAGCCCGATGGATCTTCTCTTCAGGAGGTGGCAGGGTTGCTTCACGAGGCGGCGCAGGCAGCGGCTGCGCACTGGGCGGAGGCAGCGGCCCGCGCCGTCCAGGCAATGGCCGAGCGCAGCCGGGAGACCCTCGCGGATTGGGTGGATGCGGCGGAGCGGGCGTTCGAGGATTGGCTGCAAGAAGACGCGGAGGGCCGCCAGGGGCTGAATCTGCGCAGCCTTCTGGAGCGGGTGCACGAGTTGACCGGCCTGGAGATCCAGTTGGAGGGCCTGCGGATCACTGCGCCGAAGGAGGTGCGGGAGCGCCTGATGGAGGCGGTGCGGGAAGCAGGGCATCGCACGTTGCGCCTGCAGGCCCTGACAGCTGCCGCCCGTCGGGCGGGGATCGGGCTCACCCTCAGCGAAACGGACTTGCTAGAGGCCCCCTGGGAGGACCTGACGGAGATCATCCGTGAGGAGATCCTGCGGGAGAGCCAGAACCGCCTGGAAGCCCATCTTCAAGAAGTGGAAGGGATCCTGGCCGATCGTCTGAACGGGCAGCGAGATTCGGCAACGCTGGCGCAAGCGATCTGGGAAGCCCAATTCACCCGGCAGACGGCCTTTGATGCGCGGACTCATCAGCGGGTGACCTACGCGCAGGTGGTGTTCCCGCTCTCCTATCTGGCTGGGCAGCTGCTGGAAGAGATCCCTGCCTCAGAGCGCGGTGCGCAAATCCTGGAACACCTCCGGCGGGTGCTGGAAGCCCGGGAGGAGGAGCTGGGCCGTTCGGTGTGGGTTTCCATGATGGAGCAGCGGCCTATCGATCTGGATGAGGCGACTCGTCTCAGCCTGATGAACTGGTTGGGAGGGGAGCGCTGGGAGACGGTGGCGGAAATTCCCTTCGGGCGCTGGGATCCGGAGCTTCAAGGAGAAGCCATCGGGTTCTTTGGGCGCCGAGCTTTTTCGACAGCCGCCCGTAACCTGCTGCTCGGCCTGATCGGTCAACTATGGATCGATTATCTCACGGCGATTGAGAACTTGCGGCAAGGGATCGGACTGGAGGCCTTCGGCCAGCGAGATCCGCTAGTGGAATATAAGCGGCGGGCTTTCGAGATGTTCCAGGATCTTCTAAACAACATTCGGTCAGAAACCGTGCGGCGGCTTTTCCTGATCGTGCCCACTGGCCAGGCCCTATCTCGGGAACGTCAGGGGGCCCCAGGATCTCGAGTGCGGGTTCAACCCGAAGCGGCGTCCCGCTCCATCGGGCGAAACGATCCATGCCCCTGCGGCAGCGGCAAGAAGTATAAGCATTGCCATGGCCGGCCGGGGGCACCTCCTTTGCCAGGAAGGGCCCCTACCTCTCCGCCGACGGCCGAACGCCGTCGCCGATGGTAAGGGCAGGCAAGAGGGCCTCCCGATGGGGTGGGGGCGACCACATGGGGTTGGCCCTACAAAATGATGCGGTGCATGCGCATTCCGCGGGAGCAGGTCTGGGCCTGCCCCAGCAGGAGGTGGCAGCCATGATGTTCGGTGCCCAAAAAGACCATCGGAGATCACCCTTATAGAAGGAGTAATCCAGCGCACCGCCCGCTTTGCTGAGGTGGGTATCATCCATCGTTCGGAGGCACGGGTGTTCTTTGGAGCGTTAAGCCTGTCTCTAGGGGTGAATGAGTCGGAGGGGAATTCAAATGGCTCGGCATAGGAAGTTTTCTTCCGCCTTCAAAGCGCGTGCGAATCTGCGGAACGATCGCTTTATACCCGATAAGCAATTGGCTGGGATTGTTTATGGGTCATCACAAAGCCGAGGGGACATGCGGGTCTCGGAGTGTATAGCACGAATCTCGCCGCCATGGCCGGTTCTAAAAGAAGTGGCTCAGAAGGGGGAACCTTGCACTGGATTGCTCTGGTTGACCCCGCCGGCTTTTCCATTCCGCTTCATTGCTGTGCCAGCGCGATCTTCCCATCTCCTTCAGTTTCATTTAGACCCTCTGGTTCCGCTGGAACGTTTGACTCAATGGGAGGCCCTGAAAGAGCCCGTTTATGTGCTGGACTCCGAGGGCAGGGTGCTGTGGTTGAACGCTGCGGCCTCTTCATTCTGGCAAGTTCCCCGTGCGGTTTTCCTGGAGCGATCGATGTGGGAATGGATCAGTCCCGCTCAGCGCGGAGTGGTGGAAGAGGCATGGCAACGTCTCTTCCAAGAAGGCCTTCCGGCGGCCTGGGAGATTGCCCTGGGATCCCAGGGGGAGCGCGGTCAGGCTCGTTGGCTAGCTACCGTGGGCCCTTCCTGGGGGGTAATCCGTCAGATCACCTCAAGCGCTGAGGAGGAATTTCAGCGAGATCTCTCCCAGGCCCTGAGGATGTTGGCCGAGTTTGGTTATCACCTCCATGATCCGCAGGCATTGATGTCCAACGGGCTTCGTCTCCTGATGCAAATATGGAAGGCGGATGTAGGGATAGCCTATCAAGTCCAAGGTCGGCGGCTGGATCTGGTGGTTGGCTTCGGCTTAGACGAGGAATTTTTGGCCCGGTTTAGTCATCTCGAGATCGATGAGCCCACTTATGTGGCTTTCTTAGCTCAACCTTATGCCTCCTACATTGAAGACGCCCGGTCAGCGATCCTGACGCCTATTATGCGAGAAATGATTGAACAGGCCGGCGTGTGCACGCTGGTGGTGCTTCCTTCTGTATATCGAGGCACCCTCGTTGGCCTCTTAGCCTTCGGTCATCGATGGTCTCGTCCGACTTTCTCCATGGAGCGAGATGTATTGACTCTGATTGGGAATTACATCGCCTTGGCCTTGGCGGCAGCAACGGGCTCTGAATTAGCGCATGGGGAACTGATGGAATACCGCCAGGCTATCAGCCAAGTTTCCGAAGCCAGCCGCGAGGTAACCCATGCCGTGGATCCAACGGGAGCAGCTGAGTGGTTGGAAAAGGCCATGCGAATCATTCTAAAGCTGACCAGGGCGGAGATGGGTGTCCTTCTCCTCACGGGCGAGGCTCATTCTTCTCTTCCTCCAGCGATAATCGTCAGTTCAGAGGCTGAGCCCAAAGATAAAGATCAACAGTGGAGCGATCTCGCTGCGAAGGATCTCGAATCCTTGATCGGCCTGGAGGGCATCCGAGATGTCCCCTGGGAGCGGCTGCCACGGCCTTTCAAGGATTTGCTGCCTTCCTCTCCATTTGCCTTTGCAGATGTGATCCCGCTACGCTTTGCCGACTGTCCGCAGGGTTTGGTCGTCCTCGGGCGAAGGCAATCCATCGCTGAAACGATGGAAGCAGAGATCCGCTTGGCGGAGGCTCTAATTGGACTGATGGCTTCCACTGTGTATGTCTTCCGGCTACTGGAGTATTCCCAGCGGATGGCTCAGGAACTGGCCGCTTTCCGGGCGATGATTCGCCTATCGGAGCGGATCCCGGAGGTTCACCAGCTCGCGGAGGAAGCTTTAGGATGGCTTCTGAAGAACCTCGGTTTCGAGGGCGGTTGGTTGCTTTTGCCAGATGGTGAAGGGAAGGGATGGCATGTGGGGGGGCGCGATCCAGAAGCCACGCGGTCGCTCATTGCGGAGCTATCTCCAGAGATGTTATCCAAGGCGCTTGAGGAGGATCAGGTTCTGGTCTGTCAGCCACCTGATGCCGGGTGGCCCGGCGGCGCTCGTGCGATAGTCTTGGCTCCGATTCGGGCTCAGGATCGGGCGATTGGCCTATTAGGTCTAGTCTCTTCCCATCTGGATCGACTAACTCCCGCTGAGCAGGCTTTCATCACCATGATCACGGATCAGCTCGGGGTGATCTTAGAAACAGCGCGGATGACCCAGCGGGAGCGTCGCCGTAGCCAGCTCATGGCTCGACTCAGCCGAGCGATGACAAAGCTAACAACAGAGATGGATCCGGCGCTCATCCTGGAGCGAGTGGTCGAGGAGGCTTGTGAACTTTTCCAAGCCCATGAGTGTCAGGTATGGATGTGGGATGCTTATGATGACAACCTCGTTTTGCAGGCAACAGCTAGTCCTTATCAGTATTTAGTCGGGCAGCGCCTGCCCCGCAATAAGATAGTTGCCCTCTTAGGGGAGCCCCTAGCTGGGCCACGCCGCTTGCCGGATGAGGCCGCTTCGGGTTGGCTGGGCGAAAGCCCGGGAGGCGATATATGGGTGGCGCCGTTGCTGCATGGAGAGCGATCGCTGGGTTATTTGATCATTGCCGTGGATCCCCAAAGGGATCTTTACGCGGAAGAGCTGGAGGCCATGCGTCTCCTAGCTTTCCATGCGGCTATTGCCTTTCAGAATGCTGCGCTGTATCGAAAAACTCAGCGCGGCGTACGGGACCTGGGGGCGCTGGTGGTCGGAGCAGCCCTGGCGGCTTCTACCCTCAGCACCAAGGAGGTCCTCTGGCAGACGTCTCGACATCTCGCGGACGTGCTTCAGATCGCTAACTGTGCGATTTCTCTTTTGAATCCTCAGCAGGACGCGCTCGTAGTATACGTGGATTATACCCCACCCGAGCGCCGCACAGAGGAACCTCTCCCACAGAAGCTGGGGCACTATTATCGAATAGCCGAGTACCCAGCCATCGCTCACCTACTCCAGGGATTACAGGGCGGAGATTTTCTTTTGATTCGGATGGATGATCCGGATGCTGATCCGTATGAGAAAGCCCGGATGCAGAACTTCGGCTATCAGACCTGTCTGATGCTGCCGATTCGAGCGCGAGGCCGGGGAATTGGGTTGATCGAGATTAGCGAAACTGGGTTGCGCTCTTTCACCGAGGAAGAGGTTCAATTGGCCCAGGCGTTAGCGGATCAAATCGGGGTGGCCTTGTCGAATACGATGCTTTACGAGGCTGAACAACGACGTGCCCGCCTGCAGGGAGCCTTAAGTCGGATCTCTCGCGCATTGACTGCTGCTTTGCGCCCTAGGGATGTGTTCGAGACGGCTGTTCAGTTGGCTGTCGAGGAACTGATGGGCGATGGAGCGGTGATCCTGCTGATCGGCCCGGATCCTAACCAGTTGAAGGTTGTTGCATCGGCAGGATCGTGCTCGGAATATCTGCCGCAGGAAAGCATTTGGCCTATGTCCGGAGCCATCGCCCAGGCTCTTGCTCAGGATACGGTGGTGCGGATTGGGGATACTACCAGGGAGGAGGAGAGCCTTCTGCCCGCATGCGATGGGGCGGAGCTTCTCCGCTCTGTGCTCATCGTTCCGATGCGCATGGAGGATCATACGATAGGTGCGATTGTGCTCTTTTCTGCGCATCCCTACGTTTTCTTCCCTGAGGATGAGGCAATCTTTCGATCCTTGGCGGATCACATCAGCTTAGCGCTCCATAATGCTCAGCTCTACGAGGAATCGCAGAAGCGGATCGTCGAACTCAGCGCCCTTCAGGAAATGGCAGCCCAGGTCACAGCTACCTTAGATCTTCATCAGGTGATTGAGACAGCAGGCCGGCACCTTCTGGGTCATACCCAAGCGGATCAGTTGCATATTCATCTGCTTACCGAGAGCGGGGAGCGCTGGCGCTCGGCGATCACCCTCATGCGAGGAGGTCAGATTTCGTTTGAAACACCTGATCCCCGTCTGAAGGGGGTCGCTGAAGTTGTGATTCAAACCGGTTCCCTTCTGGTTATCCCGGATATTTCGTCTCATCCGCTGTTCCGTGATTCTCGAGCGTCCTGGGATTCCAAAACGCGGCTTTTGGAACAAGGTGCTGTTGCTGCATTTCCGCTTCGCCATGCGGGCCGAGTGATGGGTGTTCTATACGTGGTGTTTGAGTCTCCTCGGCAGTTTGAGTCGGATGAGCTACGCTGGTTGAGCACTATCGTTGATCAGGTGGCCGTGGCAATTGCCAACGCCCGTCTTTATGAAGAGGCCATGAACCGCCTGAGGGAGCTGGAAACCTTGCATCGGGCTTCGGAGATTGCTGTTCGTTTGATGGACGTTGATGATTTGGTTGATCAAACCATCCGGCTACTTCGGGAGGAACCCGCCTTTGAGTACGTGGCGCTATTCCTGGCAGACCCTGTAGACCCTGGCGTTCTGGTGCGGTATCGAAGCGGTGAGCGTGGGGAGGAGGCCTGGAGCGTCGATCGGCTCTGGATTGGGGAGGGGGTGGTCGGTCGCGCTGCGGAGCTTCGTAGTCCTGTTTTAGTGTCGGATCTGCAGCGAGAAGGAGGAGACCTACCTGGAGCCCCTGGGACTCGAGCGGAGCTGGCGGTGCCGCTGCTGCTAGGCGATCGTTTGATTGGCGTTCTGGATGTGCAGAGTGCCCAACCAGGAGCCCTTGGGGAACACTATGTTCGTCTGCTGAGCGCCCTGGCTGGGCAGCTCGCGATCGCTTTAGAGAATTCGCGGCTTTTCCAACAGGTGCGTCGTCGCCTTAACGAGCTGAGGATTCTCTACGAGGTGATTGCGGCGGCGACCGCTACTTTGGATCCAGAGCGCGTGATCCATCAAGCGTTCCAGGCTATTCAGCGAACGCTGGGCTTCGAGGCGGTGGAATGCCTATTGTTAGAGGATGAAACTGGAGCCCTGCGAAGCTATGGGGATTACGGGGTCTCTAAACAGGATGTCTCGACCTCTCGGGCCGTTCATCAGGAAATTGCGGGCTGGGTAGCCCGAACGGGGATCCCTGCGCTCATTCCGGATATGGCGCGCTACTCGGAGCAACTTACCGTCGAAACCGAGACCCGATCCAAGCTGGCGGTTCCTATGAAGATTGGAGATCGGGTTATTGGCGTGCTGAATGTGGAAAGTCCACGCCTAAATGCTTTCACCGAAGAGGACCTGCGCTTGATGACCACTTTAGCAGGTCACCTGGCCGTGATCTTGGAGAACGCCCGCTTATACCGCGAGACGACTCGACGCCTTCAGGAAGTCACCACGCTTTATGAGTTCGCCCGCCGCATGAGCACCACCCTGGATTTGAGCGTCCTGCTAGACTCCATAGTGATGACCCTGCGGGAGGTCCTTCGTTGTCGGGCGGCGAACATTATGTTGCTAAATCCTCAAACGGAGATGCTGGAGATCCGGGCCGCCGCGGGCATCAAGGATCGTTGGCGGCAAGAAGCTCGCCTGCGGGTCGGCGAGGGGATCGCTGGTTATGCCATCCAGCAGAAATGTCCGGTCTACGTCCCGGACACTCGTGAGGATCCACGTTTTGTGGTGTTCGATCCCTCGGTGCGCTCCTTATTATGTGTTCCGTTGATGGTCGGCGATCGGGTCATCGGAGCCCTTTCGGTAGACCACGAGATTCCGAATGCTTTTCAGCCCGAGCATGAGCGTCTGCTCACCATCGTGGCCGCCCAGGCGGCTGCGGCGATTGAGAATGCTCGCCTTTTCTATGAATTGAAAGCGCACGCTGAGGAGTTGCGCAAGGCTTACGAAGAGCTTCAAGAGGCGGATCGTCTAAAGGATGAGATCGTGCAGAATGTCTCTCACGAGTTGCGAACTCCGTTAACCTTCATCAAGGGATATGTGGATCTGCTATTAGAAGGCTCGATGGGGCCGTTGACCGAAGCGCAGCGGGAGGCCATGGGGATCATCGCTGAGAAAACCAACCTTCTAACCCGTCTGGTCAGTGACATTGTCACCCTTCAACGGATCGAGCGGGGAAATCTCAACCTCGAGGTGGTGGATATTGCTGCTCTGGCTCGCGTCTCCGTTCAGAGTTTCCAGCTCACCGCTTCCCAGGCTGGCCTGGAGCTCACGATTGAGGAGCCCGGAGGGGCGGTGATGGTCTGGGGAGATCAAGAGCGGCTCTCTCAAGTCCTTGATAATCTCTTACATAACGCGATGAAGTTCAGTCCGAACGGAGGACGTATCACGATTCGCATCTTGGATCTGGAGAGTTATGTCCAGGTTTCGGTGCAGGACACGGGGATCGGCATTCCGCCTGATAAACTCGAGCGGATCTTTGAGCGGTTTTATCAGGTGGATGGATCCACTAAGCGGCGGTTTGGAGGGATGGGGCTGGGCTTAGCCATCGTTAAGCGAATTGTGGAGGCCCATGGAGGTCATGTCTGGGCGGAGAGCGAGCTGGGAAAGGGAAGCACCTTCCACTTCACTGTGCCCAAGCCACCCACTGTAGCCCCCGATGAATTTTTAGAGTTTCTTTTCGGAGAAACATAGAGGATCTGATTTGGGTGTTTTGGATAAAGATCGGCTGTCTTTTGACTCCATTCTATAATATTTATTCGTATTTCACGTAGGCGCTTTGGACGTTTCGAGATGAGTGCCAGGAAACTTCAAGAGGACAGGAGCTTAAGATCGCCGGATCAATTTCCGGAGCGTGTGCGAATGCGTCTCCGGCATGGCCCGGTGGCGCATGCATGGCGTTCCCTGCTGTATCGTCTTCCCAAGGTGGATTTACATCGGCATCTGGAGGGCTCCCTTCGGCTGAGCACTCTAGTAGAGATCGCCCGCGACCATCAGATCCATCTTGGGTTGGATGCAGATCTGGAGGCTCTTCTTCGATTCACGGCTAGCGAACCCGCGAGTTTCCAGCGCTTTCTCTCCCGCTTTCAACTGCTTCGTCTGTTCTACGCAAGCCAAGAGGCTATCCGTCGTATGGCGTATGAAGCTGTTGTCGACGCTGCCCTCGATCGGGTTCGGTATTTGGAACTTCGCTTTAACCCTGCAGCGCTCGCCCAGGCTCGGGGGTTTCATCTGGAGGAGGTCATCGAGTGGGTTCTAGACAGCGTAGCCCAGGCCCAGCAGAGGTTTAACATTCAGGTGCGTCTGATTCTGACCATCGTGCGAGGGGAGGATCCCAAGATTGCCTGGCAGATCGCCCGGTTGGCTGTGGCCCATCGCCCTCATGGGATAGTGGCGTTGGATCTGGCCGGAGACGAGCTTTGTGAGTCTGCAACGGAATTGGTTCCAGTATTCCAATGGGCAAGAGAACAGGGGCTTTTTCTAACCGTTCATGCTGGAGAGATTGGCCCTTCGGCGAACATCCGCCATGCAATATTGGTGATGGGCGCTCATCGGATCGGCCACGGGATTCAAGCCATTCATGATTCTGATGTCCTGGAATTGATTCGTGAAAGGAATGTTCCGCTAGAGATTTGTCCAACCAGCAACCTCCAGACTGGAGCGGTCGCGAGTTTCCGACATCATCCCCTTCCAGACCTCTATCGCTTGGGGCTCAAGGTCACATTAAACACCGATGATCCCAGTGTCAGTGATACTAAACTGACTGACGAGTACCTGTTTGCTATGGCTGGGATGGGTTTACACTGGCAGGACTTGTTGCGTATTCTGGAAAACGCAGCGGAGGCTGCCTTCCTCAGCCCAGAGGAACGTCGCATCTTGATCCAGCGTCTTCGTCAGGAAATCCAGGCGATTGGGCGGAAGAAGGCGAAGGAGGAAGTTGAAGGAGCAAAGTCAGGCCAGGTCGCACCGTTCTCACCTTTTCTTCCCAGCGGTTGTTAGGAAGCCGTGGGTGTCCCTCGTTTCCTGTTCGCCTTTGGCCAATTCCCCTCTTCACGTTGTATAATTCATTCACCATTAACATCGGCCGTAATCAAATCCGGTGGGGGATATCGCTTGTGGCGGAATAGAGAGGCCCCTTTATTGTGTAAGGGGATTTGATTAGGAAGGTTCCACTATGGAGGCTTCAAGGAGGTCAAGATTCCCATCTCTGCTTCAAACGCCGGTGTTGGTGCTGAACGCCAACTTCGAGCCTCTAAATGTCTGTTCGCTCCGTCGAGCGATTGCCCTGGTGCTCAACGGTAAAGCGGAGGTTCTCGAGAACGGCCGGGGTGAGGTGCGCACTCCTTCTCGTGCCTTCCCGTGTCCTTCAGTGATCCGATTACAGTATGTGGTGCGACGGCCACCCCGTCGGTTGCGTCTGACCAAGCGGGAGATCTTGAGGCGCGACCAGTATACGTGCCAATATTGCGGGCGCTTCTCTCCTCATTTGACGGTAGACCATGTGATTCCGCGTCATCGAGGCGGAAAGCATGTCTGGGAGAACCTGGTGGCAGCTTGTCCGTCATGTAATCGCCGCAAAGGAGACCGAACCCCGGATGAAGCTCACATGGCTCTGCTGCGCCCTCCCTTTGAGCCTGTTCCTTCCATTCACTACCTTTTCGGCTTCTATGTGCAAGAATATTCGGAGTGGCAAAGATATCTGGAAGGGTGGTGAGGAGGGATTGAAATGTCGTTCCAAGAGTTCGGACGCTGGTTTATTCTGATCGGCTTGTTTTTCTTGGTTTTCGGCGTGATCTTTGTGCTGATCGGCAGGGTGCCGGGCCTTGGTCGCTTGCCTGGAGATATCATGATCCAGAGGGGAAACTTTGTGTTCCTCTTCCCACTCGCCACCTCCATCCTTCTCAGTCTGTTGCTTACTCTAGTGCTGAACCTGGTGTTGCGGCTCTGGCGCTGATTGCCCATCCCCATTTCCATCCCCCTTTGGGATGGTGCGTGAGAGATAGAGTGCCTTCTGTCCCAGCTCCGTCCCCCATAGCCCCGAAAGGGAACAGGGAACGTAATCTACTCTTGGGGAGATTGCAATGGGCGCATTTCGGATTGAGCGGGATTCCATGGGGGAAGTGCGGGTTCCTGCCCATGCGCTCTGGGGGGCTCAGACCCAGCGGGCGATCGAGAACTTCCCAATCAGCGGGATCCGGTTCCATCGGGATTTTATTCGCGCCTTGGGGCTGATCAAGTATTGTGCCGCTAAGGTCAATCGGGATCTGGGCCTGCTGGATGAGCGGCGCGCGAACGCGATCATGCAGGCGGCCTGGGAGGTCATCGAGGGGAAGCTGGATGATCACTTCCCCCTGGATATTTTTCAAACTGGGTCGGGAACCTCGACCAACATGAACGCCAACGAGGTGATCGCCAACCGGGCCATCCAGATCCTAGGCGGAGAGATCGGCTCCAAGGAGATCCATCCCAACGACCATGTGAACCTGGGCCAATCCTCCAACGATGTGATCCCGGCAGCCATTCATATCTCGGCCTATCTAGCGGTGCACGAACGGCTTCTCCCAGCCTTGCGCCATCTCCACGGGGCGCTCCTCGATAAGGCCCACGAGTTCGATGATATCGTGAAGACCGGGCGCACCCACCTGATGGATGCTATGCCGGTGCGCTTGGGTCAGGAGTTCTCTGGGTATGCCAGTCAGATCGAGCACGGGATCCGACGGGTTGAGTCGGCATTACTGCATTTAGCGGAGCTATCCCTCGGAGGCACTGCCGTAGGCACTGGGATTAATACGCATCCGGAGTTCGGCCGGCGGATCGCAGCAGCCCTAAGCGAGGAGACCGGGTTGCCGTTCCGGGAAGCGGAAAATCACTTCGAAGCCCAGGCGGCTCAGGACGCGGCGGTGGAGTTGAGCGGTCAGCTGAAGACCGTGGCCGTTTCGCTGTATAAGATCGCCAACGATCTGCGCTGGATGAATTCCGGCCCGCAGGCCGGCCTGGCCGAGATCCGACTCCCCGCTTTACAGCCGGGATCCTCGATTATGCCGGGAAAGATCAATCCGGTGATCCCTGAAGCGGTGATGATGGTCTGTATGCAGATAATTGGGAATGATGTGGTAATCAACATGGCTGGTGCTTCGGGAAACTTTGAACTCAACGTGGCTCTGCCGGTGATCGCTCACAATCTCCTTCAGTCCATTCACATCCTGGCGAGCGCGGCGACAGTGCTGGCCGATAAATGCATTTGCGGCATTGTGCCTAATCGCGAGCGTATGGAGACCCTGGTTCATCAGAATGCGATCTTGGCCACTGTTCTCACACCTTACATCGGCTACGATCGGGCCGCGGAGGTGGTAAAGCAAGCGATGGCCGAGAACCAAACCATCCGGAATGTAGTGCTAGAGAAGGGTCTCCTGCCCGCAGAGAAGCTGAACGAGGTCCTCGATGTGCGGAAAATGACGGAGGGTGGTTGGGTGGCCGGAATGTCTGGGGGCGGTTGAGCAAGCGAAAGGAATGTTCAACCTTGATGGTTGGCCACGAGTTGGCAAGAGGTCTCAGTCTTTTAGCCGCTTCAAAGGCGGGTGGAGGGGAACAAGTCCACCCGCCTTCGATTGCTTAGCGCTTTGGGTCTGAGGTGTATTCGATTTCCGATGGAGGGGGCCGGCGGATGGGAGAACGCAGCTTGCGAGTGATCCGGCAATTCCAAAACTATTACGATGATCTGAATGGCGTGCGACAGGCGATCGTGCGCTGCATCCCTGGGGCTCCGGGCCAGCGGTGGTTGGACGTTGGAACGGGCGACGGATGGTTTGCGTTGGAAATGGAACGTGCCCTATTTCCTCGCTCGGTCGTCGGAATCGATGTGGCGCGGTGTGAAGTCGAGCTGGCCCGTCAGCATGCTCGGGATTTTAACTCCCGGCTCAGCGCTTTCGTCCAAATGGATGCCTATCGACTGGGGTTCCCGACTGGTGCCTTTGATGGCGTGGGAACCTTCCTAGCGCTTCAGGATATCTGCCTCGACTTGCCAAGCATGCAACGTTTATTTGAAGAGGTAAATCGGGTGTTGAAACCCGGGGGATGGTTTGCCCTGGCCACCACCACGCCGGAGGATGCCGAGACCCCATCGCAGAGGCTGGCCCTAGAGATTTACCGATATATCCGCGCCGGATTCTTTACCAAGGAGGAGATCCAGGAAGCCTTGGCGCGGACAGGATTTCGAATAGAGCGCATAGAATTCTATCCCACCGGTGTGAACTTGGATCCGGAAGAGGCCAAGGCGTTCATCCAGTTCGAATGTGACTGGCTGGAACGAGCCTATGGATGGCGAAACAAATTCGATTGGCAGGCGGTATGGGGCTATTTCGAGCCGCGCATCCGGGCGTTGGGGGGATTGGAAGTAGACGCCAAGGTGACCTTTTTCTTGGCTCGTAAGATAGCTTCGCTCAAGCGCGTATCCGAAGTCGTCACAAATCTCTCACCGGAGGCTAATGATTGAAGGATCGTTTCATTCCCGTTCGCCGGGTAGCAATGATCAGCGTTCACACCTGCCCTCTGGCGACTCTGGGGGGCAAAGACACCGGGGGGATGAATGTTTATGTCCGCGAGCTGGCCCGGGAGCTGATCGCCTGGGGGGTTGCCGTGGACGTTTTCACCCGTTCTCAGAATCCTCATCTGCCTCATCTCATCCATGAGCTGGGATCCGAAGGACGTGTGATCCACGTTCCGGCCGGGCCGGAAGCTCCCATTGAAAAACATCGTATCCTTGCGCATCTGCCGGAATTCGTTGAATGGGTTCGACGCTTCGCAGATCGCGAAGGTCTAGTTTATGATATCATCCATAGCCATTATTGGCTTTCGGGCTTGGCCGCACTTTCCCTGCGATCGGTATGGCGAGTTCCCGTGATCCAGATGTTTCACACCCTCGGCCAGATGAAGAACCGTGTTGCCTGGCGAGCCGAGGAGCGGGAACCTCTCCAGCGTCTGGAATCTGAGCGGAGGCTGGTTCGCGAAGCCGATCATCTGGTGGCAGCCACGCCGGTCGAGAAGGCTCAGCTGGTTTGGCTGTATGGTGCCACGCCTTCGCACATCACAGTCATCCCACCTGGAGTGGATCTGCGGCGGTTTCGTCCGATCCCCAAAGCAGAGGCCCGGCGGATCTTAGGGTTTCCCTCGGAGCGCCGTTATGTGCTATTCGTGGGACGGATTGAGCCGCTGAAAGGGCTGGAAACCCTCATGCGGGCGGTGGCCATCCTGGCCCAGGATTGCCCAACATGGACTCGGGATTTCGCCGTGGTGATCATCGGCGGCGATCCGGACGCGGCAGCGGATGCGGAGATGCAAAGGCTGCAACAGCTCCGGGAGGAGCTTGGGATCACCGACCTCATCACCTTTCTAGGGGCCAAGGCGCAGGAAACCCTGCCTTTCTACTATAACGCGGCGGACGTGGTGGTGATGCCTTCGGATTATGAGTCTTTCGGTCTGGTGGCGTTGGAGGCCATGGCCTGTGGCACGCCGGTCATCGCTTCGGATGTGGGAGGATTGTCCTATCTGATCCGTCATGGCGAAACTGGCCTGCGAGTGCCTCGACGCCAGCCGATCGCGCTGGCGCGGGCGCTGGATCGTCTCCTGCGGGACGAGGGGCTGCGGCAGCGGTTGGGGGAGAATGGTCGTCGCTGGGCCCAGGGATTTGCTTGGCCAATAATTGCAGAACGGATCCTCAGCCTTTATCTTGAAGTCTGGAGGGCTTATCGGGGACGCTCTAGGCATTTCATCTGTTATGGACGCTGGAGCGCGAATTGATGAGAGGTAGGCCGCTTAGTCGCTCGGGGTACCCTTCTCCCTGACCTGTCAAGAGCCCGAGGGGAAACGGCTTCCCAAAGTCAGTTCACCTTTTCAACATTTGCCATATCCTGACGCTTGGAGGTGCTGGGGGAATGATCACTACGGTGCCCCTGGAGGTTCATTGGTTCTACGCCGAGAGGCGTCCCAGCGCAGGCGCGATCGCGGAGCAGCTCCGCCAGAGCCTGTGGTTTGTGCGCCTGCAGGAGGCGTGGGTATCTCCGGAGGATCCAACCCGGAAAGAGCCGCCCTTCCGCTATCGAGGTTACTGGCGAGAGCAAGCCTTTGAGATCGAATTCGAGCCCCGGCGCTATGTGATCCTCCGTGCGGCTGAGGATCTTCCAAAAGTCGTTGAAGCGTTACAGCGTTCCCTGGGCGTGGGACCAGCTTTCTCGTATATAGACGAGGAAAACGGGGTGGTCTACGAGTGGCGCTGGGGAGACCGGGAGGCTCGCTGGCAGGAACTTCAGGGAATCCCTCGCTACCAGCGGCTGCGCCGTCTGGACCGCCGTGGTTGATAAGGCAGTCCGGCACCTGGGAATGCTTCAGGCTAGACGCCCGGTAAGGATGGCCAGCTTGACCTCCTCGATGGCCCTGGTGATGTTGATTCCCCGTGGGCATGCCTCCACGCAGTTAAAGATGGTGCGGCAGCGCCAGACCCCGAACCATTCGTTCAGAACCCGCAACCGTTCGGTCGCCCCCTGATCCCGGCTGTCGAAGATAAAACGATGGGCCTGGACGATGGCTGCCGGGCCGATGTATTCGCGATTGGCCCAGAAGGAGGGACATGAAGTGGTGCATGCTGCGCAGAGAATACACTTGGTGGTATCATCGTAGCGTTCCCGCTCCTCTGGGGTCTGCAGGCGCTCTCGCTCCGGCGGCGGATCGTCATTGATCAAATACGGCAGGACCTTCCGGTAGTTCGCGAAGAACGGCTCCATATCCACCACCAGATCCTTAATCACCGGGAGCCCGAGGAGGGGCTGCACGGTGATCACACCTCGACCTTCCTCCATGGCTTCGCGCACCAGAACCTTGCACGCCAGTCGGTTACGACCGTTGATGCGCATTGCGTCGGAGCCGCAGATGCCGTGGGCGCAGGAACGACGCAAGGTGAGCGTGCCATCGATATACCACTTGACGTAGTGGAGGGCATCCAGGACACGATCCACCGGCTCTGCTTCCACTTCATATTCCCCCCACCAAGGCTTTCGGTCCTTCTCGGGGTTGAATCGCTGGATGCGCAATCGGACCTTCATAGCCTATCCTCCGATGCGAACTGGGTGTGGGAAGGCATAAACCAGATCCACCCCATGGAGTGCGCTGGAGTTTACGGGCCCAGGCGGCTTTCAGATCGCGGAGCCCCTGGGCTAGCCGGTCCTGGGAGCGGGAGGGCATCAATACTTCCGCTCCTTCGGCGGCCATTTAGTGATGACCACCGGCTTGTAAGCAAAGGTCACCTTGCCGTCCTGGCGCCAGATCAGGGTGTGCTTGAGCCAGTTGTCATCATCCCGCTTCGGATAATCCTCCCGATAATGGGCGCCCCGGCTCTCGGTGCGGTTCAAGGCGCTGAAGGCGGTGGCCTCCGCCACATCCAGCAGAAAGCCCAGCTCGATCGCTTCCAGGAGGTCGGTGTTGAAGCGATATCCTTTGTCGTCGATACGGATATGCCGGTAGCGCTCCTGGAGCTCCCGGATCTTGTCGATCGCGGTCTCCAGCCCGCTGGCCTCTCGGAACACGCTGACATGGGTCTGCATGGTATCTTGGAGTTCGTTTCGCAGGATCGGGGCCCGCTCCTTGCCAGTCCCGTTGCGGATTCGCTCCACCATCTCAACGGTGAAGGCCTCCGGCTCAGGTGGAAGCGGGGCGAAGTCTGCCTGCCGGCAGTATTCCGCCATATGACGGCCTGCCCGCCGGCCAAAAACCACCAGATCAACCAGAGAGTTAGTCCCTAGACGATTAGCCCCATGTACCGAGACGCAAGCGACTTCGCCGGCAGCGTAGAGGCCTGGAACCGGTGTGTTATGCTCATCTCGGATCGCGCGGCCGTCCACGTCCGTTGGGATGCCGCCCATTGCGTAGTGGGCGGTGGGCTGGATGGGCACTGGCTCCCGCATGGGGTCGATCCCCAGGTAGACGCGGACGAACTCAATGATGTCCGGGAGTTTCCGCTCCAGATATTCCGCGGTGACCTCCATGCCGCCCGGGGCGCTCTTAAAGCGGTTGATGGTCTCAGGGCGGAAATCTAAGTAAACGTAATCCTTCCCACCGATGCCCCGCCCTTCACGGATCTCCATGTAGATGGCCCGTGAGATCACGTCGCGGCTGGCCAGGTCCTTCAAGGTGGGGGCGTAGCGTTCCATGAATCGTTCGCCCTTATCGTTGATCAGCACTGCACCCTCACCCCGTGCAGCCTCGCTGAGTAGGATTCCCAGCTTATAAATGCCAGTGGGATGGAATTGAAAGAACTCCATATCCTCCAGCGGCAGTCCTTTCCGCCACACGATCGCCATGCCGTCGCCGGTTAGGGAATGGGCGTTCGAGGTCACCTTATAGATCCGGCCGGCACCCCCGGTGGCGAAGAGCACGGCTTTGCTATGAAAGACATGGATATCCCCAGTGGCAATCTCAATGGCTACCACTCCCCGGACGGTGCCATCCTCTAGGATCAGGTCGGTGACGAAGAACTCATCGAAAAAGATGACGTTTTGCTTAATGCATTGCTGGTAGAGGGTCTGGAGGATCATGTGGCCAGTGCGGTCGGCGGAATGGCAGGATCGCATCACAGGAGCTTCTCCAAAATTACGGGTGTGCCCGCCGAACCGGCGCTGGGCGATCTTGCCATCGGGCGTGCGATCGAAGGGCAGTCCCATGTGTTCCAGTTCGATGATCACCTCGATTGACTCGTAGGCCATCAGCTCGGCGGCATCCTGATCCACCAGCCAATCTCCGCCTTTCACCGTATCATAGGCATACCACTCCGGCCGATCTTCCTCCATGTTGCCAAGGGGAGCAGCGATGCCTCCTTGCGCCGTCCCAGTATGGGATCGGGTGGGATAGAGCTTGCTGAGGACTGCCGTTTTCACATGCTTTGAGGCGTAGAGGGCTGCCATCAGGCCAGCGCCTCCTGCCCCAACCACCACCGCATCGAATGGATGGCGATGGACGTTCATCGGAGCGCTCCTTCGCCTTGGAATTTCAACAGCACATCCGTTTAGAGAAATCAAGGACAGAACGAGAGCGAAGCCCTCCTGTTCCGACCCCGAAAGATTTCTTCTCCTCACTCGGTCGGAGGGCACCCTTCGGGTAAGGCAGTGACCCGTACACCTCCGATTAGAGCGATAGTGCCGATAAGGATAACAATGGTGCCGCCGATCAACACAATTCGCTTGAGAACCCGATTCCAGCTTCGGTGATGAACATAGTCGTCGATCACATATCGCAACCCGTTCAGGCCGTGAATGTAGGCCAGGAACAGCATGGCAGCGTCATAGACGCGCCACCATAACATTACATTCCAGCGATAGTAGACAAAGCAAGCATTGATGTCGTGGACATTGTTGATGATATGCATAATCGCTAAGTGACCGAAGGCGAGGGGGATCAGCATCACCCCGGAGATGCGCATGAAGGCCCACCACCAGACCTCCCCACGTGGGCCGATCTGGGGAATCAGCCGGGATGTGGCTTTCGGAACGGCAGCCATGGGTTACCTCCCCAGGATGCTTTTCTGGAGGACTATATTCCCCATAATCACAGCGGCGGGAATGTAGAGGGCGAGGAAGATGGCGAAGGTTCCTAGGATCATCCGAGCCTGATGATGAGGCGCCCATAGGTGGGGTCGGAAATCGCTAGCGGCAATGCGGAGCCCATTCAGGCCATGCCACAGAACCATGCCCACTAATATGATCTCGCCGATGCCGAAGAGCGGATGGCGATAGAGGGACAGGGTGTGGTTATACAGATCGGGCGCAAAGTAGACTAAGGAAGTATCCAGGATGTGAATGGTGAGGAAGAGTAAAGTTCCCAGTCCGGCGATGCGGTTCGCGACCCAGGCCCACTGGTGAACCCGTCCGCGGTAGCGGGGGATTTCCCGAAGGACAAGCCCCAGCCCAGCGCTCGGAGCCCAGAAGTCGCCTCGGGCCCGCCATACCCCTTGCCGCTCCTTTTGAGGATTCTTCTTTGGGTCAGCCATGGTTGGCTCCTTGAAGGAATATCCGCTTGTTGCTTTTAAGTTCGCTTTTTCTATACAATATAATCTATACATCGCGCATCCGCTGGGCGCAACATCTTAAGTGCTGATTCGATCAGCGAGGTAGCTGTTCCAAGGAAAGTCGAGGCTAGCAGCTTTGGGGCGACCAGCTTACGGCTGCAGGCATAGGGAAGAGCCCGGTTAGTTTCCAGGGATTTGATGAAATCCCTCGAGAGAAACCTCTGATCATGAGCTTGCCAGGGTGTTCGAATCTATAAACTGAAAGGGTAGGGCGGCGAATGGGGGGAGACGTCGAGAGAGGGGAGGATGTGAAAGGGATTGGATACCGCTTGCTTGGGGCGCTCCAATGGGGGATCGGATCCCAACAGGGCGGTTGAAATCGGTGAGGGTAATCATCTCGGTGCTGAGATCCTTGGGGTCGCTCTCCTAGCTTCACTTCCACGAATCCAACCTGTTGGATCCGGAACGTCTGGGCACCAATCCGGAGAGCAGCTTTCAGGTGCCCCGAAATCGGTTTAAAGGACCATTCCGCTGGGAATTCGCTCGCCAGCTCCACGCGAATAATGGCCCCGCTCCGACGATCGCGGCGGGCGATCATCCCCTGGCACATCCAGAGCGCCGCCTTCAGGTTCACCCGCAGCACATGCTCCAGGAACCCGGGATCAACCTCCGAGAAATCGCGAAAGGGATAGATCCCGGCGTTGTTCACCAGGATGTCCGGGACCTGAGCGTCGGGAAGGCTTTTCCGGAAGGCTTTTCCAGAAGGCACGGGCCGCCTCCTCGTCGCCCAGGTCGAGGCGGAACGGATAGGCCTCCCCGCCCGCGGCGCGGAGGCGGTCGGCCAGTCGATGGAGCGCTTCCTCCTGGACGTCGATCCGCAGCAGCGCGGCGCCGGCCTCGGCCAGGCGCCGTGCGATCGCCTCGCCGATGCCGGAGGCTGCCCCAGTGACGAGGGCCCGGCGCCCGCGCAGCGAGATCAGTTCCGAAACCGGGATCATCCTCTCCCTCACCTCCAGCTCCCAGGGGTTCCCTTCAATGACGGAATGGGGCTCCGGGGTTTCCTGATCCCACCCCCGAGATGATCCAGGCCGGTCCGCCGGCACCGTCAAGGTC
>JANXBD010000022.1 GCA_025057635.1 Thermoflexus sp. | reverse complement strand
ACATGTTGCTCCAGGCGGCGGAAAGCCTGACCGTGCTGCAGATCCGCCAGACGCAGGGCCTCCACATGTCCTTCCAGCTCCTCCAGACGGACCTCGATAGGCTCCAGGCGACGGGGAAGCTTTCGCATTTCCTCTTCCAGGGATGGAAAACGCTGGGCCAGTTCCTCGATCCGCTTCCGCTGATCCGTCTGCCCCTGTCCCACATCGGATACCCGCTTGGCGGTCTGGCGGATCTGCTCCTCAAGGTATGTCAGACGAGGCCGCGTTTCCTCTAAAGAACGGCTAACCTCCTCGATGCGCTGGGACTGAGCCTGCAAGTGACGCAGCAAACGATCCTGTTCAGTGCGACGGGAGGCCAGCTCCTGCTCTGCCCGCTGCAGACGGAGTTCCAATTCCGGAAGAACCTGAACAGAGCGCTGAAAGTCATTCACCTGGAGCTGCAACGCGGTTTGACCTTCCCGAAACTGTCGCTCTAGCTCCCCGAAGCGCCGATCGAACATAGCCATCAACTCTTCCCGCAAGCGGGCTATAACCGATTCCACTGGTACAGATCGGGACGCCTGAGCCTGAGCCGATGCCAGCGCTTCTGTGAGCTGTCGGATTTGCTCCCAAGCCTGCTCCAAAAGAGCTGTTAATTGATCCACACGCTGTTGGAGAAGTGCGATCGTCTCTTTATCTTTGCGGCGCTCCTGCTCCAGCCAGAGGACGGTCTGTCGAGTCTGGGCAAGCTCCATTTCGAGTTGCGGATGCACGGTTGACCTCCGGAACAGAATTCAAACCTCCGAATCAAGGAAATCATAATCGAATTCTAAATCCATAGGGAAGGCGCGCTGTTGGTGTGATTTTGTCCGGAATTCGATCCCGCGATGCCTTGCACTTCGGAAACTCTCCTTTGAAACTCTCCAGATGTCATGCCCTCTAGGATCGCCCTCGATCTCCCTCTAGTAGAACACCGGGAACCGATCAGACATGCGGCTGAATCCCTTGACAAAATTCAAATCCTGGTTATATTATGGAGAAGCTCGAAAGCTAAGATTGGAGTGCTCACTATGGCCTCTATGAGCGTGTGGATCAAAAAAGCCGCTATGTCACGAAGGCCCGGACGGTAGTCCGGTCCTGGCGTGGCGGCTTTAGCATCGTCAGGATCTCCACCCCCAGGCTGCCGTCCGGTGGTCTGGGGGTTTTATTTTGCACTAACAGCGGCCTTCCTTGCGTGGAGTTGGACTAAAAATCACCGGCTCTTGTTGCTAAAATAGCCAGTTGATCTTCACCATATCCCCATCCCAAATGAATGGAGGTGAACTATGCTCGGTGGGATCTGTCCAGAGTGTGCAGCTTCGGTGCCGCTTCGGGAGGATGTAGTGCTCCACGAGTTCCTGACCTGCCCGGAGTGCGGTGTGGGATTGGAAGTCATCTCCCTCTCTCCTCTAACCCTCGACCTGGCACCGCAGGTTGAAGAGGATTGGGGGGAGTAGGAGGCGAGGCCAATGCGAATCGCCTTGTTCTGCTCGCTGGTGCGAACGGAGGAGAAGTGGCTGCTGGAAGTGTTACGGCGTCGGGGCGTGGACGTCGAAGTGGTTCACGACCGCTCGGCGATCTTAGAAGTAGGTGTCTCCGAGAGCTGGAACCGCTTTGACGCGGTGCTGATGCGTTCCCTCAGCCACTGGCAAGCCCTCCACGCCGCCCAGCTGCTAGAGGATATTCGCCTGACGGTTGTCAACCCAGCGGCGGTGATCCATACCTGCGCGGACAAGCTTCTCACCACTGCTGCCCTCGCCCGAGTAGGCGTCCCCACCCCCCGTGTTCGGATCGCTTTCTCCCCGGAAGGCGCGCTGCAGGCCATCGAGGAATGGGGCTACCCGGTAGTCCTAAAGCCGGTGATCGGCTCATGGGGGCGGCTGCTGGCGCGGGTGAACGATCGGGCGGCTGCAGAGGCCCTGCTGGAGCATAAGGAAACCCTAGGAGGCTTTGCCCACAGCGTCTATTACATCCAGGAATACATTCCAAAGCCAGGCCGTGACATTCGGGCCTTCGTCGTGGGCGGCGAAACCATTGCCGCTATCTACCGGTCCTCTGAACACTGGATCACCAACACTGCCCGGGGAGGACGGGCTTCGAATTGCCCAGTCACACCGGAGCTGGCTGAGCTCTGCGCCCGTGCATCCATGGCGGTGGGCGGCGGAGCGCTCGCGATCGACATTCTGGAAGATCCCCAACGAGGGCTCCTGGTCAACGAGGTCAACCACTCGATGGAGTTCCGGAATTCGGTGGAGACCACCGGTGTCGATATCCCCGGGGCCATTGCGGAGTTTGTGATCCGGGTGGTCCGCGATGGATGGACGGCCGCCCACTCCCACCCCCTCCCCCAGGAGGTCGGGCGATGGAACGGGTCCGCGTGAGCATCGTGGGAGCCTCCGGATATGTCGGCGGAGAGCTTCTCCGCCTGCTCCTGCGGCATCCGTATATGGAGATCGCCCAGGTCACCTCAGAATCCCGTGCGGGGGAGCCCGTCCATCGCGTGCATCCCCATCTGCGCCGGGCCGCATCCCTGACCTTTTGCCGGATGGGGGATCTTCATCCGTGCGATGTGCTCTTCATCGCCCTGCCCCACGGCGAGGTGGCCCCGCGCATCGAATCCTTCGCCGCCCTGGCTCCCGTCGCGGTCGATCTATCGGCCGATTTCCGGCTTCGAGACCCAGAGGCCTACCCTCGCTGGTATGGCCACCCGCATCCCCATCCGGAGTGGCTTCCCCGTTTCGTCTACGGCCTGCCCGAGCGCTATCGAGAGGATCTGCGGGGAGCCCGGTATATCAGCGGGGTTGGTTGCAATGCCACCGCGGCCATCCTGGCGCTATGGCCGTTGGTCCGAGCCGATGTACTGAACCCAGAGCGTCCGATCCTCGTGGACATCAAGGCCGGATCCTCGGAGGCCGGACGCGAGCCGAACCCTGGCTCCCACCACCCTGAACGCCACGGCGCGATCCGGCCCTACGCCCCAGTTGGCCACCGCCACACCGCAGAGGTCCGCCAAGCCCTGGGTTGCAATGGGATCTTCCTCTCCGTGACCGCTGTGGATGCCGTGCGAGGAGTGCTGGCGATGGCCTATGCCTGGCCCCAAGCGCCCCTGAAGGAATCCGATCTCTGGCGAATTTACCGTGCTGCATATGAGGAAGAGCCTTTCATTCGGATTGTGAAGGATCGACAAGGTCTTCATCGGCTTCCAGACCCCAAGGCGGTGATCGGGAGTAACTATGCAGACGTGGGATTTGCAGTAGAAGAGGAAACCGGACGCATCGTGGCGCTGTGCGCACTGGACAACTTAATGAAGGGTGCAGCGGGCTCAGCGATTCAAGCCTTGAACATCGCGATGGGCTGGCCCGAAACCACGGGTCTGGATCTAATCCCGATCTACCCAGCATGAACCTTGGGATCAATCGGCTCATCAAGAGCTCGTCAGTATATCCTCGGAGTCTATTCATCCTACGGAGGGAGTCGAATGTGGGTGATTAAGCTAGGCGGAAACATAGCCGCCAACGCGGAGGCGGCGCTGGATGAGCTCGCGACCTGGGCTCGGGAAGGCCGACGCTGGGTGGTGATCCACGGGATCTCTAAGGAAGCAGACGCCTTAGGAGAGGCCTTAGGACATCCCCCGCAACATGTCACATCGATTTCAGGGTTCGTCAGCCGCTATACTGACGAGCGCACCCGGGACATCCTGCTGATGGCCTACGGCCGGCTCAATGCCCACTTAGTGGCCGCCCTGCATCGCAGAGGTGTCCATGCTGTCGGCCTGCGGGGGATCGATGGCGGACTGCTTCGAGCTCGCCGAAAGGAGGCGCTACGGATCCGGGATGGGGATCGCATTCAGATCCTACGAGGAGACTATACAGGAGTGCCTATCGGGGTGAACACAGAGCTGCTGTATGGGTTGCTTCATTCGGGGTTTTACCCAGTGATCGCCCCAATGGGCCTCACACCGGAGGGGGAAATGGTGAACGTAGACGGGGATCGAGCAGCAGCAGCGATTGCCACTGCCATGCAAGCGGAGGGGTTGATTTTCCTCACAGGCACGCCAGGTTTGCTCCGATCTTTCCCTGACGAAACAACGCGGGTGCCCGAACTGCATCTCGAGGAACTGGAGGAAGCCATGACCTGGGCCCAGGGGCGGATGCGCCATAAGCTCTTAGCCGCGCGGGAGGCCATCCAGGGTGGTCTTTCATGCGTCTGGCTGGCCGATGGCCGTCGCCCTACCCCCCTAACCGCTGCCCTCCGAGGAGAGGGAACTCGGATCACCGCCGTGCCTGTATGCCTAACGTTCCCAATTGAAGCTGGGGGACCCTAGGCCATCCATGCTGCGCTGGCCGGGAGCCGGGCCTCCCGTAACGCCTCGATTCGACCGACGCTCCCATGACAAGAGATATGCCCTTTAAAGGTCTAAGGTTAAGGAATTCGTGTATTCGTGCTCCAATTCGTGGACGGCCCCCTCCCCTATCCTGGAGGTTTTCAACGATGGATATCCAGGCCATCGAAAGCCGCCATACCAGCGGTGTCTATCCCAAGCGAGATCTGGTGCTGGTCCGCGGGGAAGGCGTCTATGTGTGGGACGAAGCGGGACGCCGCTACCTGGACGCCACCGGCGGCCAGGGGGTCGCCCTCCTGGGGCACAACCCCCCGGCAGTCCAGGCAGCGCTCCGGGAGCAGATGGGCCGCCTGATGATCTGTCCGGAGATCTTCTACAACGACCGGCGCGCGCAATTGCTGGAGGCGCTTCAGGACATCCTCCCTGGCGGCCGGTCATGGCGGATCTTCCTGTGCAACTCCGGGGCGGAAGCGGTGGAAGCCGCTATCAAGTTCGCCCGCTGGCGCACCGGACGTGTGGAGATCATCGCGGCCCGCCGTGCTTTCCACGGACGCACGATGGGCGCCCTTTCCGCCACCTGGAATCCCGCCTATCGTCAGCCCTTCGAGCCGCTAGTCCCTGGGTTCCGTCACATTCCCTATAACGATATCGGCGCGCTAGAGACCGTCATCGGCCCCCAAACCGCGGCGGTGATCCTGGAGCCCGTCCAGGGAGAGGGTGGCGTATGGCCAGCGGATCCCGCCTTCCTGCAGGCCGCGCGGGAGCTCTGCGATCGCCACGGCGCCGCGCTGATCTTCGATGAGGTCCAGACAGGATTCGGGCGCACCGGACGATGGTTCGCCGCTGAGCACTATGGAGTGCTTCCAGATCTGATCACGATGGGGAAAGGAATGGCTGGAGGATTCCCGATTGGTGCTGTCGCCTTCCCCGCCGAGTGGGGACCATTACCAGCTGGCGCCCATGGTTCCACCTTCGGTGGAAATCCTATGGCATGCGCGGCTGCTCTTGCGGTGATCGAGACCCTCCGCCGGGAGCGCCTCATCGAATGGGCCGCCCAGCGGGGAACCTGGTTCCAAGAACGCCTGCGTCAGGTTCGCTCTCCGATGGTGCGGGAGATCCGGGGCCTCGGCCTGATGATCGGTGTCGCCCTCCGCGGGCGAGCCACTCCGATCCTAAGGCGCATGATGGAGGAAGGTGTGCTAGCGCTACCGGCCGGCCCAGACGTAGTCCGGTTCCTGCCGCCTCTGATTATCGACCTCGATCACTTAGAACAGATTGCCGCTGCCCTGGAGCGGACGCTTGCCGAGACCCCTGTATTAATTCCCGCTGGATCGGGAGGTAGAAAAGAATGAGCCGACACATAGAGGATGCGGAGGCCATCGCGCTGCTGAAGGAGCTTGTGCAAATCCCTAGTCCATCGGGGAATGAGGGCCGCGCAGCCGCCTTGCTAGTTCGATGGATGGCCCAACATGGATTTGAGGCATGGGTTGACGAAGCAGGAAATGCTGTCGGCACTCAGGGAGAAGGGCCACGGACGCTGATGCTGCTCGGGCATCTGGACACTGTTCCTGGCGAGATCCCGGTGCGGACGGAAAACGGCCGATTGTATGGCCGAGGGGCCGTGGATGCTAAGGGCCCCCTGGCAGCTGCAACGGTCGCTGTCGCCCGAGTGGGTCCTCGACTAGGATGGCGCTGGATGGTGGTCGGAGCGGTTGAGGAAGAGTCGGCCACCTCCCGGGGGGCTCGCCATCTTCTGCACACATGGCCGCGACCCGATCTAGCCCTCATCCTGGAGCCCAGTGGGGTCGACGCCATCGCGCTGGGCTACAAAGGCCGGATGCTCCTGCACGTCCGTCTGGAGGCCCCAGGCCGTCACACGGCGGTCCCGGAGCCCAACCCGGCCGAGCGGATCGTGGAGCTGTGGCTTGCGCTCCGGGAGCGCGCCCGGTCGGCTTCCGACGGAAGCCGCCTCTTTGAGCAGGTGACCCCTTCCCTCCGTCGGCTCGCGGCCGATGGAGACGGGCTCCGGGAGTGGGCGGAGATGACCGTGGGGTTCCGACTTCCCGAGGCTTGGCCACCGGAGCGATGGCGAGAGGCCATTCAGCCGATCCTAGAGACGGCGGGGGTGGCTTGGTGGACCGAAGGGGAAGAGCCTGCCTGGCGGGCCTCCGTCGACACGCCCTTAACGCGGGCGCTGCTGGCCGGGATCCGGGGGGAGGGGCTTCGGCCACGCCTGCTCCTCAAGTCCGGAACCTCGGACATGAACGTCGTAGGGCCGATCTGGCGGTGCCCCGTCGCCGCGTATGGGCCGGGCGACGCCCGGCTGGATCACACGCCGGAGGAGCACATCGACCTGGAGGAATATTGCACCGGTATTCGGGTGCTAACTCGCGCCCTAGAGGCCATCGCGGAAGGTGCAGCGCGATGAGATCGGGCTCGTGTCCCTGCAAACTCAAGGTTTCCTTAATTTGCCATAATTCTGAATTCCCTACTCCATTCCGCATCGCAGTTTGGAGAGGGAAAAGTCTTTTAATCGATTGCAACACACAGATCCCGATGGACTTCCAAATCACAGGAGGAGAGATATGCCGCTGGATCATTTCTATATCATCGAGTCTACGCTGCGCGAAGGGGAGCAATTTGTTGGTGCCTACTTCTCCACGGAAGACAAGATCCGCATCGCCCATGCCCTGGATGAGTTCGGGGTGGAATACATCGAGCTCACCAATCCCTCTGCCTCGCCGAAGAGCTTTGAGGACTGCCGGGCAATCGCCCGGCTGGGGCTACGCTGCAAAGTGCTGACCCACATCCGCTGCCACATCGAAGACGCACAGCGAGCGCTGGAGACCGGCGTGGACGGCATCGACGTCGTCATCGGCGTCTCCTCCTATCTTCGCGCCTTCAGCCACGGCATGGATGTGGAGGAGATCATTGACCGGGCCGCAGAGGTGCTGACCTACATCCGGGAGCAGGCACCTCATATCGAGCTCCGTTTCTCTACGGAGGATACCTTCCGCAGCGATCCGGCAGATCTTCTCCGGGTGTATCTGGCGGTGGACCGGCTGGGGGTGGTGAACCGGCTGGGGATCGCCGACACGGTGGGCATCGCCACGCCCAGCCAGGTGGCCTGGCTGGTGGGCACCCTGAGGCGGCTGACCCAGGCGGATATCGAGTTCCACGGCCACAACGACACCGGGTGCGCTATCGCCAACGCCTTCGCCGCTCTCGAGGCCGGCGCCACCCACATCGACACCACCGTCCTGGGCATCGGCGAGCGCAACGGCATCACCCCCCTGGGCGGCTTCATCGCGCGGATGTATACCGTCAACCGAGATCTGGTGCGGCGCAAGTATAACCTGAGAAAGCTACGCGAGCTCGAACAGATGGTGGCCGAGATGGTGGGGGTGGAGATCCCCTTCAACAACTACATCACCGGGATGGCCGCTTTCACGCATAAGGCCGGCATCCACGCCAAGGCGATCCTGAACAACCCGGAGACCTACGAAGCCCTGGATCCCCAGGATTTCGGGATGACCCGTTATATCTCGATCGCCCACCGGCTGACCGGGTGGAACGCAGTGAAGGCGCGGGCGGAGCAGCTGGGGCTGAGCCTGAGCGACGAGCAGATCCGCGCCGTTACCATTCGCATCAAGGCCCTGGCCGATGAGAAGCGAATCACCCTAGAGGACGTGGACGAGATGTTGCGGCGCTGGGCGAATGGAGAGATCATCCCGCAACCCGCTGCTCGATAAAGCAACGCGGCCGGAGAGGGTGAGACAACGGCTTCGCCTTCCGTCCTACATCTTGACGTCTTTTATGGAACTCTCTCAACTCCTTCGCTGCGTTTGCTATGGGGAGGCATCCGATGGGACAGACGTTCGCCCAGAAGGCGATCGCCCGCGCTGCCGGCCGAACCCAGGTAGCGATCGGCGAGATCGTGGATGTGCAGCCGGACTGGATCCTGAGCCACGATAACACAGCAGCCATCGCTCAGATGTTCTACCAGCTCGGATTAAAACGGGTGAAGGATCCCGATCGCCTAGTCATCACTCTGGACCATGCGGTCCCGCCGCCGACGCTGCGCCATGCCCAGAACCACGCGGAGATCCGGCGCTTTGTGGCGGAACAGGGCGTTCGCCATTTCTTCGAAGCGGGACGGGGGATCTGCCACCAGGTGCTCAGCGAGGAGGCCCTGGTGTGGCCCGGCCAGATGATCCTGGGCGCGGATAGCCACACCACCCACTTCGGCTGGATGGGGGCCTTCGGGGCCGGCGTGGGGCGCAGCGAGGTGCTCGCCCTGTGGGCCGTTGGCGAGATCTGGCTTCGGGTGCCGGAAAGCATCCGGATCACCCTGGAAGGCCATCTGCCCTTCGGCGTGACTGCTAAGGACCTCTGCCTGCGCATCTTCCACGACCTGGGCGCCGATGGAGGGCTGTATCGTTCGGTGGAGTTTGAAGGCGATAGCCTCCGCGCCCTTTCCATCGAAAGCCGGATGGTGATCGCCAACTTTATGGCCGAGTTCGGGGTCAAGAACGCCTATCTCCCCCCAGATGATGCGGTATGCGATTGGCTGGCCCTCCATCGGGCCCGGCGCACCGGCGAGCCCGTGGAGGCCCTTCGCGAGCGCATCGCCGCAAACGCGCTGTATCCCGATCCGGACGCTGTATACGAGGCGGCGTATGTGTATCGACTGGATAACTTAGAGCCGATGGTGGCCTGCCCGCACTCGGTGGATCACGTTCAGCCGTTGCGAGCAGTGGCGGGAGTTCGGGTGGATATGGCCTTCATCGGCACGTGCACCAACGGGCGATTGGAGGACATCGCCGCCGCGGCGGAGATCCTGCGGGGGCGGCGCATCGCCCCGAACGTGCGGCTGCTGGTGATCCCGGCCTCCAGCGAAGTGCTTCAGGAAGCCCTCCGGCGGGGCTATATCCAGATCCTAGTGGAAGCCGGGGCGATGATTGGGGTTCCGGGCTGCGGCCCCTGCATGGGAAACCACATGGGGATCCCCGCGCCCGGCGAGGTCGTGATCTCCTCGGGGAGCCGGAACTTCCGGGGGCGGATGGGAACGCCGGACGCGGAGATCTATCTGGCCAGCCCAGGCGTGGTCGCCGCCAGCGCCCTGCGAGGGCGAATCACGGATCCCCGGGAGGTCCTGTAAGGTCTGAGGGTCTGGATTTGGAAGCATTCGCGCGGCGCTGGACGCCTTTGACGCCTGACATCCCACGAGGGGCATCCGGGAGCGGGAGAAAGAGGGGATAGGCTCCCACCCGCCTTCCTCGAAGAAGGCCCTTGTGCCCTCTTTTCCCTGCGGCCTAAAGGACCGTTAGGAAGAGGATTGGAAATGGGCTGTCCGTTCAGCCCGCCAGCGCTGAATCTGAGCCTGCACCCATTGCGCATCCGCTGGCTTCAGCGGAGGCGGCGGAACGGATCCGGTATAATCCACCTGATCCGCATAGCAGGCCCGTTCGTAAACCTCATCCAGGACCTTCTGCAAATCCAGCGGCACATCCGGGAACGGAGGGCGCAATGGGACCGCCATCACCGGCAATCGATCGCGCAGGTCGATGAACCAGACCAGCAACCCTCGTTGCTCCGGCCGATAGAGGACCACCACATAATCGCTGCGTCCAGCGACGGCCTCGAGGCGCTCGCCCCCGCGCAACAGGTCAATCTCCAGCCAGCTGGCGCCGCCCTGCAACAGCAGCCGACGCTTCTCGACCATCGCCTGCCATCCCCGAGAGCCTTTCACCTTGTTCGCGGGCGAGAGCACCTCGATGGCCGTGACCACGCGGTGCGAGCGCGCGTCCCGGATCTCCAGATAGGCATCGCGAACCTCTGGGTCGATCACCTCCTCCACCACCGATGGGATGGTGATCGCCGGCCGCCCTGGCCAACCCGTAGGAGGCCGAGATTCCAGCATAGTCCGAGTGATCACAACATCTGGAACCAGGACGGCATATCCCGGATCCTCCCCGGGCGCGGTGATATAAACCCGATGCTCCACTCGAACGTAGAAGTGGGGGGTCAGAAGAGGGGCCAGCTCTGCCCGAATCCCCTCGATCAGACCATGGTGCACATCCGGCCACAGAACCGGATCCTCCAAGTAGGGATCCATACCAGGAAAGGGCGAGGGCATCTTCCACCTCGCAATGTAGAAATGTTTTAGACCTCGGATCATGTTAACCCACATTATACATTATGTCATTGAGAGACTGCTGGGAGGACTGGATTGTTCCAGCCTGCTGTATCCTCCTCCCGATGGCCCATGGAGCCACAGGGACGCGGATAGCAGTATCATATTTGCGCGCAGAGATCCCTTTCAAGATCCTAAGAGGTTCGAGCCATGCGCTTGCGGGGACGCGTGTGGAAGTATGGAGACAATGTGAACACGGACGTGATCTTCCCGGGGAAATATACCTACACGATCACGGACCCTGCCGAGATGGCCCGACATGCCCTGGAGGATCTAGATCCCCGCTTCGCCCAGGAGGTTCGCCCCGGCGACATCATCGTAGCCGGCCGCAACTGGGGCTGCGGTTCCTCCCGGGAGCAGGCCGTGATCGCGCTGAAGGCGGCGGGGGTGCGAGCGATCATCGCAAAATCCTTCGCCCGCATCTATTTCCGCAACGCGGTGAACAATGGCCTGCTGCCGATCGTGTGTCCGGAGGCTGTGGAGGCCATTGAGCCCGGGGAGGAGATCCAGATCGATCTGGAGACCCATCAGATCTATTGCCGGGCTGGGACGTTCGTCTTCCCGCCCCTCTCGCCCAGCCTCCGGATGATCCTAGAGGAGGGGGGACTGATCCCCATGCTTTGCCGTCGGCTGGGCCTTCCGGTTCCCGTCGGGGATATCCGAACATCTGGGGGCGCGGGGGAGGGATGAACGCCTGGCGTTCAGAACTGCCTTGGAGCCATCGCCTGCGAAGCGGTTATGCCATTATGCCATTTTCCCTGGCCCGGAACAATCGGATCTCGCAATTTATCCCCCGCCGTCGCAGGGTCCTGCTTAGATTCTGTTCCGCCACCGCTCGGTGTTTTCCCTTCGCCGCTCCCGCGAGAAGCTGCCTCAAGAGATACGGACGCTGTGGGAGCATAGCGAAGGGCTGGCTGCGCGCTCAGGATGCCCGGTGGCTGCTGTGTTCCGGATCTATTACGCCCTGGTGCCTGGCGTCTTCCACGACCTGGCTCGCTTGCTGGACGAGGAGGCCGAGCACTGGGGGTCACCCTCCTTTAGTGGCTGGAGCATTACCCCTACCTAATGAGTTGTGGTAGATCCAGCGGCCCGCCCTTTCAGATCGCCCGCCGTTTCCTCGCTTATCCGACGTTCTGGCATAGCCCAGGCGACCCTCGAGACATGGCTCACCGCCGGGGATGCTAACCGCCGGCGGAAGGCCTAGCATCCATTCCATTCCGCTCCATTCCGCTTACGAGCTGATGGAGGAGCTATCCGCTTGCCTTCTATTGGCGAAATCCGCCCTCCTGGATATCCTCAAAGAGATCCGGAAAGTGCTCCTCCACCTGATGGAGCGCCCCGCGAGTCGCCGCAATGGGATTTGGTTGGGGATTTACACCGCGATTGCGGCACTGGCCGATTCGGACGAAGGACAGGACAAGTCCGCCGTCCTCGAAATCCTGCGGTATCCGCACGTCCACTGAGAGGACAGAACGGGAGCGTATCTCCCCAGCAAGAGGATGTCGGTTAGCTATCTATCGGCACTTCGGTCGGAATCGAAGACAGACCAGGGCTTTCCGCCTTTTTCCGCAAACTGGCTCTATGGCTGGCTGACGCTCACCTGCAGCGTAGCGGATCGGCGGCTCAGCTTCGATGTCAACGAGTTGCCAAAATGCAAGAGGGGGTTCCAGAGCGGGAAACGCTCATGGCGAACCTAGACGGTAATAAAAGCCCAGACCAGATATAGCTGCCTCCGGAGATCGCCTACGCCTTGAGGCAGATATAGCCGGCACCGATGATCGGCTGGAAGAACAGGAGATGCGTCAGCGTGACCAGCACACTCATCCAATCCCGGGGCCGCGCGTTTCCTCGCCGGTCCCAATAGGCCTGGAGCAAAAAGAGGGCCTAACAAAAAGATCAAAAATCAGCGACGTGGGACGGATTGAAGAACATGGCAAGATCGTATTTATAGAAGGGGTTTTCGCTAGAGGATCTATGGAACCATGAAACTCCTTCATTTCAGGAGGCTATGAGTGAGTCATGTTTTGAAGGGAACACCTGGAATCAAAAGGCAAGAGGAACAGAATCGAAGGCTTCCCATCCCGTTCTGCCTGCTCCTCGGACATCTTCGCTTCCCTCTCCGTGGCCTAGAGAACCAATGGGAGGGGGCTCTCTTTCATTCTCAAACTCAAAGCTGCACTGGACGGGCTTTAGAAGGTGTTACCTTGTTAACTAAGGTAAGGAAAGATGGAACTTAACCCTTTATCCGCCGGATGAACTCCTCAATAGGGATGGCCGGGAGCGTCATGATCTTCGCGATGTCGCGCGCAGTGAGCTCCAATGAGACCCGAGCCACCGTCTCGTTATCCGGGGCTTCCACAATGTTTATAAAATCATAAGGGCTCAGCACTGCATACTGGGCTAGGATCTTCAGGCCCATCGCTTCAATCTCCTGGTTGACCTCTCCCTGACAAAACATCAACGGATCTGGAAACGTTGCTTGCCGATCTGCAAGATCAATGAGCCGGGGGCAGGCAGTTCGAACTGCAACTCGAAAGCCAGGTTCCGGCCTGCCGGCACCATCCAAGGAAGTGCTGGGGAAGCCTGCACTAAGCGGATCTGCCGACCCTCCGTCCCGATCAATTTGATCTCTGTCGCTTCCAACGTCACAGGTTGCTCGCCGAGGTTCCCAATCCCGCCTCGGATGAGCAACACTTGTCCCTCAGAGAGCCATTCGGCGCTCTGCACCTCGATTTGAAGTAAGGCCTCAGGCTCTGGTGTGGGAGTTGGGCGAGGAAGTTCAAATTCCACTTCCACAGGCGCGGTCCGGCCCGGCAGCGGGTTGAACCGCCAGACTATGATCCCCTCTGTGCTATTCCGGGGGATTAGATAGGCGACCAATCCGGTGGTCGTGCCGCCAGGAGCGATCCGGCCTGCAGGAAGCGCGACGCCTTCCAGAATGGTAGGTTGATACCGGCGCTTAGCGGCATCAATTAGATACATCTCAAACTGCTCGATTGCCAAAGGCTCTTTGCCAGTATTTTCCAAATCGAACTGAATGACCACCCCGACAAAATCTCCGGGGATCCCGGGACCGCTCCAACGCAATTCCACGCTTCCTACCGTCAAACGGGTGGGCCCGACCTGTACTGGTAAGCCGATTGGAGCCCGCCCCATAGCTGTAAATAACGGAAGGATCTCCGAGATGGGAGAAGCCGTCACCGCCCACCGGGGCTCCCCTCCGACCAACAAGAGCGTCAGGCCCGGACGACGCTGGGAAAGGATCGTTATGTCCCCGGGGGGCACTTGTTGCTTGCCGGAGACCTGGAACCGAAGCGCTGGGCCTACGCTCATCTCCACCTCCAGAACATCTCCCTCTCGCAACCCCTCTACCAAACGACGGTTCTCGGGCCGATCCGGAAGGCCAAAGACCAGGTTCACGAAGGTTCCTTCCATCCAATAAGCGGTGCCGCCACGTGCTTGCGGAACTGACCATCCCCCTCTTTGCACCGTGAGAGAAACTACACTCAGGATAGTACTTTTTTCGATCCGAAGCCGAAGCGGAACGGGGGACGAAGGGGTTGTGATTGTTGCGATTGAGGGGGCCGTTAGTTGGCGTGCTTGGATAAGCAGCAGAAGAGCAATCACAAATAAGATCAACCCTATGGCACCCACGCTAGCGCTGACTAACAGTAACGAGCGAAAGGAAGGAGGAATCTGTGCCCAGTATGCCCGCGCTTGCCTCCTCCAACGATCACAGACAGCCCTCACTTTCTTCCGGAGATCCAGTCGATCTGGCGATGGACCCGTCATTGACTCCCCTTGGCTTTAGGAGGTTATCCAAGAAATTCTAAACCCACACCATACGAACGAGACATATCTCAATTCAAAAAACCCATATAAGTGAACTAGCTTAATTCAATCCCTTCGCTTTACCACCCTAAGAGCTAGGGCAGACGAGATGGCAACTGAACTGGGTTCAATCGAATAGTTACGGATTCACCATTCTGAATCGGACGCACTACACCAAGATGAGGGATCACTAGACGAATGACCCCTTCCGCAAACCCTTGCAAGAGCAAATCGCCCTCATCGTCGGTCACCCCACGAGCGATCACTTGTCCACCACGGAGGCTTATCAACCATGTAGCCAGACCCATAACTCCTTCCCCTGGATCCGATACCGCGTTACCGTTCGCATCATAATACACCTTCACCCTTACCTCGATTGGCTGTCCGACCGGTGTGGGGGTAGGACTAAGCGCCAGAACCTGCATGCGCACTGGAGTGGGGGTAGCAGTAGCCGTCGGAGTGGGCGTGGGAAGCGGCGTGGGTATAGGCGGGGGAGGAACCGCAGTAAATGGAGGAGGCGTGCGAGTCAGCGTAGGGGTGATGGTCGGCGGCAGGCCGACATTGCATTGCAGACTATATCCAGACCCATACACGATCCCTCGCCCCCCCTGCCCTATGAGGAGATACATCCAACCCTCCCAAGTCGTCAGGACTGTCACCCGGCTCCCTAGCTCCCCAGCCTGGGGATTCACATCATCGTTTCCGGCAACTCCGTTTCGATCCCTATCATAGACAATCAGATTTGTGTCTGTGCCTGGCGTAAGATCGGTGGTCTCGCACGTGATTCGCATCCCAGGCTTCACCCAGAGCTTGAAGAAATCATTATCCTCAGTCCCTGGAATCACTGGGACGAAATTGAGGCCACTGTATTTCGCCCCTAAACCGATAAGCGTTGCACGGTCAAAGTCATAATTTGGCTCCAAGATATCTGGGAGACCTGCAGGAGTGGGGGTAGGAGAGAAGGTGGGAGTAGGAGTAAGGGTAGATGTAGGAGAAGCAATCGGAGAAGGAGATGGGGATGGAGTTGGCGTAGGAGTTGGCGTCCAGGTAGCTGTTGGAACCGGCGTCGGCGTGCTCGCCATTTGAACCACGCTCAGCAAGTAACTCACGATCACTGGAACTAAAGTGGGAGTCGGAGTAGGCGTAGGCGCAGGGATGACTTGGAAATTGAGCGGCACGATCTCTATATAGTGAGTCGCAGCATAGGTCCTCCAAAAGATTGTGAAAGAGGAAGAGCCCATCATCTCATCGATTACGTTCAAGTCCTCATCATAAAGCCTTAATCGAAGGATCATATAATTGGGATTATGCAAAATATTCATATATAATCGATAATTATTCCCAATCATGCCGGAAAACTTATAATAATCGATATCGGCACTAATCGAAGAAGCGACCGTAATTCCAACGGATCCCTGGACTGTGTATCCGGGCGAAATATTCATGGCCTGGCTTGCAGAATCATTCGGCTCAACCTCAGCCAACGGGGCTGCTCGAGCGGCCTCTTCGGAAAGAAATAACACTATCACGCCCATTAGGACGCTTAAAATGAGGATCATCAAGACGCGCAAACGCTTCGACAACGAGGAATCCGAAGAATTCATCCAAGGTCCTCCGGATTGAGTTGCCTGAGCTGCTGAATCCGCTGCATTAGTTCTTCCACAGAAAACGGCTTTAGCAGAAACGCATCAGCCCCCGCAGACCGAGCAGACACCTCCTGATCGTCTCCTGAGACAACAATCACCTTAATCCTCTGAAGCTCTTGATCGGACCGAATCGACTGTAACAATCTTAAGGCTACGGCTTCTCCTAAGTGGAAATCCATCACGACGATATCAGCTTGCGTCTCTCGCATGCGCTCCAAGGCTTGTTCAGGGGATGGACAAACAACGGCTCGATAGCCCTCGAACTCTAACAAAGTTGCTAACATTTGCGCCATTTCCTGATTGTCCTCCACGATCATTACCGTGGTCATGGCTGGATACGTGCCACAACTCGTCACAGAATTTTAGCCTATCAAAGAATCGATGCTGAGTCTGGCTAGAGACTTAGGCCCTATGCGGACGATCACTGTGAGGATCGACTAGTCCTTGTCCTCACACGCGCCCGGCGTCGGGCACCGTCCTTCGATGGCGCCCGGTCTCCATCCCTACGATCTTGCAACGCCACCGCAAGGGCCTCTTCGATTGTCTCCACCTGCACAAACTCCATCGCCTGGCGCACATCCTCCGGCACGTCCTCCAGATCCTTCTCGTTGCGCTTCGGCAGGATCACCGTGCGCAGGCCCACCCGGTGCGCCGCCAGCACCTTTTCCTTAATACCCCCCACTGGCAACACCCTCCCCCGCAAGGTGATCTCCCCGGTCATTCCTACATCGGGCCGTACCGGACGGTTGGAGAGCAAGGAGACCAAGGCGACTACAATGGTGATGCCCGCAGAAGGGCCGTCTTTAGGCACTGCGCCAGCCGGAACATGGATGTGAATATCGCTCTGCTCAAAGAAACGTTCCGGGATGCCATAATCCTTTGCATGGGCTCGCACATAGCTTAAGGCGGCCTGAGCCGACTCCCGCATCACCTCTCCTAGGGATCCAGTCAGCACGAACCCTTTGCTTCCCGGCATCCGGGTCGCCTCGATGAAGAGAACATCGCCTCCAGTGGGCGTCCATGCTAGGCCAATAGCCACGCCAGGGACTTCCACCCGGTGGGTGAGCTCTTCCTCGGTGAATAATGGCTTGCCCAGATACCGGGGCACATCCTCCGCATCCACGAGGACGGCCTCCGAAGCTCCTTCGGCGACCCGTGTCGCCACCTTCCGGCATACCCGCCCAATGGCTCGTTCGAGGTTCCGGACCCCCGCCTCCCGGGTGTATTCTCGGATGATCCGCCGCACCGCTGCCTCGGTGAAGGTAATCTCTCCGGGCATCAACCCGTTCTCCCGCAGCTGTCGCGGGATCAGATACCCTATCGCGATGTGGAACTTCTCCGTCTCCGTATACCCGGGGATGAAAATGATCTCCATCCGGTCCCGCAACGGCGCAGGGATCGTATCCAGCTGGTTCGCAGTACAGATAAACAGGACTTGGGAGAGATCGAACGGCACATCCAGATAGTGATCCCGGAACTCTCGGTTCTGCTCCGGGTCCAGCACTTCAAGCAACGCCGAGGAGGGATCACCTCGCCAGTCCGCCCCGATCTTATCCACCTCATCCAGCATAAAGACCGGGTTCCGAGATTCCACCCGACGAAGGGCCTGGATGATGCGTCCGGGCATAGCCCCCACATATGTCCGGCGGAAGCCCCGGATTTCCGCCTCATCCCGGATCCCACCCAGGGCCATACGGGTGAACTTCCGGCCCATCGCCCGAGCAATGGACTGGCCTAGGGAAGTTTTGCCCACACCAGGCGGCCCTACGAAGCAGAGGATCGCGCCCTCGCGAACCCGGCGGATGTAATCCCGGGTCTCCAGTTCCTCCAGTTGCGAAGCTCGTTCCTGCTTGAGCTTGCGCACTGCCAGATACTCCAGGATGCGCTCCTTCACGTCCTGGAGGCCGTAATGGTCTTCATCCAGAACCTTCCGGGCATGAACCACATCCAGGTTATCCACCGTGGTCTTGTTCCAGGGGAGGCTCACCATCCAATCCAAGTAGGTTCGAATTACGCCATACTCCGCAGAAGCAGGCGACAGTTTGGCCATGCGATCTAATTCCCGCAGGGCTTCCCGCCTGGCCTCCGGCGGCATCCCAGCCTCCTCAATCTTCTGCCGGAACCCCTCGATCTCCATCTGGTGCTCGTCCGCCTCCCCTAGTTCCCGGCGGATCGCCTCTAACTGCTGACGCAAGAAGAACTCTCGCTGCATCTTTTCCACCTGGGCCTGGGCCTCCGTTTGGATCTTGCGGCCTAGCTCCAGAACCTCGATCTCTCGCGTCAGCAGGGCGATCAACTTGTGCAACTTCGCTGCCACATCGTCTAGTTCTAGAATTCCTTGAGCTTCCTGAAGGGACATCCGTAGATAAGTGGCCACTGCGTAGGCTAACTGCCTCGGATCCTCTACAGCCATTGCCATAGCCCCGAGCTGATCGGGAAGGCCAGGGACTAGCTCCACCATCCGAGCGAACAACTCCGCGGTCTTGCGGCGAAGAGCCTCCAATTCCGGGCCGGCGTTCACCGTTTCGGGATGGCGATCCACCCGCGCCTTGAGATATGGCTGGATCGCCGTATACTCTTGGATGCGGATCCGCTCCATCCCCACCACTAGGATCCGCATTGTGCCGTCTGGCATCCGCAGCAAGCGCTGGATCATCGCCAGAGTCCCAAGAGTGTAGCAATCCTCCGGCATGGGCTCTTCCAGCTCAGGACGCTTGCTGGCTACCAATCCGATCAGCTTCCTGCCCAGGACTGCATCATCTACTAGCCGGATTGAACGTGGCTGTCCGACCGCTAATGGGACTACCGTGAGAGGATAGACCACTACCCCTCGCAGCGGAAGAATAGGGAGTTCTTCCGGGATTTGAACCGATAGCTCCTCCGGACTCCGTTGGGCCTCCAACGGAATCCCCATTGGGGGGATGTCCTCACTCTCTTCGTCTAGAAGATAACCTTCCCAATTCAACCCGAAGGGTCGCATTCCCATCTCCCTAAGTGTCATTTTTAGATGCTGATCGGATTAATTGAAGTCATAAACCTGCCTCTGATTTATTCACCAACAGACGCCGCGGCGTCCGCACGGGGATGGTCAGTGGCGGCTTCTTGGGGAGGATCACGTTCAGAAAACCATCACGGTAAACGGCTTGAGCCGTATCGGCATCGAGCACCCACGGCAAGTCGACCTCTACATGAAACTCCCCGTAGTGGATCTCAAGCTGATGATACGCGACCTTCGGCGTAGGATCCTGTCGATAACCGCTGATCACCAGACAGCGACCGTGCAGCGCCACCCACACATCCTCAGGCCTCAAACCCGCGATTTCTACCCGAATCACCACGGCCTCGTCGGTTTCATAGACGTCTGTAGGTGGACGCCAAGCACTTCCATAACGTAATAACCAGCGCTGCCGGGTTAGGATGTCCTGGAGCAGCCGATCCATTTGAGACTCGAATCGCTCGAAGGCCCACTCGAACTCATTCATCGGAAACGCTCCGCCACTTAATCAAGGAGCAATTCATATCAATTCGATTATAACACACGGCATCAGTAACTTCGGAACTTAAACTAAGGAGAGCGAATCCTCCGAGGTAGGAATGCATAGGACGATGAGCATCATCGAGCGTAGAGGCAACTCTTAGGAATCTACCCCTATGGACGGCATGCGCGGGATGATTTGAGGGGAATACGCTTAGTAGCAGGAACGTTCCCAGTGACTGAAGGACAGGCGCATAAGCTGGGGAAGGGAACAGGGGCCTAAAGCAGGCTTCTGGGCCTACCCTTATGATGATCCATCTATCAATTGTCGGGCCAGCTCAAGGGCTTGCTCACGCGTGATCACCTCGCCAGCTGCTTGAGCCTCTCGGATAGCCTCTAAGATACGACCGATCTGCGGCCCCTTCGGCACTCCCAGCATCAGAAGGTCTTCCCCTCGGAGGAGAGGGTTAGGGCGGATGAACCGATCAGGCATCTCAAAGAAAGCTCGCCACAGCGTCCGGGCCATCTCCAGTCGCGGTTCCCAAACTTCATCCGTTAGTGTGGGGCCCCAAACAGCTAGGGTGTCCGCCAAGGCAAGCAACGCTAGATCCACTCCTTGTTCCCCAGTACGTCGGAAAAACCGATAAATTATACGCGGCGAGAGCTGCCCCCGGGCCAGCCCGTGGGGCCACATGTGATATCGAACCAGGTTTCCAATCTCCTCGATCTCATCATTGCTAAAGCGAAGCGCCTCCAGGCGACGGGCCGCCCATTCTGCTCCCACCCGCTCGTGGCCGATGAACCGCACCCGTCCATCCGGCGACACCATCCGGCTCGCTGGCTTTCCGATGTCGTGCAGCAACGCGGCCAGCAACAGCAACGCCTGTCGAGGATGATCCACCGCTACTTCCTTTTCCCAGCGGGCGCGAAGACATTTCCACCAAGGGGCCATGGCCGCATCGATCTCCGTCCATCGCGGTGCAAGATCCAACAGTTCTGGTGATTCCACTGGGGCTCCCAGCAGCCGTTCCATCGCCGCAACCGTTCGTAGCGTGTGCTCATAGACATCCCACACGTGGGGTGGGCTCTGCATCACGCCGCGCAGGTTCGCCACCTCCGGCAATATCTCCGGGAGGATCCCCAAGGCCTCCATTCGCCGCAGGCTACGGACCAGGGGGGGGATCAAGAGAACCTTGACCAGCTCCTCCCGCACCCGTTCCGGCGCAACCAGGATCAGACGGGAAAGCGCTTCTTGGAGCGCCTGCTCGGTCTCTACTGTCATTTGAAGTCCGAACTCGGCCTCGAAGCGAACCGCACGGATGATCCGAACGGGGTCCTGACGGAAGGCATCAGGAGCACAAGGGCGCAGCCGTCCGGCCCGCAGGTCTTCCAATCCTCCAAGAGGATCAAAGGGCATCAGAGGCCCCACGCTAAGAAAAGCGTCAAGATCCGCCATCATCGCATTAATGGTGAAATCCCGGCGCTGGAGATCTTCCTCCCAGGAGGCACCATCCCGTCGAGTGAGGTCAATATAAAACCGACGGCCGTCTGGGCTCCGCCAGATCACCCGGCCGAACTCCCTTCGAGCATCGAGGATGTAGAAAAACCCTCCGATCCGGTCGGCCAGGACACGGGCTAAGTGCAATGCGGGGCCGACCACCACTACATCGAGATCATTCGGTTCCCGACCGATTAGGCGATCTCGCACTGCACCGCCAACTACTCGAGCCTCATAGGGGCCCTCCTCGAGCAAACGCTTGAGCGATTCCAGCAGTGCTCGAGGCAACCTTACTCCTCCTCGTTTAGATATTCACACTTAATCATTCTCTCGTCTTAGAACCACCAAATCGAGCGCGTCGGGCGCACCTCACCACGGCGGATTTGATCTAGATAACGCGCGATAAAGGGCTCCAAGGAATAGGAGGGAGATGAAGATCCATACGGAAAAAACGCCTGAGTGGTGATCACAAATCGTCCAGGGCCCAGATGCTCAATCCAGACTCGGAAAGCCTGCTCCCAAAATTCATAGCATCCGGGCTCCCCGCGATCCTGCTCGGTATCCGACATCACCCACCAGACCTTTACCGCCATGATCGTTTCCTCCTTGAGGGAAGATCAGGTGATCGCCCGGATGATCACGAGCATCCCTCACCTCCCTCACTGATGCAGGGGTAGAGGCTTGACGACCTGCATAGCGCCATCCCATAGGGGAGCTAGGCATTGGAGGGAAGGATCTCTTCTTTACAGGAGGAGACGACCGGCTAATCAGCTTTAGCCCAAGGCGAGGTGGGTGGGGAACCTTCTCGGAGGCAATCCATGAGGACAATCTACAAGCGGTCAATGCACCCATCCCTACTCCTCCCGATAGACCGACACTTACACTCAAGGCAACTTCTTCCTTGGCCCCCCACTCAGAATTTATTTTAACAAATCCCTTAGACCAGTCAATATAAAAACTTCTAACATTCCCGGATCAAAGGGAAGGGAACATGAGGGTTCCATCGTTGAGCGCTGGTAGGAGAAAATGAGATCGCTCCACTGGGCTGGGTTTCCCCTCAAAAGACGAACCAGCTGACTATCATCTTTATAGACAATCGTAAAGAACTCCCAGTCTAATTTGAGGATCTCTAAGGAGCAGCCATGTGCAGACAATTTCGTTTCTTTATCACTGTACTCCTAGGCCTTGGCGGAATGATCTTGCTTTCTCTACTTCCCCAGATCATTCAGCGCTCTCAAGCAGGAACCTTTCAGATCTGGATCACCGCCGCACATCCCGATGGCGTGTTCTCGGGCGAACCGGATGAGGCCGTTCAGCTGATGGCATTTGGCACCGCGCCGGTCGATTTAAGCGGATGGAGCCTGCGAGATCGTCTGACTGGGACGGGCGGATTACGATTTCCCTCCGGGTTTAGCCTCGCCCCGGGAGTGTCGATCTGGGTGGCTCGCCATGCCCTTTCGTTCACGTTGGCCTTCGGACGCCCGCCAGATGCGGCAGTCTTTACCGATGGAATAGAAAGCGTGCGCCCTGTTGAGGGTGCCTGGCCCGGTTTTGCCAATGCGGGTGATGAGGTAGTGCTCCGGGACTCGATGGGGAACCTGGTCGATGCCTTGATCTATGGTGAAGGATACACCGAGACCTTAGGATGGCATGGGCGGTTCGTTGAGGCTTATAGCCTTCCGGGCGCGCGGAGTGAGGGCCGAATCCTAATCCGTCGTAGGGATCCGGCGACTGGGCTTCCTGTGGATACCGATGCGGCAGCCGATTGGGCCAGCGATCGCCTGGATCCATGGTGGGGACGCCGAGTCTATTTCCCCGGGTGGATGCTGGAGCGCTACGAGCGTCCTCTTACGCTCAGCGGCACCATCCCGATAACTCTGATCATCGCGCCGGATCATGCTTTCGAAGCAGTCGCCACGTGGATCGACGGCGCTCAGGCTTCTATTATAGGGGAGATGTTCACATTTGAACATCCTCGGCTTGCCGAACGGCTGGCGGCAGCGGCACGACGGGGCGTCTCCGTCACGTTGCTTTTAGAGGGAACGCCCCCGGGTGGGATCTCCGACGACACGCGGTATGCCTGTCAGCTCCTGCGAATCGCAGGGGGTCAATGTTTGATCATGCGAAGCACCCCGACCGCGATCCCCCCGGCGCTCCGTCGTTACGCGTATGCGCACGCGAAATTCCTGGTTCGGGATGATCGAGGAGTGCTGATAGGGACAGAAAACCTGAGCCCTCGTGCCATGCCGGACGATCCCAAGAGCGACGGGACAGAGGGTCAGCGCGGCGTGCTGGTAGCCTTCGAGTCCCCCGAAGTTGCCACTTTCCTGACCGAGCTGTTCCAGCGCGATATTGACCCCATCTTCCGGGATGTAACGACGCTGACGGAAGATCCACCCCCTACCTATACACCACCTCTTACCTTAGGTGGAACAGCCTACCCAGTCCGGTTCCCAAAACCCATCCCGATCACAGCTAGCGATCTCCAACTGATCGTTGGACCCGAGGGAATGCTGAACCTAGAGGCCGGCATATGGGTGCCACTTCGCCAGGCCGGCCCGGGGGATCTGATCCTCGCCCAGCAACTAACCGTCCCTCCCTGGTGGGGTCCGGGAGCCAGCGATCCGGCCACCGCGCCGGTGATCTCGCCGAACCTTTATCTGGCGACGCTGATTGAGGCCGCCGGACGAGGGGCATCGGTATGGCTTCTCCTGGATCGCTTCTATGATGATCCGACCAATCCCCGAAGCAATGCAGCCACCGTAGCTTACATCGAATCCCTGAGCCTTATCAGCCCCACTCTCTCCACCACCCTTCAAGCGCGAACGGGAAATCCAGGCGGGCAAGGACTCCACAATAAGATGACCATGATCCGTCTGAGCGGAGAGCCTTCCATTGTCCTGGGCTCAGCCAACGCCACGGAAACCTCCCATAAGCTGAACCGGGAGATTATACTGATCTTTCGGTCCGAAGAAGGATGGAATGCCCTGGGCGAGCTATTTCGATTTGACTGGGAATTGTCTCAACCCAAAGTCTATCTCCCTCTGGTCTTCCGCGATCACCGCCCGCCCCACTTGCTGATCAGCGAGATCCTGGTGAACGCCCTTGGGATCGATCCAAATGAGGAGTGGGTGGAAATCTATAACCCTACTGGAAACACGCTGAATCTCAACGGCTATGGGATCGGCGATGCAGCGGTGCCGGGCGATTATGAGGGGATGTATCGCTTCCCAGACGGCGCGACAATCCGCCCGGGGGAGGTTCAGGTGATCGCGGTCTCCGCCCAGGCCTTCCTCGCCCGCTATGGCACTCGTCCTCACTTCGAATTGGCGGCGACGGATCCTCTGGTGCCTGACCTGATTCCGAATCCCGGCTGGGGACGTGGCTCGTGGCACTTGAACAACACCCAGGACGAGGTCTTGCTCATCGGTCCGCAGGGGGAAATCGATCGGGTGGAGTGGGGAAGCCCGCCCCGCTGCCCGACCCCTTCGCGAGGCCAGAGCCTGGAGCGGTTCCCGGCAAGTCGAGATACCAACACATGTGCAGACTGGCGGATCCAAGCTTTTCCAGCGCCGGGATCAATTTCGAATTAAATGCACCACCTATACGGCCAACGGCTACGTCTCCTGATCGGCATGGTCAGAGGATCCTTTTCAGCAGGCGAGTTTGTTTATGACCGTCCTCGCCATAATCCAATCTTCTCTTTCTCCATACGGCCTTGACGCTTATGGAAGATATGATTATAATCTCCCCGAAAGGAGTCAGGAGAAGACGCCTATGGCGTTCACGGTCCAAGATTTTGAAGACCTGATTCGTCTGCTGGATCAGCACCCAGAATGGGTGGAAGCTCTGCGTCAACGATTGCTCGTCGAGGAACGGGTCAACCGCCTCGAAGAAGCCCTCACCGCCCTCGCCGAAGCCCAACGCCGCACTGAAGAGCAAATCCAGCAACTTGCTGAGGCCCAACGCCGCACCGAAGAATACATCAGGCAGCTCGCTGAAGCCCAGCGCCGCATCGAGGAACGGGTCAACCGCCTCGAAGAAGCCCTCACCGCCTTCGCCGAAGCCCGACGCCGCACCGAAGAACTAGTCCAGCAGCTTGCTGAGGCCCAACGCCGCACCGGAATCTGGTTTGCTAGTGTTCAGGATCATCTGTAAGAGGCAATATTGTCGCTGAGCGGCTTGGTTCGAGGCTTGATTCTCGAAGATCGATACCGCACTAAATCCCAGCGCTACCGCCGCTTGGTTCGAGATCCTCATATCCTGAGCCTGGAGGAGCGAGAGGCTCTTATCCGCTTCGCCGAAGCTACAGGATTGGCAACCCTAGAAGAGGTAGATTCACTGAATGAAGCGGACGTGATAGTTCAAGGAAACAGGCTAGAAGGTGAGGGGATCGCCTACCTTGTGGTGGAAGTCTCAGCCATCGTGCACCCGAATGACGTAGAACGAGCCGTCGAGCGAGCTGCCGCTTTACGCAAGGTCTTTCCGGAGGCCGAGGTCATTCCTGCTGTCGCCGGCCCGGAGATCCATTCGGAAGCTGCGCGCATAGCCCGAAAACTTGGAGTATGGTGGCTGAAAGACGGCCGCGTCTTTCCACCCCAACAGATTCCCATAGAGTGAACAGCTGGGGCGGGCGGCACAGCGGCCCGCCCCGAATCGGCTAAGAAGCGCTTCCTGGGAGAATCCGCTCCGCCTCCTCCAAGCGTAAACTGAGCACTTGAGAGACACCATCCGACCGCATGGTGACCCCATAGATGACATCGGCCGCTTCTATTGTCCCCCGATTGTGCGTGATCAGAATGAACTGGGTGCGTTCGGAGAGCCGACGGATCATCTCCCGGAAACGACCGATATTCGCCTCGTCCAGAG
>JANXBD010000021.1 GCA_025057635.1 Thermoflexus sp. | reverse complement strand
CGCCCGGGCCCTGAGCTCTCGACCTTCCTCCATCAATTCCTCCCATGCGGCCTGGATCTCCGCCTCGTCGAGGAGGATGATCCAGGCGTCCTCCGGGAGGTAGGCGAGGGGCGTGGTGGCATCCGCATAGAAGTAGGGCAGATAGAACTCCAGCAATGGGAACGGCGCCCCGCGGGCCAGCGCCCCTCGCTCCCGCTCCAGCGTTTCCGCCTCCGCGGGAGCTTCGACCATCGGTTGCCAGGCGGCGAGCCGCTCCGCGACGGCAGGCCCGTAGGCGGGCAAGGGCTCCCGGGCCGGCAGGATGCGAACCTGCTCCACCGGCCGGAGAGTCCGTTGGCTGGTCGGGTCGAAGGCGCGCATGCTGGCGAGGCGGTCTGCTTCCCACTCGATCCGGACAGGCTCTGAACCCGTCGAGGGGAAGAGATCGAGAATCCCCCCGCGGCGGGCGAACTGCCCAGGATGGGTCACCGTGGTGACCGGCTCGTAGCCCGCCTCCAGAAGATAACGAATGAATCCGTCCATCGGAAGCTCTTGACCAGTCCGCAGGATCCGGCGCAGGCGATGGAAAAGCCGCGGCGGAAGGGTGCGGAGGAGCAGCGCGCGGGTAGAGGCTACCACCACCGGCGCGGGATCCCCGTTCAGGCCGGCCAGGGCGGCCAGAGCCGCCAGACGCTCGGCGCGGACCTCAGGAGGCCAAGGCGCTCGTTCGTAAGGGAGGGCGGGAGGTTCTGGCAGCCGGTGGATCCGTTCCGGCCCCAGCCAGAGGGCCAGATCCTGCGCCATCCACTGGGCCCGCTCCGCGGTCCCAACGATGATGAGCATGGGCCGCGAAGCCTGCCGGGCCAACCCCGCGATCCAGAATGCCCATCCTGAACGGGGGAGCGTCATCTGGACGCGCTCCCTCTGGTTGAGGGCTTCAATTGCCCGAGAAAGCGTCGGCTCTGATTCTAAGAATCCGAATAGGCCACCCAGGGGTGCCATTCTTGATCACTGCGGATGATGGAAGGATCGGATTGGACACGGGATGCCCATCTGTGGAATTGCTTCTCCTCGGGAAGCGAGCGCTCTCAGGGAAAGAATCACCCACGCTCCCCTCCCGTTACTGGGGAGATAGAGGGTTCACCATGGCGGCGGTGGTCATGGCTGTTGTGAGAGATCCTCAGGTTTCCATAATGACGTCGGCCGAGGTGCATCCTACAGCGGATTGCCAAAGTCATTCGACCTTCACAATCTTGGATTGCGATTATGGTAGATTATAACTTATCGATTTGCGGTATTGCTCCATCGTGACAATGATAGGGACACCATCCGCTGTCTCTAGAGGCGTCTCGATCAAGAAGAACAGACAACCCTCTGCCACGAGCTACCGGCGCTGCCTTCGAAGGCATCCGCTTTCCATTCTTTTCCATCACTTTCACCTGGTAAAGGTTTGAGAGGAGCTAACTCCAGCGATCTTGTCAGGAACGCCAGAGGGGCAGATAGGGCGTGCGGCTCTCTAAGCAGGCGGTCTACATCGATCCTGATCGCAACGCTCTCACTCTCTGTAACGCACGAGCGCCCGCGCAAGTGCCATGGAGCGGGATCGATCATCCTAATGATCTCTTTGCAGGATAGGATTAGGAAGGGCATGGCGTTCACCTTCAGGGATGCCAAAGGGGATCAATCCGAGTCCATTTAAGTTGTCGAATGGATCTCGAGGATGTCCGTGCGACTTTTTCATGCAGTCTTTGGCTCCGAAGTCGATCGTCCCATGTGAGTGAAGCGTTTGCTGATCGCGAGGGTGCTCTGATTGAGCTCGATTGTCAAGATACATTATAAAGAAGACAAAAGAGAGAAGCCGATGTCGTTGCCTCGGTAACGGTGGCCAGCAGCCGGGCGGGTCGATCTGGAGATTCACGTCATCGCTATGGCGACAATGTCGGGTTTCGTTCCTTATCTGCCTGAACGGTCTGTATCTCTGCGCTACGATCCCCTAGAAACCAGGGATTATGGAATGTGGACTGTAGAGCTGGGACGAACAGGAGTGCGGTTGCCGAATTTGGCCCTGGGGACGTGGAACATTCGGGATCCGGCGGCCATGCGGGAGACCATCCGGGCCGCCGTAGATCTGGGGGTCTTCCACATCGACACTGCAGAGATCTATCCAGGGGCGGAAGAGATTGTGGGGCATGCAATCCGCGGAATCCGAGATCGTGTCTTCCTGACCACCAAGGTGGCACCTCAGCATGCCACGTATACCGGAACGTTGGCTGCCTGCGAGGCCAGCCTCCGAAGGCTGGGAACCGATTTTGTCGACCTCTATCTGCTACATTGGCTGGAGCGAGATACCCCCTTAGAAGAGACGCTGCGGGCGTTCCGAACGTTGATCGAGCAGGGGAAAGTGCGATTCGCCGGGGTAAGCAACTTCAGCGTTCGTGAGCTCCAACGGGCTCAGGAGCTGTTTCGGCCATATGCGTTGGTGAACGATCAGGTGGAATACAATCTGACGAACCGCCGGATCGAACGGGATCTCCTACCCTATTGTCGGGAGGCCGGCATCACGGTTTCCGGCTACTCGCCGTTCTGGGAAGGCCGGATCCCCCGACGTAGTCCTCGCTGGCGAGGGGTGGAGCGAATCGCCGCCCGGCATGGGCGCAGCCCCTATTCGATCGTCCTGAATTTCTTAGCTCGGCAGAGGGATATAGTGTTGATCTTCAAGACTGAGCGTGTGGAGCATCTGCAGGAGAATATTGCCGCGCTGGACTTCATGCTAGATCCGGAGGATATCGCCTGGATGGAGGCGAATTTCGCTCCGTAAGGGCGGTGGCTGTCCACGAATGGAGGCACGAGTGCCCATAATGGTGGAGAGCAGGCAGCCTTGATTCTTCTCATAAGTTATTCGAGCCGAGTGTGGGGCACGAATCGTGCAGAACGGAATCGACTTGATCCTGTTCGTCATCATTCGTTTGTAACGCAGCATGGAGCAAGGGGAATGGGGTCTGCAGATTGCATCCAACCGCCCGGAGAGCTTGGAGGAAAGGGGAGTTGAATGTGGGGTCGGGCGGCTCCATCAGCCCTATGCCTTACCATAGGTCGTTGAAGGTAAAGGTATAGGGTATGGGACGGATGGTTTAGGGTGCCTCCACTCCAAGTTCCTAAGGAGAGAGGGTTAGGAATGCGTGATTCAATCTCCTATCCACGGCTTCGTCCGGTAGATTTTCGTCCAATCGTTCGTAACGGCCGCTGGTATGTAGCCGTGCGAGATCCTCTTCGGCTCTCCGATCAGACATTGATGGTGCCGCAGGCGCTGGCGCCAGCGCTGGCCCTGTGCGATGGCACTCGGGATCTGCGGGCTATCCGCGCGGCCTTAATGGTGCGTTATGGTATCCGGTTGGACGAAGAGACCCTTCGCTCGCTGATCGATGCGCTCGATGAATTGTATCTGCTGGAGAACGAGCGCTTCCGCGAGGCCAAAGCTCGAGCCTTGGAGATCTATCGCCGGGCTTCTTTTCGCCCTCCGATGTTGGCGGAATCGGTCTACCCGGGAGATCCGGGGCAGCTGCAGCGGCTGATCCACTGGTTTGAGGAGGAAGCTTCTGAAGAGGATTCGATCGTAGACGGCCGGGGGCTGCTGAGTCCCCATATTGACTATGCACGAGGTGGCCGGGTTTATGCTCGGGTCTGGCGACGAGCCGCCCCGTTCGTTCGGGAGGCGGATTTAGCAGTTATCCTAGGAACGGATCATTATGGAGAGGATCGATCGATCACCCTGACCCGTCAGCACTACGCTACGCCCTTCGGTGTGTTGCCTACTGCGTTGCCAGTCGTGAACGCCTTGGGGGAAGCCCTGGGGGAGGAAGTGGCTTTCGATGGCGAGCTCCGGCATCGAGGGGAGCACTCGATTGAGTTAGCTGCCGTATGGTTGCATGCGACCCGTGAAGGAAAATCCATAGAGTTAGTGCCAGTCCTCTGCGGCCCCTTTGCATCCTTCATGCAGGGAGACCAGGATCCGATGTCGGATCCCATGATTGCTCGCTTTGTCGAAGCCCTTCGAGCCGCGATCGCGGGGCGCCGAGCGGTGATTATCGCCGCGGGGGATCTGGCTCATGTCGGCCCGGCCTTTGGGGATCGACCTTTAGACCTGACCGGAAGGGCCCGCCTGAAGGCAGATGATCAGGTGCTCATCGATCGGATGGCCGCTGGAGATGCCGCTGGCTTCTTCGAAGAGATCCGGCAGATTCGAGACCGGAATCAAGTGTGTGGGGTCTCCCCGATCTATCTCGCCCTGCGCACCCTGGAGCCGACTGTTGGGGAGAAAGTCGATTATGAGCTTTGTCCGGCGGACGAGCAGGGCACTTCGGTGGTCTCTATCTGTGGACTTGTGTGGCGGTGAGCGTGGAGAACGTTCTCTTCCCCTTCCTAGCTGGTTGGGCGGCGAGCTTTGGTATTGGACGGATGTTCCAAGCCCTCCTCCGGCCGTCTCATCGGCCTCCAGATTCGCGCCTGTTACTACTCCTTCTTCTTGCCTTCACGCTGCGAGTGAGCTCCCTCACGGCCCAGCCGCTCTGGCGGGATGAGGTGGATGCCCTACGCTTCGGACAGAGCCTCTCGACAGAGATCGCGGAAGCCTTCCAGCAAGGCGGGGCAGCAGGATGGGAACGAGTATCTTCATTGCTCACCCGCCCAGGCTTTAATGGGCCGCTCTACTTCATCGGGCTCTTCCAATGGGTTCGATTCGCAGGCGATTCTGAGTTTGCCCTCCGGTTCCCCTCCCTTTGGTTTGGGGTCCTGTCCGTGGCCTTGGGGTTCGCTCTTTTCCGGCGATATCTGCCACCTGCCGCCGCACGCCTGACGGCGTGGTTCTTTGCTATCGCGCCCTTCTTAGTCTGGTATGGCCAGGAAGCGAAAATGTATGCCCTCTTGGTCTTTCTTTTCCTGGCCGCATGGGGCGCTCAGGAAGCGGCCCGCCGGGATCCGCTAGGGTGGCTAGAGGTTGCCTTCTGGCTGCTTTTAGGGCTTTACAGCCATGTCCTCTTTGCCCTGTTCCTTCCTACTTTGCTAGCCTTGGCCTTAATTCGGAGAGGGTGGTCACGGAAAGCGCTGGTCAGGATGGCGGTGGGAGGACTGTTGTTGATACTGGCAGACCTCCCCTTGTTGCGCTGGCAGATAGGTCAGGTGCTTCGATGGGATGGAGGGATTCATCCGGTGTGCGGCGAAACTGGCTTTCCGCGGGTGGCTCCGCTGGAGGGATTAGGGATGCTGGCATGGGGAGCAGCGGTGGGAGTGTGGGGTGGATTCCCAGAGTGGGGGTTTCTTCCTCTGAGCGGATTGATGGTGTTGGGGATCCTGGCTGGCCGCGCTTCGAGGCGGTCACGCGGAGCGCTTGCCATTTGGGCGCTGAGCCCGTGGGCGTTTCTCTCCCTGCTTTCGCTTTGCCGTCCGCTCTTTGTGGAACGCTATCTGATCCCTTCGATGCCGGCCGGGTTCGGTCTGGCGGCAGCAGGATGGGCGCGCATACCGGGTCGCCTGAGTCGGGCGCTGGCCTTGGCGCCCGTTCTAGTCCCAATGGTGATGGGGCTGTGGGCCCAAGCTGCCATGCCCATCAAATCGGATTTCCGATCAGCGACCCGCGTGGTAGCCGCGCATTATCAGCCGGGAGAGTTGATCCTCTTCCACATCGGTTACGTCCAGTATGGGTTCGATTACTATTTCCGTCGGCCCTATGAAGGGGCATGGGCTCCCGCCACGAACTTCCGAACCCCGGAGGGGGCTTATCGACTGGGGGAAGCGGAGATCGCTGCTCATATGGCTGCTCTGACCCATGGACGAAGGGCCGTCTGGCTGATCTACTCCGAAGCTCCGATGTGGGATGATCGGGATCTGGTTCGGCGCTGGCTGGACGCTCATTACCGGCTGACCATGCGCTGGGCGTTTCAGCTGGTGGAGGTGAGGCGATATGAGCTTCCCTAAGACACTTCGCACCCCAAGACATTCTCCACCGCTCGTTGTCATCCATCTTCCATCGATTTATGCTCGCGTTGCGAACCGGAGGATGTGGATTCCGTAGTTTCTCACACCTGTTTTCAATAGTCTGTTTCTTGAATTGCCCTTGACATAAGCGATCTACTGCGCCAGGTCGCTGATCTCATTCCATAAATACTAAAGGCTAGCAACAGGTGCTAGGCGTCGGTAGGCACCCTGGAAGTAGAGCAGGGGTGTCCCATCTCGAAGGATCCCTGCGTCTTCCACCAGACCTAGATAGATCGTGTGGTCGCCACCCCAATATGCTCCCGCCACGGTGCAGTCTAAATAAGCGAGGGCGTTCTCTAGGATCGGCGCACCTGTGACCGCGGCTCGATAGGCGATCCCTTCAAAGCGATCTGGCACCGAAACCCGGCCCGCGAAGCGTTCAGATAAGGCGGCCTGATCTTCCGTTAGGAAGTTCACCGCGAAGCAGCGACCCCTTCGGAGCAGAGATTCGCTGCGGCTGTCATTTTGAATGCAGACCAGCACTAGCGGTGGGTTCATAGACACGCTCGTGAAGGCAGTGGCGGTGAGCCCATGGATCTGATCCTCCGCTCGCATCGTCACCACTGTCACGGTGCTTGCCCATCGTCGCATGACTTGGCGCAGCTGTTCGGATGGAACTGGCATAAGCCGCCACCTCACATGAAATGGGATGCAAAGCATGCTTCTCTTACACGGTCATCAGGGGGAACAGTCGGATGTTTTGGAAAGGCTGCGTTGATCCCTTCGGAAATTCCCAGATTCGGTATTGAAGGCGAGATGTCTGGGGAGCAGGGGATGAATGGAAAAGCGCCGCGATATACGTTGCAGGAATCCGGCTCTCTGAAGTCCCCGCTTGGTATGGCAAGATCGATTCCCGTCAGTCCAGCGAACGCTCGCTGATCGGGCCTCGTGTTTTTGTATAGCAACCTTAATCCAGAGTGTCAAGATTTCATATGAGTATGCGCCATGATGGTTATGGACATCTCCTGAAACCTTTTGATAGGGCGGTTTGATGATCCCAGCCCCCTGGATCTGGGCTGAATAGGGATCGGGGTTTCAGGAAGATAGCAAGATAATAGCTGAAGGTTGAAGGTGTCGCCGGGCCTAGGTTCCGAAAATCCGTAAATCAAAGGATTAGATGCTAAATGAGGTTGACTCTATAATCAGTTTAGATGGAGGCGAAATCGTGCGTACGCCGTATGGGGCCGAGTGCCCGTTTTACTACGAGGATTATTATCGGGGGCGGCATACGCAGGCCTGTCGGTTGATCGAGCGAACGCCCGGCGGAGGGATCTGGAAGCCCTACCTCTGTGCGACATGCCCGATCCCTAGGATCGTTCGCGCGAACGCCTGTCCTCATCTGGCTTTGGAGGCTCGGGTCGCGAAGACGTGGTGGGGTCTGCGGGAACAAATCCATGCCTATGCGGTTTGCACCCTTCGCTTGGTGGAAGTCCCACGCCCAGAGATTGGGTGCGGAGAGTGTCACCTCCACCGGTTCCCTTCTTCGAATCAAGAGAGCGATGCCTGATGATCCGCGCAGTTCTTTTCGATTTGGACGGCACTTTGCTAAATAACGATATGGAGCGCTTTATGCCGATCTATCTTGATCGGCTGCAGAGGTTCATGGCGCCTTACTATCCTCCCGAGCCTTTCCTCTCCGCCCTCTTTACTGCCGTGCGGGAGGCGATTTACTGGCCGGATTCTCGACGCACGGTATGGAAACGTTTCGCAGAGGCCTTTGAACGGGAGACGAAACGTCCTATGGAGTCTTGGATGCCCCACTTTGAGCGGTTCTATATGGAGGTTTTCCCCTCCTTGCGCGTGCTGACCGAGCCCATGGTTGAGGCGTGGTGGTTAATCGAGCGCGCGCGGATGCGAGGGCTACGTATCGCCATCGCAACTAACCCTGTCTTCCCGGAGATTGCGATCCGGCAGCGCTTAGAATGGGCAGGCCTAGGGGATATCTCGTTCGATTGGATCACTACAATGGAGAACATGCACTTTACAAAACCGTGGCCTGCGTATTATCAGGAGGTGGCTGCTCGTTTAGAGGTTCCACCGGAAGCATGCGGGATGATCGGGAATGACTGGAGGCAGGACATTCAACCAGCGCAACAAGTAGGGATGCAAACGTTTTGGGTCTGTGAAAGCGGGAACGGAATGTTCCAAAAGAACCAAGGGGATCTTCGCCAGGCGCTTCAATGGTTGGAAAACCTAAACTGAGCATGGGGATTGCGGGCTAGGGCTGCCTCGGGTGGTCTGGCCCTCAAAATTATCCGGGCTTTTGTATGTATATGTATATGTATGGGTAGGGATTCAAGAGGCGGTGGGAGTAGTCTTCGGCGGATGGATTATGGAGAGGTGAGGATGCACAGGCCCGCAGTGGTGATAGGGGTGGTTGGATTGGGACTGCTGCTCGGCTTGGGGATGGGGGTCTTTCTTGGGTATTCCATCTGGCCGGTGCGGTATATCAATGTAGAGCCCAAGGATCTCCATCCGGATTGGCAGGCCGAATACGTCCGGATGGTCGCTCTGGCCTATGCTCGAGATCGGGATCTCGCTCTGGCTCAGGCCCGTCTCGCCCTTCTAGGGGATCCCATCGAGGTGCTGCAGCGGCTGATCGCTCGATCGCCCGCGCCATTTTCCCCACAAGCCCGCTCGGCGGCGGTAGACTTGCTACATGCCCTGCGTGCTTCCTCCGCGTCCAGGTCATCAGGAGGTTCCCCGTGAGAGGTCGCCTGGGGATTGCCTTCCTAGCGGGCTTCTTCCCTGGCCTGATCGCCGGGGTATACCTGGCCTGGGAAGTTTTTCCGCCGTCACCTGGATGGTCTTCCCCCATCGAGCTGGCCTCCCCTTATCAGGAGCTTTGGATTGTCCTCGCCGCTCAGGCGGATGCCGTTGAGCGCGATCCTGAGGCTTTGAGGCGGCGGTTGGAGGCACTGGGCATGCCTGATCTTCCGGATCGGGTGGCCGCCCTGGCTGAGCGAGGGCTTCTGGAGAACTGGCCTTCTGGGATCGTTCAGGACCTGGCCCGTGTCGCTCAGCAGGTGGGGGCGCGTTCCCCTGCGCTGGTGGTGATCTTGGCCACGCCGGTCCCTACCCGCGTGCCCCCTTCGCCGACATGGATTGCCACTCCGACACCTTCCCTCACTTCAATGCCTTCTCCAACCGCAACCCCAACGCCTCTCCCATCGCTCACTCCAACCCCCACCGATGCGCTCTCGCCCACGCCCTTCTCGGTCGGGATTGAGACCCCCACCCTTACGCCTACGCCGTCAGTTCCGCATAGGATTGAACGGCAGATGTTATGTGAAGCTTCGCCGCTTCTGCGGATTCGTGTCTTTGGCCCGGATGGAGAGGAGCGCTCCGGCGTGCGCGTGTGGGTGAGCGGGCCCCGAGGGACGGAAATGTTGCTGACGGGATTGAAGCCCGGGATGGGAGAGGGATATGCCGATGTCCAGATGGAGACTCAACAGACCTATCGCTTTGGGATCGAAGGGCTGGAGTCGGCGCTGGCGGAGGTGATCGCCCGTCCATGTAGGCGCCCCGATGGCCAGACTGGCTGGACTGGATGGGAGATATCGGTGCGCTTGGCTGATTGAGATGCGGATTTAAACTGTAATCGTGGTGCCTTAAACTCCAGATCACAGTGAAGCGAATGCGGTGCCGGAAAGCTATCTGGCCTTGTTTTAGAAAGAGTAGTCGCTTTCAATTTGTAGTCAGGCCTATCCGTGCCTGCTTGGTGCTTTCTAAGGCCAACAGGCACGGATGTGTCCGGGTGTGTTTATGTTAAAGAAAGATCTCGGTTGTCGTCAGGTTTGGAGCGAGGCGTGGGCTTGTCAGGTGTTCCCTGCTCAAGAATCTCCTTATCGCGATAAAGAAAGCGATGGGCTCTTCGACCCGATCCCCAGAGCTGCAGGCTCTTCAGTGGGCGCGGCGGGCGCTTCGGGCATCCTCCGCGGAGGAAGCCCTGTGGTGGGCCGCTCGGGCCTATGCGGCGGCACCCGCATCCCCCACGATCCGCGCAGTCCTGCGGCGGATCCGAAAACGCTTTCCGAATGCCCAAGGTCGTCCTCCTGCTCGCCGGCCGAATTGGGTGATGGGAGTGTTGGTCCTCTACGGGCTGCTTGCGTTGATTGGGATCGCCCTTATCGCATGGGGATTGGGAGCTCTCGATCCGTGGATATCCCCCGGGGGTCGAGAACCTCTTCCGTCAGCGGCCGAGGCGGATCTTCAAAACACTGGTTCTGGAGCAGTTCTCCAGCCTCTTCCTCATAGGCCGATGGAGGAAGTAGATCTTCGAAGGGAGCGTTCCGAAGAGTCGATCCCCGGGGTGCGCCTGGACGGATTCGCCCCGGCAGCAAACTGGCCTACCGCCGCTCCAACGCCTTCTCCTTCTCCTTTTCCCTCACCTTCTCCCTCTCCTTCTCCTTCGCCTATCCCCACGCGAAAGGCCGTCCCGAAGCAAACCTCTCGCCCAATCCCGACAATCCGCGCTCGTGCGAGTTCCCGTGCTTCACCGACACCCCCGGCGCAGGCACCCTTCCATGGGCGATGGATTCTGGTAGACCTCAGCGATCAGGAGTTGAGGGCCTATGAAGGGAAGACGCTGGTTCTGCAGACGAAGGTTTCCACCGGACGGCCTCGCACGCCTACGGTGATCGGCACCTTTCGGATCTACATGAAGCTGCGCGCTCAAACCATGACCGGCCCGGATTATCGGCTGCCGAACGTTCCCTATGTAATGTATTTTTACCGGGGATATGCGCTGCATGGGACTTACTGGCATAACAACTTTGGCCATCCCATGAGTCACGGATGTGTCAACCTGCCGACGCCGATCGCGGAACAGCTTTACCATTGGGCTGACATCGGGACTCCTGTGGTGGTGCAGCCGTAGCTCTCCCATCCTCGTCTTCAATCTGCAACGACCAACCTGATAAGTGTTAAGAGAAAGAGAAGTAGGCCGGTTCTAAGCCTCGAAGGAGGAGGGAAAGAGTGGACTCGCGGAAGTAGAGGGTATGTTCCGCGCGGTTCTGCGCCCGATGCCTGATCCAGACCTCGCGGTGATAACGATTGGTCTCCATCATCTAGGCGCGCTTGAGGAGGCAACAGGGAGGCCTTTGCGTTCTCCCCGTTGCGCCTGTCGCGGTTTTTTCCATGCGCAGCCCGCTTTCCGCGAAAGCCTGGCCCCAGGGGATTCCTTAGCTAGACTGGTAAATTAGATCTACGGCCTCGCGCAGCCGCTCGTGGGAGCCGATCAGGATTAACTCATCCCCGGCCAGCAGCTGCACATCTCCTTCGGGATTCGCGATCACGTGGGGGCCTCGGAAGATAGCCAGGAGGGTGACGTTGTATCGCTTTCGCAGTTCGATTTCCGCTAGGGTCTTACCGATCACGACAGACTCCGCAGGGACCCGCAGCCGATAGACTTGGAGATCAGCGAGGCGCCGTTCCAGCTCGGGAAAGCGGATAGATTCGAGGGCGTGGGTGCGGGGATCGTATCGGCCGCGCAGCTCATTGATCACAGTTCCCTTCCAGAGAGGAACTCCAGTGAAATAAGCAGCCCGGCCGATCATATGGGCCGCGACCGGGGAGGTCAGCAGTGCGAAGGCGATGACGGCCAGGGCGCGGGCCGCGATTGCAGGTTCACTGAAATGGACAGCAGCGGCCAGCAAAATCGAGCCCACCCCCATGGTGGTGGCCTTGGTCGCGGCAGACATGCGGGTATATAGATCTGGCATCCGCAAGAGACCGATTCCAGCAATTAGCATCAGGGCCGCGCCGATAGCTATCAGGACGAGGCTCACAATCTCCTTCATGGCCGATGGCTCCGCTCTAAGTAGCGGGCGAAAGCAACCGTGCCCAAGAAAGACAGCAGGGCTAGGGCGAGGGCGACATCCAATAGAACTGGCTGATCGATCGCCATCGCGTAGAGGACGATCATACCGACCGCCAGAGTGGCGATCAAATCTAAGGCGATGACGCGATCAGGCAAGCTGGGGCCGCGCATCAGGCGGATAAAGGCCAGCGCCATCGCTAGGCTGAGGATCGTCAAGGCCCCCGGGAAGGCCATCATTTCTAGGCTCATCGTAGCACCTCCAGTACTCGTCGCTCAAATCCCTCTTTGATCTTCTTTCGGAACCGGTCTGGGCTCTCCCGAATGTCCATCGTATGCACATACAGCACCAGCCGATCTGACGACACGTCCAGGCTTAACGTGCCTGGGGTGAGGGTGATCAGGTTGGCCAGCAGAGTGATCTCCTCATCGGTGCGTGCGTCCAGGGGGATGGCAATCACGCCCGGCTGGATCTGGTAGCCGGGCCTCAAGACCATATAGGCCACTTGTAGGTTCGCCTGGATGATCTGCCACATGGCGAAGATCGCAAACCCTAACACCTGCCGGATTTTCCTGAAATACGAATACGATTCCTCCGGACGCTGGGTCAGCCACAGTAGCAGGTAGATGATTACGAACCCGAAAGCAAAGTTTTCAAAGGAAAATTGGCCCGTTAGGGCGATCCAGATCAGCGTCAAGATCAGATTCAATAGCAACATGCTCATTTCAATCCCCCAATGTTCGGCGGATATATTCGGTCGGATCTACTAGCTGTTGCGCGGCCTGTTCCGAGAGTGAGAAAAGCGTCTCGGGCACCAGACTAATCCATACCGTGATGGTTGCCAGGCCGAGCACTGGCAGCAAAAGGGCCAATCGATTCCCTTGAGGAAGGGAAGTAAGGTGTTCCTCGGGCGCCGACTTCCAGAAGGCTTCATTCCAGATTTTTAGCATAGAGAACAGGGTGAGGAAGCTGACGATTAAGCTAACTGCTACAATAAGATACTGTTGAACCTCCAATCCGGCCTTCACGAGGATTAGCTTTGCCCAGAACCCTGAGAGAGGCGGTATCCCCGCGAGCGACAGGGCAGGGGTTAGGAACAGCGCGGCCAGCCCCGGGTGTTTTCGATAAAGCCCGCCGAGATCTTTCAGATGATAGGAGCCCTGCAATCGGAACACCAGGCCACTGATCAGGAAGAGATTGGTCTTGACGATGATGTGATGGGCAATGTAGAAGATCGATCCGGCCAGCGAGATAGGGGTGAACAGCCCCAGTCCCATGATCATGTATCCGATCTGGCTGATGATGTGAAAGGAGAGGATACGGCGGAATTCGTTCTGGGCCACTGCTCCTAACACGCCGGTGATCATTGTGAGACCGGATGCCACGAGGATAATCAAATCGATGCCGTGGGCCTGAGGATTAAATAGGAGGGTAAACACTCGGATCATAGCGTAGACCCCCACCTTGGTCAGGAGCCCCGCGAAGAGGGCGGAGACCGCCACTGGGGGGGTGTGGTAGGAGGCGGGGAGCCAGAAGAAGAGAGGGAAGATCGCCGCCTTGATGCCGAAGGCAATCAGCAGCAGCATTGCAGGTGCCATTGCTAAGTCCGGATGCGGGGTGCTGCGAAGGGTTTTTGAGAGATCCGCCATGTTCAGCGTGCCAGCGATGCCGTAGAGGACGCCGACGGCCACTAAGAACAGGGCGGAGGACATCAGGTTCAGGGTGACGTATTTGATGGCACCCTCCAGCTGGGCGCGTTCCCCACCCAAAGCCATCAGCACGAACGAGGAGATCAGCATCACCTCGAACCAGACATACAGGTTGAAGATGTCCCCGGTCAGGAAGGCACCGCAGACCCCTAACAGCAGGATGTGAACAAGCGGGTAATAGCCGAAGCGCTCCCGCTGGGGATCGATGCTCCCCAGGGAATAGAGGACGACGGCGAGGCCGATCAGGCCGGTGAGGACTACCATAATGGCGCTGAACAGATCCGCTGCTAGGGTGATGCCGAAGGGTGCGGGCCAGGCTCCGATCTGAACAGTGTGGATACCGCCTTGCTGGACGGAGACCAGCAAGCCCAGCCCGGAGGTCAGCAGCAGCCCGGCCCCCGCGGTTGCTAGGACTCGTTGCAAGTGAGGCTTGCGCCGAATGAGCAGCCCAAGCACCGCGGTTGAGAGCGGGATCAACAGGGGTAGAACTAGCAGCAGGCTCCTCATAGCTCGTCCGTGCGCTTCATTTGATCGAGGTCGTCAGTGCCTACGATTTCATAGACCCGCTTGATCAGCACCACCGCGAACGCCTGAACTCCGAAGCCGATCACGATCGCTGTAAGGATCAGAGCCTGGGGCAAGGGATCCGCATAGGGTTCAGCTAGGGCCTCAGCGCCGGGAGCGATGAGGGGCGGGCGGCCCCGTATCAGGCGGCCCATGGTGAAGATGAGAAGATTGGATGCATGGCTGAGCAGGCCCAGCCCGATAATCAGCTTGACGATGCTTCGCCGCATCATCATATACAGCCCCGCGGCATACAGCCCGCCGACAGCGATCGCCAGCACCACGTCCATCGCTTCACTCCTCGGAGAGGGCGAAGATGATCGTCAACACCACCCCTATTACCACCAGGAACACGCCCACGTCGAAGAGCATGGGCGTTCCAACTTTCCCCAGCAGCGGCAGCTCCCGCTCGACCCAGAGGCCCGTTAGGAAGGGGAGGCCTCGGGCCATCGAGAGCAATCCGCTGCCGATCGCGATCAGCAGCCCCACGCCGATCAGGGCACGAGGGTCAATGCGTAGCATCCGGCGCGCGGCGGCCACACCGTAAGCAATCGAATACAGGGCCAGAGCAGCGGAGGCCACAAGCCCGCCTACAAACCCGCCCCCGGGCTCGTTGTGCCCTCGCAGCAGCACGAAAATCGAAAACAACAATAGCAAGGGCAACAGATAGCGGGTTGCGGTCGACAGGATCAGGGAGATCATCGCTTCTTTACCCTCCATCACTCCGTGCGCAGCTTGAGCAGCGCGTAAACCCCAATGGCTGCCACTGCCAGCACGGTGATCTCGCCAAGGGTATCCAGGGCCCGGAAGTCCACGAGGATGACGTTTACGACATTTCGCCCCTTGGCAAGGGTCAGGCTGTTGGCGGCGAAGAAGGGGGCCAGCCTTGACTTCAGCGGGGCCGACAGCACCATCAGCATCAGCGCAGTCATCATCCCCCCCGCGGCCAGGGCCAGCGCTGTGTCCCGCAGGCGGGCAGAGCGGCCCGATAGGCGGGTGAACCGGGGCAGACGGTAAACCACCAGGACCAATAGGATCACCGTCAGGGTCTCAACGGCAAATTGAGTCATCGCCAAGTCTGGGGCGCCAAAGAGCATATACAGCAGCGCCACACCGTAGCCGACAATCCCTAAGGCGGCAACGGCAGCCAGTCGGGAGGAGGTGAGCACAGCCATCAGAGTGGCCACCCCCATCAACACAACGATGATTAGTTCGTAGGGGCGAGCATCGACGATCCGGCTCAGCCATCGGGACAGCGGCTCAGGGATAATGATGGTGGATCCGACGAGGGCGATGGTCGTGAGGACGATGATCATCAGATAAAAGCGTAGGAATCCGCTCTGCAGCAGGCGGGTCTGTGCTGTCGCCAGGGCGTTCAGGCCTTGGAGCATCCGTTCATATCCGCGCTGAGGTCCCCAGCGGGCCATCCATTCCTTCAGATGGGCCCGAGCGGCGATGTCGAGAAGGAAGGGTTGGGCAGCATAGAAGCCAGCCCCTGCGATCACTGTGAGGGCGCTTAGAGCAAGGGACGGATTGGGGCCGTGCCAGAGCCGGAGTTCCACGACGGTGGGCTTTCCGAGGACAGCGCTGACGGCAGTCGAGATCAGGGGGCTTGCGGCTATCTCAGGCACGATAGCGAGGGCGATCCCTGCCCCGCCCAATAGCAGCGGCCCCAGCCATAACGATAAGGGCGGCTCGTGTAGATGTCTCTTCCGATGGATAGGGTGTCCGAAGAAAGGGCGCAGACCAACAATACCGGCCACGGCCACCAACAACCCGCTAGCCAACACGCCAGTTCCAGCGAGCAGGGTGGGGGAATGGAGGGCATGGAGCTGAGCTTCATAGAGTAGCTCCTTGCTGATGAATCCTATGGAGGGAGGTAACCCAGCCATAGAAAGGGCTGCCATCCCGGCCGCAGTCGCCGTGACCGGCATGAACTGCCCGAGCCCGCCCAGCCGCCGCACGTCACGAATGCCGATCTCGTGGTCCACCGCCCCAGCCACCAGGAACAGTGCCCCCTTATACATCGCATGGGCCAGGAGCAGCGCCATCGCCGCTTTCGCTGCAAGGGGAGTTCCCAGACCTATCAGGAATGTCAATGTCCCTAAGGTGCTCACCGTAGAATAGGCTAGGATCCGCTTGAGGTCGGATGGGCCCAGGGCCATTATGGCCCCCAGCACCATCGTAACCAGACCACCCCCGGCGACCATGAGCTGCCATGCGGCAGTGCCTCCCAGCACTGGGCTCAGACGAGCTAGAAGATAGATCCCTGCCTTCACCATGGTCGCAGAGTGAAGATAGGCGCTAACCGGGGTCGGTGCTTCCATAGCGTTCGGCAGCCAGAAATGGAAAGGAACCTGGGCCGATTTCGTGAAGGCCCCAATTACGATGAGGGCCAGGGCCGGTAGGTAATGAGGGCTCGTCCGTAGGGTCTCTCCCTGCTTCAGTAGCGCTGCGATCTCCAGCGTCCCACCTGCCTGCCCCAGCAACAGCAGGCCAGCTAGTAGCGCCAATCCTCCCATGCCGGTCACCACCATAGCCTGCAGTGCTGCCCGCCGCGCCTCCTCCCGCTCATGATCAAAGCCAATCAGAAAATATGAGCTCAGGCTGGTCAGCTCCCAGAACACGAACATTGAGATCAGGTTTCCCGACAGCACCAGCCCTAGCATGGAACCCATGAACAGTAGGATAAAAAGATAGAACCGTCCAAGGTATCGATGTCTCTTCAAATAGCTTCCGGAGTAAATGAGCACCAGAGCGCCGATCCCGCTGATCAGTAGTGCAAACAGTAAGCTCAGCCCATCTACATACAAAGATAAGTTCACTCCCAGTTGGGACATCCAGGGATAGCGGATATACACAGAGTCTCCCTCGATGACCTGCTGGGCCAGGCTCCCGATGACGATCGTCCAAGCCAGCGGCCACATCGCGAAGACCCATCCTGAGGTCTCTTTCAGGAGGGCATGAAGGCGAGGGGCCAGCGCGGCCAGCAAGAAGGTCAGCACAAGTCCTAAGATCAGGTTCATTTGCGCTCCTTCACCGCGGGTCATTCTTCCTGCTTTACATTTTCACTTCACTTGCTGCTTCCCACGCTGAGAAGTGAGAAGCTCGAAGGCCATTCGAGCTGATTTTCCAATCTGATAGAAGCGAAAAGGAAGAAAGGATCGCCATATAGCACTTGATTTCGATTGAATATCAAAGCATACGAGCGCTTAAACTAGAAGGTGCGAACCGGATCCTGCGAGCTGAGGATCTTCAAGGGACCGGAAGCAAGGACTGGAAAGAATAGGTTGCTACGCAGAGGGGAATGCCTCGGCGGAAAGCTCACTTGCCCGTGGCTTTCCGAAGAGTGCCTTCCGTATCCCAATCGAGCTGTTCCACTGGACCATCTTGGCCGATCAGCCGACGGAGCTGCTCCCGAAACCGCTGGGGATCACCAGTGGTGAAAAAAGCGTGAGGCCTGCTTGAGGCCTCCCTATAAATGGTTCCTTTCGCCCTCCGAATCTGCGCCCGCCAGATCTCTGTCGCTCTTCGAGCGACGGCCCGTGCAGGATCCACCAGGCTAATCCCTGGCCCGGCCACGCGGCGGATGAGGGGAGCCAAGAAGGTATAATGCGTGCAAGCCAGCACCAACACATCCGCACCGAGTTGGATCACTGGATCGAGATGGGCGCGGATCCGCGCTTCTGCTTCCTCACCCTCCAAGAGGCCTGCCTCGACCTGTTCTACCCATCCATTGCAAGCCTGTGGGATGATCCGGACATGTTGGGCGAATCGCTTTACGACGCGGGCCATGAGAGGGCCGTTCAGGGTGCCATGCGTGGCCAGCACACCAATGATCCCTGTTCGGGTCTGAGCAACTGCCGGCTTCACGGCGGGCTCAATGCCCACAAAGGGAACGTGGGAGAAGGCCTCCCGCAGTGACCAGAGGGCGGCCGCCGAGATCGTGTGGCTGGCCACTATGATTAGGCGGGCTCCATGATCCAGCAGGAACCGCGTGATGGCCTCCGCAAAGCGCCGGATTTCCTCCGGTGGTCGGGGACCATAAGGGACATGAGCCTGATCGGCCACGTATAGGGTGGGAGCCTCGGGAGCTAGGTGGACAAATTCCCGCCATACCACCAGCCCACCCACACCGGAATCCAAGATGCCTACTGGCAATACCATAGTTCACCGCCTTATATCTTTGCTTTAAGGCGTGTGGTTAGTTCTCATCCATCGGCGCAGATCAGCACGCGGAGGGGCTTAGCTGTAAGGGCGCTATGATTATGTGATCACCGCTCTGTTGCAATCTTCTCGATCTCTGACAGAGTGCGGGACTCGTTTTCCCGACCCTTTTGCTTCTCTCAGTCCCTGTGCTGTGAAATAGCTCCGGGGAAACTAAGATCCCTGCTTGCGACAGAGGATTTATATCATATTTAAAGCTTTTGGAAAACCAAGCACCTTCCATTCTCTTGCGAACCATCAGAATTCCACAGGATAGGCCAAAATCGCGGTGATTCCCGTATACCCTCCGGAGAATAGCGATTCGGAATTCGAATAAGGGGGAGAGAGTAGGGGGTATAACAAGATGGGGTGCAGAGAAGGGAGGGTAGGCCCCTCGATGTCTGCACCCCTGGCAGATCACGGCAGATCATGGTGTTGGAGATTGATGATTGAAGAGAGCTGTTGGATTGCGCCATCTTCAGGGATCCATCCTACCGTAGCTAAGCGTTTGTGAAGGAGTAGAAGGCCTATCGGAAGGGGTTCCCTGAAGAGAACCATCATCCGGTGGAGTGAGGGAACAACGACATGTCAATCGGTGGTTCCGCGCTCCTAGGCGGACATGGGCTCCACGTCCCTCAGGTTCGGGTTCTTTTATCGGAATTGGACAACGGATTGAACGGAGGGCAGTCGAAGGGATAGAGCGGCGAAGTGTTCGATGGTGGGAAGATATGGGCTGGCAAGACCCTTTGGCAGCACCCGACGGAAATAGGCAACCGGTTCCGGCCAATTCGCTAACAACGCCTGTGCCCGCGCGCTCTCAGTGAGCTGCCAATGCCATTCGAGGATGTTTTCGAGAAAGGCGATCTCGCTCGAGTTTTCCACCGGATCGATCCGTACAAGCTGAGGGTTATAGCGTCGTTCCAGTGCTCCCTGCTCATCCAACACGTAAGCTACTCCCCCTGTCATCCCAGCGCCGAAGTTATATCCCACCGGGCCCAGGATCACCACACCGCCTCCGGTCATATACTCACACCCATGGTCGCCCACGCCTTCGACGACAGCCCAGGCCCCACTGTTCCGCACCGCAAATCGATCACCGGCACGGCCGGCTGCGAACAGCCAACCACCGGTGGCTCCATAGAGGGCAGCGTTCCCGATCAGCACTGGCGATGGATCCCGCAGGTCATGAGGCGGGCGAAGGATGATCTCGCCTCCTCCCAGCCCCTTGCCCACCCCATCGTTGGCCGCGCCGATCAGGATCAAACGCATGCCCCGATGGGCGAAGGCCCCAAAGCTCTGGCCAGCCTCGCCGATGAACGTTAGCGTGATGGTGCCTGCAGGCAGACCAGCGTCGCGATAGCGCCGGGCGATCTCACCGGCCAGCCGAGCTCCCACTGTGCGATCGGTGTTGTGGATGCGATAGATCGCTCGAGCTGGGCGCCCTTCCGATAGGGCATGGATTGTATCCCGAACGATTTGATCGTTGAGAGCGAAGGATCCGACACGAGGCACCACGGGAACCGCTAGAGGCGGGGTCGCCGGGCGAAGCACTGCTTCCCAATCTAGGGAATTGTCCAGGGCTTCCAGCAAATCCGTTCGCCCGATGAGATCCCCTAAACGGCAGTAACCCATGGTTGCCAAGATCTCCCGAACCTCGTGAGCTACCATCTGGAAGTAGGCCATCACGTGCTCTGGTCGGCCGGCGAACTTGGCCCGGCGCTCTGGATCTTGGGTAGCGACGCCGGTGGGGCAGGTGTTCTGGTGACATACTCGGGCCATTACGCACCCCAAGGTGATCAGAGGAACCGTCCCAAAGGAGAATTCATCAGCCCCAAGCAGAGCAGCGATCACTACATCCCGGCCAGTGCGGAACCCCCCATCCACCCGTAGTCGCACCCGATCTCGCAGCCCGCAGGCCACCAGCATCCGATGCGCTTCCGCCAGCCCCACCTCCCAAGACATCCCAGCGTTTTTGATAGAAGACCAAGGCGAGGCGCCTGTCCCTCCGGAATGTCCGCTGATCAGGATGATATCTGCGCCGGCCTTAGCCACTCCGGCCGCGATCACTCCCACCCCCACCGTGGAGACCAGCTTCACAGACACTTGAGCCTGGGGATGGATTGCCTTAAGATCGTAGATCAACTGGGCCAGGTCCTCGATGCTATAGATATCATGATGAGGCGGCGGCGAGATCAGATCGATGCCCGGCTGGGCGAAACGCAGGCGCGCGATCTCTGGGGTTACCTTCGTGGCGGGGAGGTGCCCTCCCTCACCCGGCTTAGACCCCTGGGCCATCTTGATCTGGAGCTCCTCTGCCGAGATGAGGTAATACGGCGTCACCCCGAAGCGAGCTGAGGCTACCTGCTTGGCCTGGCTGTTCCGCTCCGTGCCATAGCGGTCTGGATCCTCACCGCCCTCGCCGCTATTCGAACGCAGTCCTAGCCGATTCATGGCGATGGCCAAGGCCTCATGGGCCTCCGAGGAGAGGGCCCCATGGGACATCGCCGCCGTGGAGAACCGGCGCAGGATAGCCTCTATCGGCTCCACCTGTTCGATGGAAATGGGCCTGCGATCGCTCCGCCATTCCAATCGATCGCGCAAGTCTACGGGCTCTCGATGGGCATGGCGGGCAAATTCTTGGTAACGTCGATAGGCCTCCGGGAAGCCTTCTCCCAGTGCATCCGGCGTGCGAACCGCTTCCTGAAGCGCCCGGATGGCCTCCGGGTTCAGCGTGTGGAATTCCCCACGGGTGCGGTGCTTATAGAAGCCAGGGGAGGGAAGCTCTAAGCGCTCTGCGCCGAAAGCAGCCTGATGCCAAGTCTGAGTTCGTTGGGCGATCTCTACCAGGCCAACGGGCCCGAACACTCCCGGAGTGCTCTCGAAGGCCCATTCCACCACCTCAGGTCGTAGGCCGATGAACTCAAAGATCTGGGCGCCTGTATAAGCATCTAAGACAGAAATTCCCATCCGGGCCATGACCTTGAGCAGGCCCTTCTCGATCGCCTGGATATAGTGGCGCACGGCCTCTTCGGGGGTTTCGGATCGCCCTCCTTCCCGTTCCCGGGCGGCCATCGCGGTCACCGTCTCAATCGCCAAGTAAGGGCAGATGGCGGAAGCCCCATACCCCAGAAGACATGCGAAATGATGAACCTCCCGGGGCTCTCCGGAAGCCACGATCAGGCTCGCCCGGGTTCGCTGACCCACTCGGATGAGGTGATGATGAAGGACGCCGACGGTGAGCAGCGCTGGGATAGGGGCGTGATCGGGATCCACGCCTTCGTCGGTCAGGATCAGGAGATGGCAGCCGTCCGCAATCGCCTGTTCAGCAGCCTGGCAAAGCGCCGTCAGTGCCCGCTGCAGGCCGGCCGGCCCTTCGGCAACCGGCCACACCATCGGCAAGCGAACGGATCGGAAGGCGGGGTCCGGGAGACGTTCCAGTGCCTCCAGTTGAGCTGGGGTCAGGATTGGGCTGGGAAGTTCGATCAGATGCGCGGCTCGCTCATCAGGCATCAGCAGATTGGCCCGTTCTCCGAGGAGCACTGTCAAGGACATCACTCGGGTTTCCCGCAGGGGGTCGATCGGTGGATTGGTCACTTGAGCAAAACGCTGCTTGAAAAAGTTGTAGAGCGGCCGGGGCCATCCGGATAGCATGGCCAGCGGCGCGTCATCACCCATTGAACCGATTGGCTCCTGGCCCGAGCGGGCCATCGGGCGGAGGATCAACGCCAACTCCTCCGCGGTGTAGCCGAAGGCGATCTGCCGTCGAAGAAGGACGTTAGGCTCCGGAAGCGCGGGGATCCGAGGAGGTTCCGATAGGCGCGTCCGATGACGGTGAACCCATTCCGCATAGGGGCGCTGGGCGCTCAGTTCCCTCAGAAGCGTCTGAGGATCCTGAACTCGTCCCGTCTGGAGATCTGCAGTCAGCATCTGCCCGGGCCCCAGGCGATCCAGCTTCAAGATGCGCTCCGGTGCCACTTCCAGCGCACCAATCTCTGATCCACAGTAGAGCAGACCGTCAACGGTGCGCACCACTCGGAGCGGGCGCAGGCCGTTGCGATCGAGGAGGGCTCCCACAAAACGGCCATCCGTGAACAGGACTGCCGCTGGGCCGTCCCAGGGTTCCATCAGGCTCTGGTGGTACGCGTAGAATCCTCGGGCGGCCTCGTCGAGATCTGGTGACTTCTCCCATGCCTCAGGGATCAGCATGCGCAGCGCGTGTCGGATGTCATACCCAGAATGAATAAGGAACTCCACAGCGTTATCTAGCATCGCGGAGTCGGAGCCGCCCGGCTGGATGATCGGCCGCAGATCTTCGATTGTCTCTCCCCAAAGGGGCGAGGCCAGCGCTGCCTCCCGGGCGCGCATGCCATTTATGTTTCCCTGAAGGGTATTAATCTCCCCGTTGTGACAGAGAGTCCGGAAGGGCTGGGCCCGCTCCCAGGCAGGCAAGGTATTGGTGCTAAACCGCTGGTGGAAAATGACGAAGTCGGTCTCGAAATCCGAATCTGCGAGGTCGGGATAGAAATGCGCAAGATCCCGAGCCAGCACTAATGCTTTGTATACGATCGTTCGAGAGGAAGCTGAGGCGATGTAAAGGGGAATCCCTCGGGTGGCTGCCAACCGCTCCGCTCGACGACGAGCGCGATATAAGCGGCGGTCGATTCCCTCCAAGGTGTCGCTGCGCTCGTCGGCCAGTAGGATCTGAAGGATGGAGGGACAAGTGAAGCGAGCCCGGGGCCCCAGAATCTCCGGATGGGTGGGGACAGGACGCCAGGCCAGGAGATGGAATCCTTCCTCTGCGAGAGTCGCCTGCAGGATGTCTCGGGCTTCTCCATGAAGGTGAGGCTCGGCGGGGAGGAAACTCATCACTACCGCTAGATGTTTGGAATCCGGGGGATCGCAGCCTTGGGTCTCCAAGAACCGACGGAACAGCCGACGAGGGAGCGCCGTGAGCACCCCTGCGCCGTCCCCAGTCAGCCCGTCGTCGGCGGTGGCTCCTCGATGGGACATCCGATCCAGGGCCTGGAGCGCCATACACAGCAGGGCGTGATCCGCCGGACCCCCGGGCCGAGCGAGCAAGCCGATTCCACATGCATCCTGTTCCCGTTGCATGAATCCCTCCACCCCCCACCTCCATTCGGCCAGATTTGGGCAGGTGCGCTCCGACTTCTGTTGATTTTGCGGAAATCAGCGGCTGCTGTCATCCCCTATTTGGGCCATTTCAGAATCACCTAAATGGTCCATTCATGCAGGATGACGCCGTGGCAGGTGGAAATGGGGATCGCTGATATTTCCCGTGGTGATGACAGAACGCTACCGAGAGACGATCGATGTGGGATGTGATGCGTAGATGCTCAGGCCCTGCCAGGGGTAGGTTTCAGAGTAGCCTCTTGGGGAATTCCTGCCTCGTCTAGCAGCTCCACCACATGCCGAACCGGAGTTGGGATTCCAGCCCGCCGCAGGCCCATTGCTAGCTGAAGCATGCATCCGGGGTTGGCGGTCACCACCTGATCGGGGGCGATGCGACGGATCTGGTTCACCTTCTCCTCCAGCAGGGCGTTCGCGATCTTCGCGTGGGTGATGTTGTAGATCCCAGCGCTGCCGCAGCAGAGATCCCCATCTGGCAGCTCGATCACCGTCAGGCCGATGGCCCGGAGCAGCCGTCGGGGTTGCGCCCAGACGCCCTGACCATGGGCCAGATGGCACGGGTCCTGATAGACCACCCGCCCGGACAGACGGCGGGGGAGGGGACGGAGGCCGACCGCATCCAGGAACTCCGTGACATCCCGCACCTTTGCGCTGAAGGCTTGGGCGGCCTCAGCCGATTGACGGTCGTCACCCAGGAGCTCCCCATACTCCTTCATCGCGACGCTGCAGCCAGCGGCGTTCACCAGGATGGCCTCCACGTCCTCGCGCATGAAGGCGGTCACATTCCGACGGGCCAGGGCCTGCGCCCGGCGGCGTTCCCCCGCGTGAACGTGGAGGGCACCGCAGCAGACCTGGCCGCGAGGGATCACCACCTCGAACCCCTGGCGGGTGAGCACCCGGATGGTGGCTTCCTGGATCGGGGCCAGCAGGGTGCCCATCACACATCCAGCCAGCAAGGCAACGCGTCCTCGCCGTTCCCCCATCGCCGGAACCGCCCGGCCGACGGCCATCCCACGTGCCGGGATCCGATCCGGCAACATGCCCTCCATGGTCTGAAGCGCAGAAGGCAAACGGTTCAGCCAGCCGGACTTTCGGAGGATCCGCTGGATCCCGGTGGCCTGATACAACCAGAGCCCGCGGGAGAGAAGGCTCAAGAAGGCCGGGCGGGCGAGGATCAGGCCGAAGACCATCGCCCGCAGAAGCCGTTCCCCGGAGGTCATGGGCAAGGTATGCTGGATCTGCCAGCGAGCGGCCTCCACCAGACGGCCGAACTGCACCGTGGCCGGACAGGCGGTCTGACATGCCCGACAGGCGAGACAAACCTCCATGTGCTCCCGGAAATCCGGGTTGAGCTCCAGGCGTCCCTCGGCCACCGCCCGCATCAGGTAAATCCGCCCGCGGGGGGAATCCGGCTCCCAGCCCAGCACGCGGAACGTGGGGCACTGGTTCAGGCAGAGCCCACAGTGCGTGCAGCGCAGGATCTCCGCGTAATCCGGCGGATGATCAGAGGTAAACCCTCGCAAGGCGGCGGGAGGATGGCGGGCGAGCGTCCGTTCCATCGCAGAAGCGGTTGAATTCATGGCTCACGCTCCTCATTTCCGGGATTTCGAAGGGCCCTTATCCCTCCCTATGGAGGTAGCGGCCCACCGGCTTATCATCAGGTGTAGCTGACGCGATGGGCGACTTCCGACGCTCTCCTGAGGATTTGGGGCCAGGGCGCTGCCCTCAGCGGCGCTCTAGCCCCCAAAGCGATCTGTCCCCTTCTCGAGGCCGATAGGACGTTGGGGAGAGGCAAAACGCACTGGGTTTCCTTTCGGGACTTCGTTGGGCGATGGGTTGTGGAAATCGCCCGAGGGGATGGATCACAACGGCGGCCGGTAGGCGCTCTCCCAGATCCTGCGATACTGTTCCCCTTCCCGAGCCGGTTGCTCCTCATTCTAGCTTAGCATCATCCGGGGCCGGAAGCCATATCGTTCCAGGAACGGAAGCGCCCCGTCTGGCAATTGAAAGCCCAACCGGGTCCGCCGCAGCAGCGGATCGTCCAAGTGAACCACTGCCTCCTGGTCAGCGATCCACCGCAGCTCTGCCCACCACAAATCCGTCTGAGGGATCGTCTCCTGTTCTTGCGGTGGAACCTAACCTAAAAGAAGGCGAAGAGCACCTTGGGATCGTAACCGCTGAGCAACCGGAGCCCACGCGTTCACCCCGCCCATTCCATCGACGCATCGTGGGCTTCAACCGAAAGGAGAGCGAGCAGGGCGCTGTTCCCAGCGGATGGTTCGGGGTGACCAGGTGGGTGGCGAAGTCCCTGATCTTGCCATTCCCGTCCTTCTCCCCATGCTACTCCGCCACGCGGAGGAGGAGGGAAGGCAGGTCTCCCATCCCTGGCCAGGAACGTTCAGATGGCCACTGATCAGGTCCAAAGCATCGTTGAGCGCTGGACAAAGCGCTACTGCAGGAAGGAGGCGAAAAATCGTCGTAACCGCTCGAAATCCTCAAGCCCCGACTGGAGGATCTCGTAAACGATCCGGCGATCCAGATCCAGGTATTCGTGGACGAGGACGTTGCGAAACCCGATCATCCGAATCCACTTCTCTTTTAAGTCTGGATCTAATCCTGCCCGCTCCGCCAGGATGGTTGGGATATCGCTGTACCATCGAACTTCCCCTAAATTTAGATCGGCGATGATGTGATTGCCCATATCCAGCAGGGCCTCGATGGCCAATTGCAGAAAGCGCTCGGCGCTGCCGTAGCGTTCCGCGTCCCTGATGAATTCCTCGAAGGAGTAGCGCTGCAGACGACGCAGGATCTCCAGGTATTCATCCAGCTTGCGAAGCCGCCGTTGAAGGACCTCCACCCGAACCACCGAGGAGCCTCCGTTTGTAGGCCTCCCGCTGCACGCGCAGGTAGGGGGCGAAATCGAAATACTGACGCACGATCTGGGAGAAGAACTCCCCTCGATCGAAATCCG
>JANXBD010000020.1 GCA_025057635.1 Thermoflexus sp. | reverse complement strand
GCCAGTAATCCGCCAGATCGGTGAAGGGGAGATGGCGATATATCGGCTCGGAGGATCGGCCCTCCATGTAATCGTCCAGATTGTGGATCAGTGGGAAGAGGAAGGCCTCCCTCCGGAGGGTGTGGCGAAGCAGGGAGCGGGAAAGCCCCAGGCGCTCCAGCGCGCGAACGCATGTCTGCCACTTGATGCGCGGCCCTACCCCGTATCCGCCTCTCGTGCGCACCCCTTGCGCTTCGAGGAATCGTCGGAACAGCGGGTAGAGGGGTTCCAGATGAAAGGCGCCGTATCCCTCGGTGTAGCCCAAGGAGATCGCAATCGGCTCCCCTTTGTATTTCAGGCGGTTATACAGGCTGGACCGACCGAAAGCGCTGGTGGTGGTGAGGGCCACTAGATGCGCCGGGAGGATACGCTTCTCGATCTCCGTAGGGCGGCCCTGATACTTTCTCCGATAGGCTTCCCGCACTTCGTTGGAGACAGCCGCCAGGGCCACCAGCTTCCCTCCCAGGAGATCGCTGTAGGGCGGCAGGGCGCCCAGCGTCTGGATGTCCATGGTCTGGTTGACCAGCTCCGTCTTGCGTCCGGGCGGGTAACGAAACCGCCGATCCCGGGGTGGGAAAGCGAGCGGGGGAGACTGGAGGGCTAAGATGCCGATCAGGAACGGATGGCCCTTCGGGCTGCAGTGGCCTTCATCCAGGATCAGAAAGCGCAGCCTCCGCCCGTAGCCCTTCGAGTAAGGCAGCGACCAGGTCAGGCGGGCGAGACGGAAAAGGTCGGCCTGCCACGCCTCGGTGACCTCCACCAGGACAGGCCGGATCCGCGCCGGGGCGATCTCCGATCCCGGCGCGAAATATGAAGACAACACAGGCCAGCGGGAGCGGATCCATTCTTGGTGACGCTGGAGGATGAAGCGGCGCGCCTCCGTGTGGAGCCGACGAAGGTTCGCCTTTTCCCCTGCTTCCCGAAGGCTCAATACACAGACGTCCTGCTGGGAACCATTCTTTCCCGAATCCATTTCAAACCCGAGTGCACGCAGATGTTCCAGCACCAACGCACGAAGGTTTTCACATAATCCATCCATTTCCCGTTTTCCACTTGGTGGCTGAAAGGGTATGCTGAGCTTATGATGATGCGCCTCCTAAACCATATGCTGAGAACAGAAGACAAGGCGGTAGTGGATAATGATCCGCTCGACTCAGACATCTTCGTCACCTGAAGCCAGCAACTTCTCGTGATCCACTCTTCGGGAAAATGGAGATACTCAGGTGCTATAACACTTGGGGCCACAGTTCCTTTGATCGCCTCCGGCGCTTGAGGAAGGCTCATCACCTACGTCAACACAAGGGTTGAGGGTTCATCTCTGGTTCCTTGCGGGCTTTCTGAATCTGAATATGATCATATCACGGAATCAAGACGAAGGAACGCCAAACTAGCGGATTGTGCAGATCCATCGCTCTGAAGGGCTCCGACATCGTCCTTATCGGCTTATGGAGGGATTGGGGATGTGCGATCTTGGGGCTGACCCGTGTGGGAGAACGCAAGGACGGGCATGCCGTGTCGTATAAAATGTATGCGGCCTGGCTCGGATCCGGACCGAGACCAGGCCGCAACAGGAAAGGAGGGGCCAGGGCAGGCAAACAATGTTGGGGTGGGCGGCGATGGGATTACTTGCATGAGTGAGTATAGTCAGAGGCCGCTATCCCGGAGTAGCGATGAACTTCATATTTTGGGGGTGACGGCTATCATTCACCATCATCGCGTGAGGAATGGGGATCGCCTAGGATGAATTAAGCCCGCTACCATTCTCATCCTATTTTGCACTGAACAACAAAAGGCTCAGATTGCACATAGACTCTCCACTTCTGATGCCCGTATGATTATCGAGCATATGCGGTGGCTCTTGATATTTTTACGTTTCCATGCCTCGAACATAATTTCCGGTGCAATGATAGATACGGTTGCTTTTTGGCACGGTTAATGAATAGGGAATACACGCCCATCCTACCATCTCCACTTAGGTTGGATATAGAAGGCTACCTCAGTAAGCGTGAACGATGCAGCCGATCCTGATAAGGAGGCAGTGATGTGGAAGCAGATCCGTCCTGTGCTTCTCCTGATCCTGGCATTCGGCCTAGGGTGCGCCAGGACAACGGCGCCCTCCATCCTATCTACCCCTGATGCGGCGAAGCGATTGAAGGCCATCCTGGTTGTAAACGGCACCTTAGGCGACAAATCCTTCTTCGACTCCGCACAGCGTGGGATGAACCAAGCCCGACAGGAGCTGGGAGTCGAAACGGAGACCATTGAACTGGGTTTGGATCCCGCCAAATACGGCCCGGGGCTAGAGGATGTAGCAGCAAATAAGGAATACGACGTGCTGATTGTGGGAACCTTCCCAATGGCCGAGTTCCTGGTCAAAGTCGCCGCCAAGTATCCAGACAAGAAGTTCGTCATCTTCGACGCTGCGATAGACTATGAGAAATGCCCGAACAAATGCCCGAATGTGTACTCGATCCTCTACAAGCAGAACGAAGGCTCCTACCTAGCCGGTCTTTACGCCGGATTGATGGCCCAGAAACTCTCCCCTGACCGCGCCGGAAGGCCGATCATCGGTGTAGTTGGCGGCATGGACATCCCCGTCATCAACGATTTCATTGTCGGTTACAAGCAAGGAGCGCAGGAGGCAGGTTTAGATCCGGAGCGGGATGTGTTGGTTCAATACGCTGGGACATTCAACGATCCGGCCAAGGGCAAAGAGCTAACCAAAGCGATGTATCGGCAGGGCGCCTCCATCGTGTTCAACGTAGCCGGTGGCACCGGGCTGGGCATCCTGGAGGCAGCTGCCGAAGAAGGCCGCTGGGCTATTGGGGTGGACAGCGATCAGTGGCTCATGTTAAAGGATCAGAAACCAGAGGTGGCCGCTCATATTCTAACCTCGATGCTTAAAAACGTGGATCGCTCGATCTATTGGGCGTTGAAGCTGACCTTGGAGGGAAAGATACCTTGGGGCCGCGTGGAAACTCTTGGGATCGCCGAGGGGGGAGTCGGCCTAGCTAAGAACGAGAACTACCAGAAGCTCACACCGGATGATGTGAAAGCCCGCATCGAGGAGGCCGAGAAAGCGATCCTCGAGGGTCGAATTCAGGTCAATACCGTCTTCCCGTGATCGCCAGGAGGATATGGAATCTTCGCCTGAATTGGACGTGAGCCTCTGAGGGTGGCCTTCCCTGCCAGCTGCTTTTGTTTGATCGCGGATTAGGGGCAACTGAGATCTATGATGTGTTCCGACTGTTCGAATAGGCTTTGCGAAGCCCATCGAGGAAGCATCCCAGGAAGGCCACCCTCTGTGCCAAGTTGTGTAGCGGAAGCACTATAGTTCGCTTAGCGGCTCGATTAAACGGGGATCATCCACGTGAGGAGTGTTCACTCGGGCCGAAACTGGGTAAGCGATCATCCGATCGGCTGGATAGGGGCGCAAAGCCTCCCTCCAGGCTCGAGGACCAGCAGCATTGTCCAGCCACATCTCCTCATGGTCGGGCAACAAAATCGCTGGCATTCGGTCATGAATAGGAGCGATCCGCTCATTCGCTACGGTAGTGATGATCGTGAAGCTCTCAATAACCCCTCCTTCTGGACTTTCCCAGCGATCCCACAGCCCCGCGAAGGCAAACGGCTCTCGATCCCGCAACCCGATCCAGTAGGGAACCCGTCCTTGCGGCGTCGTTTGCCACTCATAGAACCCATCCGCTAGCACTAGACAGCGTCGCTGGTGGAAGGCCTCGCGAAAGCTTGGGCGTATGCTCAGCGTCTCTGCTCGAGCATTGATCAACGGATTCCCAGTCGCCGGATCCGATGCCCAGCGCGGGATCAGCCCCCAGCGCAACAGACGGATCCGCCGGGTTCCGTCATTGAGCAGCACAGGAAGAGACTGAGTGGGAGCAGCGTTGTATCGGGGCCGCCATGGGACATCTGGCCATTCGGCTCGGAACCGCTCCATCAGCCGCTGAGGCTCCGTGAAGAGCGTATATCGTCCGCACATTCGAGGCCTCCTTCTGAATTGCCGCTACTCCCTTCGGCCCTAATCCGCACCCGAAAAGAGAGAATGAGGGGCTTGAAGGAGTCAGGAACTCGAAAGGCCCCTTTCCCCATAGCCCAGCTAAGCATTAGGTGTCCTCGGCCCGAGAGATCTTTCTACCCTCGGAAGGCACGGTGTTGGGATCCACAATGTAGCGCCACCAGTTATGGGAGATCCCATCGGTTTCGCCGGGGGCTCGAGGGAGATGCCGAAGCCACCAGCGGTGATGTTCCCGAATGCCCCCCCCTCCCCACTCCTCGCAATTCACCCATCGCCCTCGCCCCCGCAAGTCCGGGAAATAAAGCCAGTCCTCACAGTAGCTCCATACCCTTCGAGGATTCCCCCAATCGTAATCCCTCTCACTGTTCGGAGCGAAATGGATTGTGCCAACGGCAGCCTGGCCTGGCGCGATGAGATCGTAACGGGTGAAGCGCCGCCAAAGATTATGAGGCTCCGGGATCCCAGCAAACACCCGCTCCATGATCGCTTCCGCCCGGTGCCCGAAGTTCTCTAGCATCTCGCCCACCCCACGCTCATATGAAAATCCCATAATCACGAAACGCCTTCCTGCGGCCTCGTTTCCAAGCAAGGGAGGAGCGTTACACCAGAAGGCGTCGGGGCCAGCCATAAGAGACTCATAGAATCCAAAATACGGTCCTCCAAACAACCAGATCTCATCGATCTCTCCCCGAGCAATTCGACGAACGCCATCGCAGGCGGCGAGGATGGCCATATAATCTACAGTGTCCGGCTCGTGGGGCAGCTGCCGCCGCTCCAGAACCGCACTGTAGGTTTCCCAAGTGTAGCGGAAACCATCGATCTTAGCCGGAAAGAAGGGGAAGTCCAGACGGGCAACAACCCGATAGCGGACCAGCCCGCCGCTACATGCTTCCAGATCAGCGATATACCCTTCCACTAGATCTTCCACCCGGTTCCAGCCCATCGCTCGGGAAAGAGAGAGATGGCCCACCACCGGGGGATCGAACACGACCAGAAGGACACGTGGGGAAAGCTCTGGCACAGCGGCTTCTTCTTGACCCATGGCCGTCAGTTTCCACGGCATGATGTCGTATAAAGCCTTAGATTTTCTTGAAACTCAGACTCCTAAGCGAAACGAGCTCAACCTCCTTTTCCTTCTCTTTTCTTTCCCCTCACCCACCTACGATAGAATCTGCCCGAGATTTTATATGCCTGCATCTACGGTCTCCACAGTGACGAGAGCTCTAAACGTAGGAGGGGAAGACCTTATTCCCCATACGCCAACCGCTCGATGAGAAACGATGGGAATCCCAGGCGATGCATCTTCGCCTGAGTTTCGGCGATCGGATAAGGAACCCGCCGGAACATCCAAGTCATCTCCTTCAGGTCGAGGATCGCATAAGCCGCTCGAGGGTCGCCATCTCTAGGCTGACCGACACTACCAGGGTTCAACAGCCACCATCCGGTTCTCAGGTCGATCGGCTCATCGTATACTGGCCTTAGGATATGCATACGCAGCGCCCCGCGATCTGGGACGTGGTAGGCAATCCCCACATGGGTATGGCCGAAAAGGGCTATACGATTAGACATCCGCTCGATGTTCTCCCAGGCCGTGCAAGGATCCAGAACATATTCCCAGATCGGGGCCCGCAGGCTCCCATGCACCAGGGTGATTCCATCGTGCTCCGTTTGGACAGAGAGGCTCATTAGGTATTCCACATGGCGGCGCGGAAGCTGTCCTCGCGTCCACTCCAGCACCTCCCGAGCGGCAGAGCTAAAGACCGCGAGAGGCACTCGACCAATCACACCTAAATCGTGGTTGCCAGCTAGAGCAATTGCCGCCAGACGTTGGATGCGATCAATACATTCCACCGGGTCTGGTCCATAGCCCACCAGATCCCCTAAGAACCAGAGCGCATCCCAGGTTCCCGCATCCGCCAGCACAGCCTCTAATGCTTCCAAATTCCCATGAATATCGGAGAGAACTAAGATCCTCATCCGATCGGCCTTCAAAGGATCTTTGCGGAATTCAAACATTATGGAGAGGGAGCGAAAGATGGCGTAGTCGTCAGGGTCGGACTGGGCGTTGAAGCTGATGAGACTGAGGTTGGAGTTCCCGTGGGCGTAGGAGGCTCCGGTGTTGCCGTGACAGTCGGCATTGGAGGCTGGGTTGGCGTGAGGGTCGGGATAGGTGTGGAGGTGGGAGTCGGGATTGGTGTCGGCGTTGGTGTCGAGGTAGGCATCGCCGTGTGGGTCGGTGTTACGGATGGCGTCACCGTGGACGTCGGGGTCATAGTAGATGTCGCAGTCGGCGTCAGCGTAGGTGTCACCGTGGGGGTGCGAGAGGGTGTAAGAGTGAAGGTAGGCGTGAAAGTCGGCGGCACCCATTGCGTGGGAGTCGGAAGCCGGGTTTCGGTTGGGCCAAAGGGGAAGGTGGGAGTTGAAACTATCCATGGTGTGAGGCGCAACGGCGTCAGCGTTGGGAATACGGCAGTCGGAGTAATCTGAAATGGCCCGGAAGGCCGTGCCATCGCTAGCATTATCCCGCCTAGCGCATAACAAGGGAGCGTCACTAAAATGATGCTCATGAACACCACATACAGCGTGCGCGTGCGTGACGGCAACTGATCCAGCCAGTTCATCCAACACCGCTCCGATAGATAAAGATTAATCCACACCACGATCTTTCGGAATTCTAACCCAGATTCTGCCTCATGCAACACCCTCTAAGAGCCAAAAAACAGGATGAACCACATCGTCTCTCGTCCCTCGTATGTCTCCTAGATCTTGCCAAACTCCCTTCTCCCATGCTTCAATAAGCGCGCAGCATTAAGGAAGGAACGCTGCGGACATTCAGGATGCCTTGCGCTGTCCGACTCCCCAAGGCCCGATGTGGAGGGTTGATTCCCTCTACGCCGCGCCTCTAAATCTCTGCATCCCACCTTAGTATATGCATGCTTTCGAGGACGCGTAGGATGATCTTGGGCTGCCTCAAGCGCTAAGGGCAAAGGAAGAAAAGCATATCGTTCCAACGATGAATCGAATCCTTTAAAAGGAGCAGATGCCGGATGGACGAACTAGAGGGGCTGCATCAGGAAGTGCGAGGATGCACGAAGTGTCCTCTAGCGCAGGGGCGAACCTTCGCTGTGCCCGGCGAAGGGCCCCGGAACGCTCGGGTGATGTTCGTCGGCGAGGCGCCGGGCTTCCATGAAGATCGCCAGGGCCGACCGTTTGTCGGGGCGGCCGGGGCGTTTCTGAACGAGTTACTGACCTCCATCGGCCTAAAACGGGAGGAGGTTTACATCACGAATGTGATCAAGTGTCGGCCGCCTGGCAACCGAGATCCTTATATGGACGAAATTGAAGCGTGCAGCCCGTATCTGGATCGCCAGGTGGCGCTGATCAACCCGAAGGTGATCGTCACCTTAGGGCGATATTCTCTTGCCCACTGGTTGCCGAATGCGAAGATCTCCCATGCACACGGAAAGCCGATCCGGGTAGGGGATCGGGTGATCTTCCCAATCTATCATCCCGCGGCGGCCCTCCACCAGCCAGCCCTCAGGCGCACGGTGGAAGAGGATTTCAAAAGACTGGGGGCGTTCCTAGCGGGTCTGGGGCAAGCAGAGGAAGAAGCTCCCCCCGAGGAGCCCAAGCAGCTCACGCTATTTTAGTCCTTCGCCTACCCCACGAAATGCGAGCTTGGGAAAAGCGTAAAAGCCGTCTCCCTCAGACTCCGGCGAGACAGCTCACCCTTACCCTCTCCAGGCTAAAAAGACTACAGGGTTCACTTTCCAGAACCGGACGATTTGAGCTCCAACATCGACAAAGCCCTCTCTTCCCCTACAGCCGCCGAGGCTGAGGGATGGGAAAACAAGAGAAAGATGAGGCTCCCCTTTCTGTCCTGAACCTTCCGATGCAACCTTGACGGTTCCCTAATTCGTGTGATATATTAATGTTAAACGGGCCCGTGGTGTAGCCTGGCCTAACACGCCGCCCTGTCAAGGCGGAGATCGCGGGTTCAAATCCCGTCGGGCCCGCACCCTGATCCGATCTGCAACGATTTGAGAAACGCTCCACCGCGATGGTGGAGCGTTTTTCTTTAGTCGAGACTATGGTAAGAACTGTAAGTAATAAACAATCCACCCGAGAGGCGGATCGTTCCGACGCGGTTTCCTCAGCTCGGGTTCCAGCAAAAGGATATGGACTTCGATGCTGGAGATAGAATCGATGAATCAGCACCAGCCCGCGGGCTCTTACGGTATCCGCAAGCAACCGTCATCGGGGTGAGTGATTTCAGCATACCTGCGGAATCTCATCCGACGGGAAGAGATCGCAGTGATTGTAGGGAACGCATGGCAACAGAAGGTGCTGAAGAGGGCCGGGGTGCGGGTTGCCTCGGCCCTGATCGTCGGCCCAGAGGACGATGTTGCGAACCTGAGCATCGCCCTTATCGCGCAGGAACCCAACCCGTCCATCCGGGTTGTCCTACGGATGTCTGACGCCCAGCCGTCAGAGGACATTCGCTAAGGCCTTGCTGCCTTTAGCGCCTCCGCCCTGGTGGCTTCCGGCCTTCACCACCGCCGCCACCAGCGCGGCCGCGCGGCACTCTGCGTTTATTGACGGCGTCCCGCTAAACCGGAGCGGCACAACGATCAACCTAGACCCTCGCCGTTGAGGTAAGACCATTCGGGAGATCGAGCAGGATCTAGATCTTTCTGCTTAGTGCGCTTCGGTCTAGAGGGGGTGGACTTCTATACTTCGGATAATCGGGTGCTGAGAGCAGGGGATCCAATTGTTATATTTGCACGGCTAAAAGCCCTAGCGCGCCTGGAGCGCATGAACTAGGGAAATATAAAGAAGAAACCAGCCCCATCTGCTTGAAGAGGCGCACAGGAGCTGTGAAATCGCCTGCGGCAACGGCTGGGATTCAGACTTTCCAGCTATCATGGAGGAACAATCCCAAGAGGAGGGAATGTCCGAATGCCACTTATGAAGATCGGTGCCTTCACGTTCGTTCTCCATGCCCATATTCCTTATTGCCGTCGAGCAGGACGCTGGCCGCATGGAGAGGAGTGGCTGCACGAGGCTATTGCAGAGACTTATCTGCCGCTCCTGGATGCCCTTTACGAGTTCTACGAGCAGGGGATTCCAGTCCGCCTGACCCTCAGTCTCACCCCTGTGCTGGCGGATCAACTGGCTGATCCCTTAATTCAAGAGCATTTTATCGAATACGCGATAGACCGGAAGAGCCGGGCCGAACAGGATATTGCGCGCTTTGAAGCGGAAGGGAACTTTCATCTACGGGAGCTAGCCCGATTTTATGTGGAGTTCTACGACCGTCGGCTCCGGCATTTCACCGAACGTTATGGGAAGGACCTGATGGGAGCCTTCCGGCGCCTTCAGGATGGGGGCATCGTGGAGCTGGTGACGAGTGCAGCAACTCATGGTTATCTTCCCCTCCTTTCCCGAGACTCCTCGATTCGAGGGCAATTGCGGGTGGGAGCGCAGACCTACCGGCGGTTCTTTGGAAGGGATCCGTTCTCCATCTGGCTTCCGGAATGCGCATATCGGCCGGCTTACCGACAGCCCGATGGGAGCATCCGGCCGGGGTTGGAGTTTTTCCTTGCCCGTGAGGGGTTCCGCCTGTTCTTCGCCGAAACCCATGCCGTGGAAGGAGGACGACCGGTAGGCAAAGCGGCCGGTGAGGCCATCGGGCCTTACGGCCAGATTGTGCGCCACTATGTGATCCCTTTTGAAACGGTAGAGCAGGTTCGAGGAACGACTTATCTTCCCTACTATGTGGCTCGCACAGATATGCCAGCTAGGGAACACTCCGGCGTGGCCGTGGTGGCTCGCAACAATCAGACCGGGATGCAAGTGTGGTCGGCGGATTGGGGATATCCTGGTGATTTCGATTATCGGGAGTTCCATAAGAAAGATGGGCGATCCGGATTACAGTACTGGCGGGTGACAGGCAAGGTGGATTTGGGGGAGAAGGATTATTATCATCCGGAGTGGGCAGCCTACAAGGTGGAGCAGCATGCCCAACACCTCGTCGATCTCGTGCATGATCTCCTGAGAGAGTTTCATCGAAAGACCGGTCAGATTGGCCTGATCGCCTCGAATTACGATGCGGAGCTCTTTGGACATTGGTGGTTTGAGGGGGTGGATTGGATCCGGGCTGTTCTGCGGCGCTTGGTCGAGAGTGACGAGATTAGGCTAACCACAGCCCGGGATTATGTGGAGACGTTTCCTCCCCAGGAAGTGCTCGTGCTTCCGGAATCCAGCTGGGGATTGGGAGGCGGGCATTGGACGTGGGACAACCCGGAGACCCACTGGATATGGGAACCGATTTATGAGGCGGAGGCCCGGATGGAACGGCTAGCCACTCAGCATTCCGAGGCTGACGCAGCGACCCGGAAGGTTCTGAACCAGGCAGCCCGGGAGCTGCTTCTGTTGCAGGCCAGCGACTGGCCCTTCCTGATGACGACCGGGCAAGCACGCGCCTATGCGATCGAGCGATTCATAACCCACCTGGAACGTTTCGAAGCACTCTGCCGCTCTATCGAGGCGGGGCGCCCGGATGAGAGCCTCGCGGAGGAATACTGGGAGCTGGATCGGGTGTTTCCAGATCTGGATTACCGCTGGTGGAGCCAAGAAACATAAGCCACAACATGGCCCGGCTCATCCGCAAATTCATCGGGCCTGGAAGCTGCCCGATCTGCCATGCGGGAGCACCTTAGCCCGCCCCTTTTCCTCCTTCCCATCGCTGAATAGCTTCCTGCAGGAGAGCGCGGAGCTGGGGATCGGGCACCTCCTCCGGATGACGATAGCGTTGACCACCGGCGATAATCCCAAGGGTGCCGTCGGGAAGGGTCTCAAAGCGAACAGCCCGATAGGGGAGCTCTGGATAGCGGCGAAGCAGTTCCTGAAGGATGTGATCCAGTTGCTCAGCGAGGGCTGGCATTGAAGGGGCAGTCCCAGAGATGGGAAGAAGGCGTTCGGCCGAACCCTCCGCCATCCCTCGGATCGCCTGAAACGCCTCCAAAACCAGCATGGCGGTCTGATCATCATAAATCTCTTGAAGATGTTGGTAGCGTCGTTTCCCGATCTCCAACCACCAGGCACCATCTGGGTCTTTCACTAAGGCGATCCCTGTTTTCATCTTCGAGGATGGAGAGATACCAAGACCGCTCGCCTCTCTCCCTCCGCGAAGGACAAGCCCGAGCACCAATCCAGACAGAAGGCCAATGATGAATGCCCCACCTGCAAATGCGTAAATTAGATCGAACGGAACCACATGAACCTCTCCGAATCAGTTGCTCTTACAGGCCTATTCTTAATTTTAGCTTACGCTTTGCATATGCCAACTCGATAGCGAGACGGCGAAGCAAGTAGCCTCATTGCTCACGTCATACGAACGGATTGCGGCGTTTTACGGATGTATCCAAACCCATGTGCCGGGGCGCTCCGGAGTCGCCTGCACAAAGGGCCTGTCTCCGCGGGGTTCTGCCCACTCAAACAGCCAGCGCGCATCTATCGGCGATAGATTCACACATCCCCGGCTTTGTGGAAAGCCAAACTGGTCATGCCAGTAAACCCCGTGAAGCGCATAACGCTCATAGAAGAACATTGTCCATGGGACATCCTCCAGATAGTAATATCCAAAGATGTTCCCATCCATTCGAGCGGTGCGGGCCTTTATCCGAATCTGGAAAAGCCCAGTGACAGTAGGGGTGCGCGCTCGTCCAGAGGAGATCAGCGTTGCGTATACCATCCGGTCTCCCTCATAGGCTGCCAAAGTTTGCTCGCGAAGGTTCACTTCGATCCACTTTGCACCGGAAGGAACACCCTCAGGAGGAGAAGTGGGATATACGAGTCCTGCCGTCTGCTCCATCACCCACTGATTTGGGCTCACCCGATACCATTTCTGATTCCCGACACTTCGAATCTCTTCCACTTCAATCAACGTATAACGCTTTAGAACAGGAGCATCCGGGCGTGGAGACTGACCGGGTTCCTCCACGGGCTGGGTGTTCTGAATGATCCAGCCAAAGGGGCGGCTCGGCGATGTTGCGAGGGCAATGCCGCGAAAAATAGATGGAACGCTGAAAGACAGATACGAAGCCTCAACATATTCATCGGGATTGATCCGATAGAACACCTTTCCTCCTGCCTCTACTCGGCCGTGCACGCTGACCCATACGTTTCCTGCCGAGAAAATCCGTCGTGGGGAACCGCCATTGATGGCATCTTCTACCGAGCGATAGGTTTGAACTGGCACTTTCAGAAGGGCATACGTGTATGGCAAAAGAGGCTGGTCAGACAGCTTGCTCTGGCCTTGATAGGTTCCCAAGGAGCTCGCTGCCTGGCTTGCGGAGGCTCGCGGGGCCTCCTGAGTCGAGCTTTGCCAGGGACAGAATTTCGTATTCCCATCCGGGGGAATACAGCGATCCGCTACCTGAAAGATAAGTCCAAGAAGACCAAATATGACGGCTATCATCGGGACCCCCAAGACTCTAATCGCTTCGAGATGGCTAAGGGTTAGATGATCTCTTGAGTAGGATGGCTATTCATAAAAATTATAACGTATTCAAAGTATAAGGCGCTGAAGCATTCACCCCCACGCCTAGGCAAGCCACCTGTCAAGTGACACTAAAGCCTAAGACAAAGAAGGGACGAGAGGACAGCCAAACAAGAACAACATTAAGAAAACCCCCAGCCGGTTTTCGATTTCTAATATAAATACTTGAGGGCCGCGTGTGATGCCTGCGCTCAGAAATCACTCGAACAGCCGGGCCAGCTCATCCCGAGGGAAGGGATGAAGGGGCTCCCGCTGGCCAGCGCGTTCGATCCATGCGCCTTCCTCTGCGGATTGTAGCTCTCCGATGATGGCGGCCGCTCGTCCACGGGCGATCAGCGCATCCCGAATCGCTAATGCGTCTTCAGGCGGAGCGACAATCAGCAGCGACCCGGAGGCCAGTAGTCCCCAGGGATCCAACCCATAATGCTGGCACAGTGCCACGGCCTCCGGATAGATGGCCACGGCCTCACCGTTGATCCGAATCCCCAGCCCAGTCGCCTCAGCCAGTTCCCAGAGCCCAGTGATCAGCCCACCTTCGGTTGGATCGTGCATGGCATGGACTCGACCTGCCCCTAGAGCAATTTGAGCATCTTCCAGCACGCTGATCCCGGGGTCGTAAAGAAAATCAGCACATCGATCGAGAAAAGCCGCTCCGAAGATCGGCAATAGCTCTGCCCGCTTCTCACGGGCGATAACAGAGATGCCCTCAATCGCAATCGGTTTGCTTAGGATCACCAGATCGCCGGGGCGGGCAGCGCGCGGCGTGATCAGCCGATCCCGAGCCACCTCCCCTAGCATGAACCCGGCCACGATTGGTCGATCTAGCCCATACGTCACCTCGCTGTGACCACCGATCAACGTGACCCCTAGCGCTTCGCAGGCGGAGCGGAGCTGCTGAAAGATCCGATCAACCAAGTTCAGATCTGTGCGACCCTCCGGCAGGAGAAGAATCGCCATCATCCAGCGGGGGAGAGCACCGGTGGTCGCAAGATCGTTGGCGTTAACCTGAACGGCATACCATCCGATGGCATCGGTGGCAAACGTGATGGGATCCGCCTTGACCACCAGATAGCGGTCGCCCATGTCGATCACTGCTGCGTCCAGGCCAATCCCCGGCCCAAGCCGCACCCGCGGATCCAGTATCGGGAAATCCAACAGACGCCGCATTATCTCCAGAGGAAGCTTTCCCACGGGCAAAACCGTTGACATCAGCTCCTTTTCTCCATTTATAAAAGTCGCGCTGCGATCTCTACGTCTCTGCTTGAGCTTACTGAACAACATGGACTTGAACGTTCCAGCGGGCTATCAGACCAGGAGGGTCTTGTGGGCAGAAGGAGTGGCTTCCTGCATGGGCTGCACCAGCCCACAGGGAAATGTGAATGACACCGCATGCAGCTTCGGGCAACCGGCTTGATCCAGACGCCCCCATGGAGAGAGCATACGAGGCTCTTTCTTAAATCTCCTAGAGGAGCGTCCACATCTTTGTCTATTCTCACAAAGCTCGGATCTTGCGCGCCAGATGATGGCATTCGCTCATGCGCCAAACGCTTCATAACGTCGGATTCCCAGCCGCCAGAGGAAGGTGATCAGCGTGATCGCCAGGAGCAGCCATAGGCCTTGACCGACAAAGCCTCGGACGATCTGTTCTGATGGAAGCCTTCCTAGCATCATCTCCAGTGGAAATGAGAGCAACAGAGGGAATGGCGTCCATTCCAGTAGCCGCTGGATGCCTTCTGGCATCAATGCTAGAGGAATCACATATCCGGATCCCAACGACTTGATAAAGAACCAGACTTCATGAATGGCCACTGCCTGTGAGGTCCAGAAGGCGGTGAGGCCAATCGCATATTGAAAGAAGAACTCAAGCAGCATAGCCATAAACGTGGCACCCATCACCCGGATTAGGTTGATCAACGAGAGATCTAGCTGAGGGCCTGGATATAGATAGAGCACGAGGGCGATGGGGGGGCCGACCAACAGGGCTTGGAATGGGCGAGAGGCCACGGTGCGGGCCAGATCGTAATGCAGAGGGTGAAGGGGGCGCAACAACCGCGCGCCTAACCCTCCCGTTCGGATGTCCCGCTCGAGATCCCAGATGATCCAAACCCCAGTCATCCGGCGCAGGAAGATGGCGGCTAAGTAGTACCCTACGAACGTCCCCACATCAAAGGATCCGATAGGCCCTTCCTGAGCAAGAGAGAGCCAGACGGCCAGCATAACCAGCGGCACAGCACCGGAAAGGATCCAGATCACAATCTGGACTCGGTATTCCAGCGTTCGCGCCCAATAGATGCGAAGCAGTGTCGGATAAGCCCGAAGGGTAGCACTCAGAGCAGCCAGCCCTTCGGAGGGATAGAATGGCTGGGAAGGGGTTGGGATGGCGATTTTCATGGCTCCGATCTTTCGTAACGATGGAGTTTAGGCAAACTCGTGACAGCCCTGTTATACGCCCGGGGCTTGAGGAAGCCCCTCGGGCAGCTTTGCTGCCCACCTCACCTCCCTTTCGCTTTCCCTTCTATGAGATTTCGCAGTCCAGAGCAGGATAGGGAGGAGCATTCCCGATACGGGCAGAGGGCCCAGGTGGCCTAAGACGCAGCCGGCTCGACCGAAGCCCATGGCCTTCATAGGACGATCAAGAACGCCACCATTCAATCCTCTTCGTCTCTGCTATTCCCGGGCCCTCGCCTCAAGTCCAGTTTCTCCCAGAGGCGTTGGCCATTGAGCAGCAAGTTCGGGCTCCAGCGGTGTTGCCTCCGCGAAGACGCGACGGATGACTTCCTCCACTGACGGTTCCTCGACAGCTAGATCCGTCACCGGGAGAGCATTCAGGAGGGCAGCGGCGACCTCCGCCGTTCGGGCACGGGGAACCCGCAACTCCGCTCGGTGGGAGTTCAGGCTCAGCACCTCGCCAAACGGCGTGAGGGCGCTCATCGGGATTGGCTGGGCCATCGTGACCCGCACGATGCGGTAAGGAGTCACTCGCTCCGCCAGCGCCTCTAGGTCGCCGTCATAAAGTAAATGACCTCGGTGGATCACCAGCACCCGGCGGCAGAGGGCTGCCACGTCCGCCATATAGTGACTGGTGAGCAAAACCGTGGCCCCGGCCCGGCGATTGTATTCCCGGATGAAATCCCGGATCCGAGCCTGCATGGTCACGTCCAGCCCGATGGTGGGCTCGTCCAAGAACAGCACACGAGGGCTATGGAGAAGGGCCGCCGCCAGCTCACACTTCATTCGCTCGCCTAGGCTGAGCTTGCGGACCTGCTTGGTGAGCAATCCTTCCAGATCCAGCAACTCCACCAGTTCGTTCAGCGTGCGCCGGAACTCCACTTCCGGGATGCCGTAGACGGCTTGATTCAGCAGAAACGTTTCCATGGCAGGGAGGTCCCACAGCAGTTGCTGCTTCTGACCCATCACCAATGTGATCTGCCGCAAAAAGGCTCGCTCTCGGCGTTGAGGGATAAACCCCAGCACTCGTGCCTCTCCTGCCGTGGGGTGGAGAAGACCAGCTAGGATCTTGAGAGTGGTGGTCTTGCCAGCCCCGTTCGGTCCGAGAAAGCCGACAACCTCCCCCGCCTCGATGGTGAATGAGATATCCTCCACCGCATGGATCACTCGGTAACGGCGGCGGAAGAAGGCTTGCAGCGATCCCGTGAGGCCGGGAGCTTTCTCGTGAACCCGATAATGCTTACGCAGATGCAACACCTCAATCGCAGGCATGGCATATCTTGTCTTGATATCAAACCCGCTTCCGTTGCCATCAGCTTTGGCTGTCGCTATTCGAATCTTTGTCCTCTGCCCAAGCGTCCTGAGACTGTCTTCGCACATCCTGCTGGCGGTCTTGAGCTTGGGAGGAAACGAATGGATGGGATGATGCGCGCTTTTCTAGGCTCAGCAGGATCAGTAGGAGAAGCATCCCGATTACAATCGCGCTGTCAGCCAGATTAAAGACCGGCCAGAACTTAAAATCCAGAAAGTCCGTGACAAAACCGAACCGAAGGCGGTCGACAAGATTCCCAAAAGCTCCACCCAGTTGCAGGCCTATGGCAAGCTGGATCGGCCAGCGCGCAGCGGACAGTCGATAGGTGTAAAACAAGAGAAGCACGATGACCCCCACAACCACGGGGACCAGGATCGATCCCCACTCTCGGAACAAGCCAAAAGCGATGCCCGTGTTAGTCACATGAGTGAAGGTGAAATATTCGGCCACAGCCGGGATGGGAGCCCAGGACTCATGGAGGGTCAGGTTCGCCCGCACCCACGCTTTGCTCAATTGATCAGCGGCAAAAGTGAACAAAGCGACCATGCTCATAATCCAGCGGCGCTTCATTCGATATGGCCTCCTTGATCGATTAGGATCCCTGTCCTCATACGAGTATAATCTAGGGTCATCTCCTCACCGGGCTGATATGGAGATCAGAGGAAAACCTTCATCCGCGTTCCCGCTTGGATTGACACTCCAGACAGAAGGCGGCGAAGGGGATCGCCTTGAGGCGAGCTACATCGATGGGCCGACCGCATGCCTGGCAGATTCCATAAGTGCCCTCCTCCATCCGCCGTAGCGCTGCTTCCACCTCTCGAAGACGAGCCTCAAGATGCTGGCGCAGCGTAGCCCGAGTGGTCTGATCCATCACATCCGTTGCATCATCGGCAAGGTGATTATGATAACCGATCCCTTCCGGGGCTCGAGTATCCAGTTGGGCCAGCTCTCAGATCAATCGAAGCTGCTCGTCCTCGAGAGTTTGGCGTAATCGATCGAGCAGAACTGTCATCCTACACCCCCTCTCCTACTCCTTCTTTTCCGCGACGCAACTCCCCTCGGGCTTGTCGAACACCTTTCTAACCACGCACCGAATATCCTAAGGGCGAGGAGCTTTCAGCCCCCGCCTTATGATATGAATATGAATATGAAAAAATGAAAGATGTATTTTGAATCAAAAGGATAGTATGAACGGCGATTTTCTTCTGATTGTAGAGCAGGTGAGCCGCCATGTCATCTCATCGGATCCCCGGGACTTTTCAGACGATTCCTCACTTCCTTACGGGTTCTTCGATGAGGGCTTCATCCGGCACAAGAACATTGTGAAAAAGACTTAACTTTCTTTTAACGAAAAGCAAAAGATCCCTTGGTTCTCATTTCCTCGAGTCGTCCTAAACTCAAGGCGAGGTTGAGAAACGGGAGGGGCAAATGGAGACAGTCTTGCAGGTGGACGAGCGACTTCGGCGGCTGCGGGAGGAACTTACCCGCCTCGTCCGGGAAGGGGAGGACGAGGAGGGAATTCGCCTCCGGAGCCTGTTGGCGGAGATGGAGCGTCTGGAAGCGCTACGTTGGGAATTGCGGGCGTGGCGTACACTGGCCTGATTTGGGGCTTGGAAGCATAGATGTGGAGGATTCCGCCTAAACCCGTGGGTTCTGTGCTCTGGGAAGGATCCTGCTCTCTCGGGAGGGAAAACATGCCGGTGACCACCATCGATGAATCCTCGGAGTGCCTGAGCTTCTGGAATGCATTGCGCCGTCATGCCGAAGGTCTTCATCCTGGTTATGCAGAGCTAGTGGATTTGAAATTTGCACTGGACACAGGATGGACGATTGAGCCGCCTGTCTACGTATATCGGGAGACCGGGTGGCGGCCTTACTATCATATCCTCCTGCGGCGAGAGGAGCGCCAAGTATTGCTCAGTCTCCCAGAGAGCGAGGCGCTTCGGCGATTCTTGGAGGAACAGCAAATTCCAATGGAGCTTCGCTCAACAAGTGTGCGGATCAAGCAGCCAGCACGAATACGCAAGGCCGGATGAGAAAGGCTTCCTGGTTTTCCGACGTCAGGCCACTAGCATCCGTTGTGGTCTGAAGTAGGAAAACGAGGCATGGGCCTTCGTTTTCCGAGCGAATCCAAATTTCGTTCAGGGAGGATGAAGATGAGTCCGAAATCGCGTTCCGCCCTTGCTGTTGTCGTCGTGGTGCTGGCCCTAATTGTAGGGGCGTGCACGCCAGCGGTGGAGCCAACCCCAACCGAAGTTCCCCTTCCGCCTGCTACCCCGACACAAGCTCCCACGCCGACGCCCGCTCCGACGCCAACACCGGAATTGAGCGGCGAGATCAAGATTGATGGCTCCTCCACAGTCTATCCGATTTCAGAGGCGGTGGCGGAGGAGTTCCAGAAAGCCAACCCCAAGGTGAAAGTGGTGGTGGGCATCAGCGGCACCGGCGGTGGCTTCAAGAAGTTCTGCGCCGGGGAGACAGACATCTCCAACGCCTCCCGTCCGATTAAATCCTCGGAGATGGAAGCTTGTCAGCAGAACGGGATTGAGTTCATCGAGCTTCCCGTGGCTTACGATGCCCTGTCGGTGGTGGTGAACCCGCAGAACGATTGGGTGGCCTGCATTGATGTCGCAACGCTCAAGAAGATCTGGGAGCCAGAGGCTCAGGGCAAGATCACCAAGTGGAACCAAGTGAATCCGAACTGGCCCGACGCGCCGCTCAGCCTGTTTGGCGCAGGAACCGATAGCGGCACCTTCGACTACTTCACTGAGGCCATCATGGGGAAGGCGGGCGCTAGCCGGGGCGACTATACCGCCAGCGAGGACGACAACGTCCTGGTGCAAGGTGTGGCCAACGACAAGTTTGCCCTCGGATACTTTGGGTTGGCCTATTACCTCGAGAACCAGGACAAGCTCAAGGCCCTGCAGATTGACGGCGGAAATGGTTGCGTGGCGCCCTCGGAGCAGACGGTTCGGAATGGCACCTACCAGCCTCTTTCGCGGCCGCTGTTCATCTACGTGAACCGCAAAGCGGCGGACCGCCCGGAGGTGCAAGCCTTCGTTCGGTTCCACCTTACGAAGGGACGGGAGCTGGTCAAGCAGGTGGGTTACATCCCGCTGCCCGATGGCCTTTATGAGCTCGCCCTTAAGCGCTTCGACGCTCGCAAGCTGGGCACCGTCTTCAAGGGCGGCCCCCAGGTCGGGGTGAGCATCGAGGATCTCTTCAAGGCTGAGCAGTAACCCCCGAGTGAGCCATGGCTTAGTGAGCGGGTCGGGCATCTTCTTATGTCCGACCCGCTGCTTTTCTCAAATGCCGCAACTGACCAAGGGGTGAATGTCTGGGGATTCTGGAGCCCTTTCTTTCCTCTTGCCGCGCGGAGATCGCAGGCAAGGGCAAGCCTATAATGAACGTAGCGGATGTATAATTAAGCCCAGCGTAATCGGTGACACAAAGGGTCCTAGAGACTTGACATGGAAAGTGGAGGACATGACTCCAGCCCTTATAGGGATTTGCTCTCCATGCCCTACCTTCATGTCTTCACGTTATCTTCCCTGCCTTTGTTCGTTTTGGATTTGAGCTATTTAGAAAGAACTGCGCTGTTTGTCATCCTCACCTAGATGGATCCAATCATCTTGCCATCTCAATATGAATGACATGCCTGCGCACTGATGATCCGGCATACAAAGGTCCCTGAGGAGTGGATGCGATTGTGATAGGAATTCAGCTTGGATGATAGGCTACATAAAGGGGGTTGAATCTATGGAGCTGACTACACGTCCCGTAGCGCTCATCACACGCGCACGGCTCCAGCGAGGGATAGCCGCTCAGTGGCGAGAATGGGGGGAGTTGGCTATCCAGAGCCTTCTGTTCTTCGCCGCTATGATTTCCGTGTTCACCACAATAGGGATTGTTATAGTTCTCCTCGTTGAGGCCCTCCCTTTCTTCCAACAGGTTTCGCTCGTTGAATTCCTCACCGATACGCAATGGACGCCTCTGTTCGCTCAAAAGCATTTCGGGATCGCGCCGCTGCTGGCGGGGACGCTGCTCACTTCGGCGGTGGCTCTGGCCCTGGCAATCCCTGTAGGTCTGCTGAGCGCCATCTATCTGAGCGAATATGCCCCCGCTCGGGTGCGAGCCATAATCAAACCCATCTTGGAGATCCTAGCGGGGATTCCCACAGTGGTCTATGGATACTTCGCCCTTTTGTTCGTTACCCCTTTGCTGAAGCGGGTGATCCCCAATCTGGAGACATTTAACGCGCTCAGTGCGGGCCTCACCATGGGCATCATGATCATCCCGCTGGTCTCTTCCCTCAGCGAGGACGCCCTGTATGCGGTGCCCAACTCGCTTCGGGAGGCCGCCTACGCCCTAGGGGCCACGCGCCTGGAGGTGGCCCTACGGGTGGCAGTCCCGGCGGCCCTCTCCGGGATCGTGGCTTCGTTCATCCTGGCCGCCTCCCGGGCGATCGGGGAGACCATGATCGTGGCCATTGCAGCTGGGCAGCGCCCGATCCTGACGCTGGATCCACGGCGGGCGATCGAGACGATGACCGCCTATATCGTCCAGGTCAGCCTGGGGGATACTCCTCACGGCACCCTGGAGTTTCGAACCATCTTTGCGGTGGGTCTGGTGCTCTTCCTGTTCACGCTGGCCCTGAACATGATTGCCATCCGGATTATCCAGCGCTATCGCGAGGTGTATCGCTGATCCCGGGGCGTGCTCAGACAATCGGTCGGCCCCCGGGCCGGTTTGGGCAGTGCTTCTTCCTCAGGGGGTTCTAAGGCGGAAAGGAGCCCATGGAGCTTCGGAAACGGCGGGAGCTCATCGGGAGGGTTTTCGAGGGAATCGCGTTGACCGCCACTACGATTGGCCTGGTGGCGCTGACCCTGTTGTTGCTGGATGTGGCCCGCCGGGGCCTCGGCGTTCTATCGTGGAGTTTCTTCGTCAACTATCCTTCACGCTTTCCCGAGCAGGCTGGCATCCGTTCCGCGTTGCTGGGGACCCTGTGGGTAATCTCCCTAACCGCCTTGTTCTCGGTGCCGCTGGGGATTGCGGCGGCGATCTATCTGGAGGAATATGCCCCTCGGAATCGGTTGACTCGTCTCATCGAGCTGAACATCAACAACCTGGCAGGGGTTCCCTCGATCATCTACGGCCTCCTGGGCCTAGAGCTTTTCGTGCGAGGAATGCGGCTGGAACGGAGCATTCTAGCGGGCGCTCTCACCCTCAGCCTGCTGATCCTGCCCATCCTGATCACGGCCTCCCGGGAGGCATTGCGAGCGGTGCCGATGAGCCTGCGGGAGGCGGGCTTCGCTTTAGGGGCTACCCGGTGGCAGGTCGTCCGCCACCAGGTGCTGCCTGTGGCCTTCCCAGGGATCCTCACGGGAATCATCCTATCCCTTTCCCGGGCCATCGGGGAGACCGCCCCACTGATCACCATCGGGGCTCTCACCTTCATCGCCTTCGATCCAAGGGGGCCTCTGGACAAGTTCACCGTGCTCCCGATCCAGATTTTCAACTGGGTATCCCGCCCCCAGGAGGGTTTCCACCGCCTAGCGGCGGGGGCCATTCTGGTGCTGCTGGTAGTGTTGCTCTCCATGAACGCGTTCGCGATCTATCTGCGAAATCGCCTGCAGCGCCGTTATCAATGGTGACCATTCGAACTGCCTTTGAGCACACTAATATATAGGGAAAGGGAAGCCAGCGATGGAGGAGATCATTCTGGAGGCGCAAAACCTTACGGTTTACTATGACGGCCGTCCGGCAATCGAAGAGGTCAACCTCCGAATCCCCCGCCGCCGGATCACCGCGATCATCGGTCCCTCCGGGTGCGGCAAAAGCACGCTCCTGCGCTGCTTCAACCGGATGAACGACCTCATCCCCTCCGCTCGGGTGGAAGGGAAGGTCCTCTTTGAGGGGGTTAACATCTACACCCCCGATGTGGATGTGGTGGAGGTCCGACGGCGCATTGGAATGGTCTTCCAGAAGCCGAATCCGTTCCCCAAGAGCATTTACGAGAACGTGGCCTTCGGTCCCCGCATCCATGGAGTCCGGGACCGGCGGAAGCTGGATGAGATCGTGGAGCGGTGCTTGCGGGCGGCCGCCCTGTGGGATGAGGTGAAAGATAAGCTCCATCAAAATGCGCTGACGCTCTCCGGCGGGCAGCAACAGCGCCTGTGCATCGCACGAGCCCTGGCCACCGAGCCGGAGGTGCTCCTGATGGACGAGCCAGCCTCGTCCCTTGACCCGATCGCTACGATGAAGATCGAGGATCTGATGCGGGAGCTAACCCGGGAATACACCATCGTCATCGTGACCCATAACATGCAACAGGCCGCGCGGGTCAGCGACTACACCGTCTTTATGCTGGCGGGGGAGGAGCGAGTAGGCCGTCTGATCGAATTTGGCCCAACCCAGCAGATCTTCACCCGCCCGCGGGATCGACGGACTGAGGATTATATCACCGGACGGTTCGGATAGGAGGGTGAATGGTTCGGCGTAAGCGGCGAATCTTAGTTCTGTGCACGGGCAACGCGGCGCGTAGCCAGATGGCGGAAGGATTAATCCGCACAGCCCTAGGAGACCAGGTGGAAGTATTCTCGGCAGGCACGCGCCCCGCTGGCTATGTCCATCCTATGGCGATCCAAGTGATGAGGGAGATCGGGATCGATATCTCGGGTCACCGCAGCAAGTCCCTGACTGAGTTCCTCCACGAGCCCTTCGATCTGATTCTCACCGTATGCGATGCTGCCGCTGAGGAATGCCCAATCTGGCCCGGCCCGGTCAAGCGCATGCATGTGGGGTATCCAGATCCGGGGCGATGGGCCCAGGATGAGGAAAGGCAGCTGGAGGAATTCCGCAGGGTTCGAGATCAAATGCGTGCAGAGCTGTTACCCATCCTTCAGCGATGGATCCAGCATTCGAAAGATCATGAAATAGCCCAGCACCCAGCATGAGGAACAAGCGATCAGGGCAAACGACTTATTCAAAGCTCTGTGCGCGAAGATTATGGAGATAGATATAGGAAGCAGATTGGCCTTTGAGGATGAAGGAAGCAAGCCCCGCCTGAGCGCTGGTCGGGCCGATTTGCGATCAGCCGCGCGGATCCCTTAACAGTCCCTCTGGGGTGTAAGAGGCCATGATTGATCAGGATTTGATCCGGGATTATCATATGCAGACTAGGCCAGGATATGGAGAGGAGGGGCCTATGCAGGTTCGAGTGATGCTGGAGCGCGATCTGAGCGCGATCCGCCAAGATGTATTGCGCCTGGGTGGGATGGTGGAACAAGCCATCGATCGATGTATTGAAGCCCTGAAGCGACTGGATGTGAAGATGGCTCAGGAGGTCATCGACTTTGATGAAGAGATCAACCGGATGCGCTATCAGATCGAGGAGGCCTGCTTAGAGACCATTGCCACCCAGCAGCCGATGGCCAGCGATCTGAGAGCGATCATTGCAGCGACATTCTGTGCCACGAACCTGGAACGGATGGGTGATCACGCCAAAGGGATTGCCAAGCTGACGATCGAGATGGCTGATGAACCCCTATTGAAGCCCCTGATAGATATTCCCCGCATGGCCCAAATTGCAAAGGAGATGTTGCGGCAGGTTCTAGAGGCGTATGTCGAGCATGACCCAGAGAAGGCCCGCGCGGCCGCTGCCCGCGATGATGAAGTCGATGCCCTGGATGAGCAGATTTATCGGGAACTGATTACCTATATGATGCAGGACCCCCGCACCATCTTTCGGGCCACCCGGCTACTTTGGATCTCCCACAACTTAGAACGCATCGCTGATCGGGTGACCAACATCGCGGAGCGAGTGATTTTCATGGTCACTGGAGAGCTTCAGGAGCTCAATTAAGGTTGCTGGCTCAAAGGGTATTAGGGTTGAGGCTAACTTCCAAAAAGAGTGGCTGATTCCGTCAGGAGGCACCTTCGGGAAATGTCTCTTCGCGGTCTCCGAGAGACGATCCGCCCGACATTGGAAGGGCCACGATCCCGGGCGATTCGTCCCCGTCGTTTTCCCTTTCTGCTATACCAGCGGCTGGCTCGGATGTATCGAAGACCTGCCCTGCTTACCACGCTCTTGACTATGGGCTTGTATTCTCTTCCCATGTTCAGGCCAGTGGAGTACCCCTGGCCGCCAGAGCAGGACTTCCTGCTCCTCATCTTAGCTAGTGCGGTTCTAGGGATCTGGCTGATCCCGGAGATCGGGAGCCGGCTTTCGGGCGTAGAGCCGAGGCCGGAGGCCTTGATCTTGAGAGCCCCCTTCTTCGCTCTTCGGGTTTCTTATCGGCGCATCCGAAATACGCGGCCAACCGTGTTCCGCGAACTTTTTCCCCGCATCCCTTATCGTCACCGACGATGGGTAGAGCCATTCTACAACCATGCCGTTCTGGTCATCGAGACGACAGGCTATCCTCTACCTAGCAGCTGGATCCGGTGGCTGTTTGGGCCCTATGTCTGCCTGCCCCAAGGAAACGGCTTCGTCTGCTTGGTCTCCGACTGGATGGCGCTGAGCCGCCTAATCGATTATTACCGAGAAGCTGCTCGTGAGGCTCCCCCGCAAAGATCCGAGTGATCCGAGGCGATGCGCGCCCTCCGAGCCCTTTTTCCTGAATGGCTACTCGCCCTTAAGAACGCACTCACCGATTTGCCCTAGTCAACAAGAGAAAAGGGGGCGATCTCGTTTATCTGTTCACATCACATGGAGGGCCTGACAAACAACAGGGCAACCTATCCAAAGATAGGTTGCCCTGGATCAAGCCCCCAGCGGGACTCGAACCCGCGACCTTTGGCTCCGGAGGCCAACGCTCTATCCAGCCTGAGCTATGGGGGCCTATCCCGATTTAAATTTAGCGCGACTGGATGGATCTGTCAATGAGAGCGTTCTCGGCGCAGACCATCCGAGGCGGCCCGCCGACCATCCCTCCCTTCCTATCCCCAGGTCTATAGAAAACGCCAGAGCACTTGGTTCCCTAGCATCAACCCCCGCCCGGTTAGCCGCAGCCGCGCGCCATCCCACCAGACCAGCTCCAGCTCCTCCAGCTCCCTCACCACTGATCCGTAGACCTCCGGGATCCCCTGTCCAAAGCGGGCGCGGAACCGCGCGTCCTCGATGCCTTCCTCCACCAGGCGCAGGCCCAGGATGATCATCTCGGCCATCTGGGTGCGGGGATGGAGGATCTCCTCCTCCGCGATGGGGCTCTCGCCTTGCTCGATCCGGCGGATGTAATCCTTCGGATGAAGCGCATTCACCCAGCGACGGCCGTCGATGAAACTGTGAGCGCCGGCGCCGAAGCCGATGTAGGGCTCATACCGCCAGTAAACCATGTTGTGCCGGCTCTCATAGCCCGGCCGGGCCCAGTTGGAGATCTCGTAGTGCCGGTAACCCGCTTCCGCCAAGCGTTCTCGCGTCTCCTCATACATCTCCGCCGCCAGATCCGGGTCTGGCATCGGAACTCGCCCCTCCCGGATCCAGCGCTGAAGGGCCGTGCGATCTTCGATCATCAGAGCGTATGCGGAAAGATGTTCGGGGCACAGCGCCAGGGCGGCCTCCAGCGTTTCCTGCCAGCGGGTGAGGGTCTGGCCCGGGAGCCCGTAGATCAGATCCACGTTCAGGTTCGTGAACCCGGCCGCGCGGGCCATCGCGATGTGCGCGCACGCGTCCTCAAACGTGTGATCCCGCCGCATCAGATGCAGCTCCTCATGGTGGGCGCTCTGCACCCCGAAGCTGATCCGGTTCACCCCCAGCCGCCGCACCTCCTCCAGGTAGGCCACCGAAAGGCCGCTGGGGTTCGCCTCCATCGTGATCTCTATGCTGGGGGGAATGCGGAACGCCGTGTGGAGCGCTTCGAACAAGCGCGCCAGCAGGGGAAGGGGCAACAGCGAGGGGGTTCCCCCGCCGATGTAGATCGTGCGCGCGAGGGGCTGCCCGGCCTGCTCGCCGAAGCGGCGGATCTCCTTCCCCAGCGCCTCGATGTAGGGGGCGAACCAGCGCTGCATGCCGGCATAGATGTTGAAATCGCAATAGCTGCAGCGCCAGCGGCAGAAGGGGATGTGAATGTAAATGGCCAGAGCCTCCGGGAATTCCATGCGGGCGCCGTTTCCCTTGCTTCCCTCATCCCAGGGCCGCCTTCAACCGTTCGGCCACCCCGCGGGGGAGCCCCGCTTCCACCAGATCTTCCACTGAAGCTTCCCGGATCCCCTCCAGGGAGCCGAAGCGCT
>JANXBD010000201.1 GCA_025057635.1 Thermoflexus sp. | reverse complement strand
AGCGTGGGATTGAAACCAGCATCTGCTCGATGAGCTCAACAACCTCTGCGAGCTCCCTCAATCGAACCAGCGTGGGATTGAAACCAAACATCTCATTGCTGGACCAGCAGTACGCCGGGTTCCCTCAATCGAACCAGCGTGGGATTGAAACTCTCGCTGGACGGTCGACTTGTGCTGCTGACTGGCACCCTCAATCGAACCAGCGTGGGATTGAAACCACATACTCTAAAAAAAGATCCCCCAGCACCAGCATCATCCCTCAATCGAACCAGCGTGGGATTGAAACCGGGGGGCGTGGGGGGGCGCGGGGGGCCCCCTCCCCCCCCTCAATCGAACCAGCGTGGGATTGAAACGGTTGGGACTCCGACTCCGACCCCGACCCCGGCGCCCCCTCAATCGAACCAGCGTGGGATTGAAACATTCGCACTTTTCACGAAACGTCGCGATCAGCTCACTGGCCCTCAATCGAACCAGCGTGGGATTGAAACTTTCGCGGTCTTCTT
>JANXBD010000200.1 GCA_025057635.1 Thermoflexus sp. | reverse complement strand
CACGCTGGCCTTCATCAGCCTGGGCTTCCTGATCGCCGCTGTGGTGCCGACAGCGCGGACCGCCCAGGCCGTCGGGATGATCCTGGCCTTTTCCCTGATGGCCCTGGGGGGCACCTGGGTGCCTCTGGAGCTGCTGCCGGCGTCGGTGCGCCCGATCTCGGAAGGGCTTCCCCTGACCCGGGTGGTGCTGCTGATGCGCGGCCTGTGGGCGGGGGCTTCCCTCGAGGCCCACGGGAAGGACCTGGGCGTTCTCTTGGCCACCCTGGTCGGAAGCGGGATCCTGGCCGCCCGCTGGTTCCGATGGGAATGAAGCGCCTGAACGCCCCTGGGGCCTCGGGATCCGGGGTGACCGGACAGGGAGCTCCGCTGCCTGCCCGGTCACCCCGACCCGCCGCTAAGGCAGCGGGGCGATTGGCACCTAAGCGTGGATAGCTGCCCCCAGGACCGCGTGGGCCGCCTCGGCCAGGACCTCGCTCAGGGTGGGATGGGCGTGCACCGCCCGGAC
>JANXBD010000001.1 GCA_025057635.1 Thermoflexus sp. | reverse complement strand
TTACACGGTGGGTTATCTGGCCAAGCTATATGCGGAGCTCTTTGAGGCGATCGATCCCGAGATCCTGGAGGCCATGCGAGGGGTAGGCGCGAAGCGCCGCCATCTGATCCGCTTTGTCCTCTGGCCGGAGAGTGCCAACGCGATCCTCAGCCAGTTGCTCTTCATGCTCGAGTACAACGTGCGAGCTTCCACCGTCTTGGGGCTGGTGGGCGCAGGAGGCATCGGGTTTTACATGCAGGCGTACCTGGGCACGATGGCCTACGCTCGTCTGACCACTGTGCTCCTGGGGGTGCTTCTTCTAGCAATCGGCATGGATGCCATAAGTGCCTGGGTGCGACGGCGTTACCTATTCCGCCTGTGAGCTCATTCAGAATAGTGACAGCCCATCACTGCGTAGAGGAGTAGCCCTCCCTTCCTTGTCGTCCAGCTTGGCAAGGAACGGGCAACGCGAGGGAATCCATCCGGGTCGCTCAAAAACGTCCCCCTGGGGTGCCCTCAGGCGGGCTTGCGAACGGGTCTCCGGACAGCTTACCGAGGGCTACTCGCGTCCCTCTATATCTATCCTCGATTCCGGCCCGCGGGTTTTGGTGGTTAGGTAGATAAGATCTCTCCGCGATGTTATTCAATAATCTTTAAGCTCCCACGGAACCTAGGCTTTCGGGCCGTCAGGTTCTCCTCTCGTGTCCACTCGGGGAACTAAAGAATCACATTGGAGCAACAACGATGCACAAGTGTAAAATCCCTCAGCTGTTGTTGATCTTATGGACTTCGATTTTGACCGTCCGACATATTTTTAGCTGAGCATGGCATGGCTCACTGTCCCCGCTGTCCTACGGATGAAATCTTTCCGCCTCATATAAGGGAAAGATCTGACGTTTGTTTGGAGATAATGAGATGCTCGCAACCTGATTTGACTCGATTTAAAACTTATGATATAGTTTATTTGTTAAACTTCAAATAAAATGTATCCTCTGTCGCCATCTCGGCTCTCCGACCTGAGGGGCTGAACGGTGTCCCCTGGCTGGAGTAGCCAAGGGAGGCGGCTAGGGGCAAGAATTTAACGATCTTTCGATACCTAAAACAGGAGGTTGTTCAATGAATTCAATGAAGGAGATTCTGGAAGGTCGAAGCAACCTGCTTCGATCTCAGCTTGCAGACATAGAGCAACGGCGGGAGTACATCCAAGCTCAGTTACGCTTGCTGGAAGATATTATGGAGCTCTTGGAGAAATATCCCGCTTTGGGCGAGGGGCTCATCGGTCTGTTCCGACAGACCACGGTGCCTCGGCGTCGACGCACCCGTGAGTTAGTGAACAATATTGTGGAAGTGCTGAAAACAGCTCCCCAGGGTATGGAACTCGAGGAGATCCGCCGAGCCTTACTCGATCGAGGTCTCCAAGTTCCGGGAAAGGATTCGCAAATGCAACGAGCCCGCTTAACGTTGATTTTCCGCAAGAACCAGGATCTGTTCCGGCGAGTTCGACGAGGAGTTTATCAACTGAGGATATAATTCGGTCTTTCTGCACTGATTGACCTGCTTGCTTCTCGATCACATTCATCTCATCCAGGCTAAGATAAGATGGCTCCACTGCCCTTATACTATCCTGTGTTCTCCTTCCAGCCCAAGGAATTGGGGGAAGGGAATTCCGCCCTAGGGACGGGCGGGGCTATCTCTGAAATGCCCTGCCCACCCCTAAGCAAAGCGCGCAATCTGCATTAATTCAGCGCTCTTCATGGGACGGACGCTAAAACCTCCTCGCGCAACGTCCCTCGGAACATTCGCCGTTCGATTCCTTGCAAGGGAAGTTCCGAAAGATCGGAGGCCTGAAGTAAGCGCTCGCCTGTGGTCACAAGGAAGGTAAACCGATGCCAGCGTCGGCTGACCACCGGACGGAGAAGCGGCTGTAAAGGCCCCAGCTGCAGCAGATAGTACAATTCCCCTGCTCGAGGATGGCTAGGTTCCTCAGGAAACAAGTCGCGGCGTCGCACCAGTTCGTGACCTCTTAGGAATGCATAGTAACGAATAGACCAGCGATCGGGCCCAAAGGCAGCCGTATGGTAGAAGGCCACAAAGTCGACTAAGGGGGTCAGTGACGGGGCATGGCGGAACGGAATGCGATACGCCTGAGTCTTCCGGATCCATTCCCAGTCTCTCGGATTGCGCACCACGGCCACTAGCACCATGGCCTCGGGAAAAATCTCCATTGGCGAAACCTCTCGGGAAGCATTGAATTTAAAAGCATTGAATTTAAAAAAAGCGAGGTAGAGCCTGCTGGCACATACCCGCGACCCCGCCTCCAGCGCCTATACGAAGCTTTTCCATAAATTATGATAGGCGTAGACGGAATCTAGAACGCAACACACGTGAATAACCGCTCAAAGGCACACCGGGCTGAATTTAGGGAATTCCTAATTACAGGCCCTTGAAGTGCTCCGGAAGGATCGTTCATCTTTTACTCCTCCTTGAAAGCCATCCCTAATCCGGCCGGCGGAGAGACCCGGAGGCTGTGAAGGATCCGAAAGGCCAGACGACGACGGGACTCGGGAAGTCGAGACAAGGCCATCTGTACCCACTCGGCATTTCCTAGATTGGTCAGCAGCAATGCGAAAATCATCAAAGGGAATGGCACCACGTAGAAGACCTGAGGGGGGATTCCGGGCAGGCTGGGTTGAACAACCAAGCTGAGCCATTGGAGTAAGGCGAACAACAACACGCCAAACGCTCCCCGCACCGGATGCCAGCCCCCAAAGATCGTAATCGCTAGCACGATCCAACCGATTCCGTCCATGCCGGAGATCGGCCCCTGCCATCCGCCCTTAAAATCCAGGATGTAAGCGGCCCCTGCGAATCCGACTAGCGCCCCACCCAAGACCGCATATCCATATCGAACGCGCGTCACCGGAACCCCCCGCCCAAACGCTGCGGACGGGCGCTCACCCACGCAACGAAGCACCAATCCCGGCCGGGTTCGGAACATCCATATCCAAGCGGCTACCACGACAAGCACACTAATGTAGACTGTCGGGGTTTGCTGGAACAACAGAGGACCGAGAATTGGAAGATCCTTCAGAACCGGGATCGGAAGTGGCCCAACTCGAGGACCCGGAATGTTCATGAAGGGACTCCCCAGAAAATAGGCCAGATCTCGACCTAGCAGGGCCAGCACCAGTCCCACTGCGACCTGGGACTGGCGTAGAGTAAGGCTGGCGAAGGCCACCACCAGGGCCATCAGCGCGCCGATCATGGTGGCAGCGAGAAACCCCAGCTCCAGGCTTCCCGTCTGAACAGCAGCTGCGAAGCCCACCATCGCGGCCAGCAGCATCGCTCCGTTCAGCGAAAGATTTACAACCCCTGCTCGCTCCGATAGGGTCTCACCGACCACCGCGATCACGAGAGGGGCCGCAGCTACCAGAACTCCAGCCAAACCGAAGATCCATTCAGGCGTCATCCCTAGACTCCGGAATGAGGGTGGGTTTCCATCGCGCTTGGGAACCCTGCGCGAGCAACACGAAGAGTACCAGTGCGCCCTGCATTACGCCTGAGAGGGTGGAATCCAGCCTCAGGGTGACCATAAGCTGGATGCCGCCGATGTTCAAGGCGGCGAAAAAGAAAGCGACCAAGACAGACCACAAAACGCGATAATTCGCTAGCATGCCTACCAGTAGTCCCATATAGCCATAGCCGCTGGAGATGGCATGGATCAGTCGATGATATGTGGCAGTGACCTGCAACGCGCCAACCAACCCGGCGATTGCCCCACATCCGAGCAGAGCAAGGAACATGTAGCGAGATGTCGGCACCCCCAGCCGATGTGCTGCTCGAATATTCTTTCCAATGGCTTTCAGCCGAAGCCCAAAATGCGTGTTCATTAACAGCACGTAGACTACGACGATACTTGACAAAGCCAGTATCAACGTCCAAGGGCTCAACCGCAGGCCTGGAAGCACTGGTAGCCACAGGTGCTCCGGGAAAGGCTCTGTGCCGCTCATAGAAGCAATCCCGGGTCGCTTCCAGGGGCCGAAGATCAGCCACAGGATTAACGTGGTTGCCAAAAAGTTCAACCCCAGGCCGCCGAAGATCTCGTGGATGCCTGTGTAGATCTTTAGCAGCCCGACTAGGCCCGCCCATGCAGCTCCCCCAGCCATCCCGGCCACCATCGCAAGGATCAAGATCACAAAAGGCGGAAGGCCAGTCTCCTGAAGAGCGCGTATCACGCCGGTGGCAGCGATCGCCCCCAGCATGATCTGCCCCTCCACCCCGACGTTCCACAGCCCGGCAGTGAAAGTGAGCAACAACCCCGAGGTCACCATTATCAAGGGTGCCCAAGTCGCCAGGACGTCGGTCATTCGCTTTAGAGAGCCGAAAGCCCCCTCCAGCATCTGCCGATAGGCCTCTAAGGGAGGTGCCCCGGCCATTACCAACACCAGCGTGGTGAACAACAGAGCCATTAACACCGATAAGCTCTGAATGCCGAACTCAATCCACCGAGAAGAGCGAATGTGAGGGAGCAACGCTTCTTTACATCGCATTGGCTCACTCCGGAATTCCTAGGACGGGCTCTGGAGGCAGGTGTTTGGGACTGGGTTAGATGAAACGGGATGCCGCGTTCCTCCGCGTCCTTTTAACCCTCTTGCCCCTCAAGCCAAGAAGAAGGCGGTTAGAAAACTTCCAGGAGGAGAGCCATACATAGCGCCCCATGCCCTGGTCTATCCTCGCCACCCATATCCCGCAATCATCTGGGCGAGCTGATCCGTGGTAAGCTCCTCAGCATTCATTGGTTCCGAAACCTGACCGCCGAAGAAGACGATAATTCGATCACAATACTCTAGTAACTCCTGTAGATCGGAGGAGATCACCATCAGAGCAGCGCCTTGCTGAGCTTGCTCCTTAAGCTGCTGCCAGATCCACATGCTGGATTCTACATCGAGCCCGCGAGTGGGATGTTCCAACAGCAGCAGGTGAACAGGCTTCCGGATCAGCGCCAGCATAGCCCGTTGTTGATTACCTCCTGAGAGAGCTTCCACCATGGTCTCTGGCTCTCCCCGGATGTTGAACTCTTGGATCCGACGCTGAGCCTCCGCACGAGCCCGCTCCCAGTTGATCAGATAGCCGCCGGTCGGATACACCAATTGAAAGTGTTCAGTCAACGTCAGGCCTGAAATCAGCCCTTCCTCCAAGCGATTGGCAGGCACAAAAAGGACGCCTGCATCCAAGAAGGCGCAGTAGGGTTTACCGGTGAGATCCCTTCCCCGCACACAGATGCACCCCTCCCACGGACGGATAAGGCCTGCGCAGACGCGCATCAACAGGTGCTGGCCGCTCCCCTCCATCCCAGCCAGTCCGATGATTTCCCCCGACCGCACGGTAAGGTTCACTCGGCCCAGTCGAAGGCGATAATCGCCCGCTATCAGGTTCTGGATCTGCAGGACAGGCTCGCCGGGAAGAGCCGGCCGACGTTCGGGTTTCGAAAGGGACCGGCCGAACATCATCTCGATCAGACGTCGTGGGGAATAGGGCGGGGCAGCTTCTCCTGCTAGGCGGCCCTGACGTAAGACAGTGACCCGGTGGCAGAGCTCCTCGATCTCCTCCAGCTTATGGGTCACAAAGATCACAGTCTTCCCCTCTCTGGCCAGACGACGCAGGGTGTCGAAAAGCTGAGCCCTTTGGGGAGCGCTGATGCCGGTAGTAGGCTCATCCAGGATCAGAACGCGGATCCCCTGTCGGAGGAGGCGGAGCAGTTCTAGCTGCTGTCGCTCCCCTACTGTCATTCGATCCACACGGGCCTCTGGATCCAGATCGAATCCGAATAGCCGGGCCAGCTCCTGCAACGCTCGACGCGCTCTCTGACGATCCAGCCAGAACCCATTTTCACAACCCATCATAAAGTTGTCTAGAACAGACATGGTGGGGAAGTCTAAGGGATCTTGGTGAAGCATCCCGATCCCATACCGAAGACCGTCCGCTGGCGAGGCGAAGCGGACGGGTTCGCCATTCAGAAGGATCTCCCCACGATCGGGCCGCAGATACCCGGAGAGGATCTTCATTAATGTGGTTTTGCCCGCTCCGTTCTCCCCGAGAAGGCCGTGGATGGTGCCAGCCTCGACAGTTAGGCTGACATCCTGCAGAGCTCGCACAGGCCCAAAGGATTTGTAAATATGACGCATCTCCACCCTCATGATCGCCTCGACCAACTTTTTACGGAAGGCTTTTCGCTTCTGCGCGCGCACTTCCGAAAGTGCAGGAGGAGTTCAGCCAGGCCCCTGAGCGAAAAGGGGCGGCTTTAGGCCGCCCCTTCCTGCATTTAGGGGTCTTCCTTTCTTTACTATGGTTTTCTATCTACTGGGTCGGGACGCTCTGGCCTTCCATTCCTTCTAGCAGTTGCGGAAGATACCAGATTTGCTGCGGAGTGGCCACCTTCCCGTCCTCTACGTAGAGGGTGCCGTCCTGAAGCCGAATCGGTCCCTTCCACAGCTGGATCGAGCCGTCCCCCAGACCCTTGATGAATTCGTCCAGTCGGGCCGAGACCTCCGGGCTCAGGGCCTTGCCCTTTAGGAAGCCCACGTGACTGGTGTCCGGGTTGTTGAGATCCTTCCAATCCGGCCCCACCCAATCCCAGGACGGCTTCCAGGTGCCTTCCTGGACAGCTTTGATGTGAGCAAGGTAGGAAGGGCCCCAGTTGAAATAGGGCACACCCAGACAGACGTCGGGGGCTTCCTCACAGGCGCCAACGTAGTCGTAAGGGATGGCCCAGACCTTCTTGCCTGCCTGGGCAGCCTTGGCCGCCTCCCGCAGTCCTTCCGTCGTATCGATGCCCGAGATGATCACGTCGTGGCCGGTGTTGATGAAGTCCTGGGCCACCTGGGTGGGATCTGCCGTCACACCGGGCATATGGAACCAGAAGCCGATCCAGGTAACTTTGAACTTCAGATCGGCCGCTGGCTTACCTAAGTATTTCTCCCAACAATACTTCGCCCCTAGGTAGGCAGAAGCAGCTAGACGCCGGGTCTCATCGTTGATCAGCGGCCCCAGATAGCCGAGCTTACCCGTCTGGGTGGTCAGGGCCGCTGCGCATCCAGCAATCATCTTCCCATACTCCATCTCACCCATAATGTTAGCTAAATTAGGAATGCCCTTGTAGTTCTTCCCTTCCTTCCAGGCGTCATCTCCGGACACATGGATCACCACAATATCCGGATGAGCCCGAGCGAACTTCACCGCCTCGTCCTTGTGTTCGTCAGAGTTAAAGATGATCACCCTCGCGCCCTTGGCAACCAGCTCCTCCGCCAGTTGGGAGGCCGTGGTTCCGGGACGATCTCCCGGATTGACCCTGTCAAGGTAGAGCATCTTTGCACCCGGAAGCTTCTGCTCCACATACTTGCCGGCCTCGTAATGAGCTTGGCTCCAGCCCCGATCATTGTATGGACCTACCAGCAGCATCCCAAAGATGATCCCCGTGGACGGGGTGGCAGGAGCAGGCGTGCCCGCTCGGGCACACGCCGCAAGGGCCATCGCAACACAAAGGAAGAGATAAGAGAGATGGAAACGCTGACAAGGAACCATTCTTCTCCTCCTCGAGCATGGATCTCATTGCTCCATGGTGGCGATTTTATCCGACCGAATCCACTTCGACAACCGCCGTGAGCTGAAAAGCAGGGCTGTTCCCTAGGACACACCAAGAGAGAACCTACATCTTCTCCATCTTTGGCTTTGACACGTGCATAGGTGAGGGGAATGACATCCAAGGGGCAATCTATATTCGAACGGCTGATATTCCGAAGGGACTGCTCGGCTTCTGGAGACTATCGCCCTATCGAACCCGAGGGATCGTGATGCCCTGCTGGTTCTGATACCGACCGCCTTTGTCTTTATACGATCGTTCGCAAACCTCATCAGCCTCAAAAAAAAGGACCTGGGCGATTCCCTCATACGCATAGATTCTGGCGGGCAACGGAGTGGTGTTGCTGATCTCTAGGGTAAGATATCCCTCCCATTCCGGTTCTAGCGGGGTGACGTTCACGATAATCCCGCAGCGGGCATAAGTGGACTTCCCCACACAGACCACTAAGACATTCCGGGGAATTCGGAAGTATTCCACGCTCCGAGCCAACGCGAAGGAGTTGGGAGGGATCACACAGACGTCGCCCCGAACATCCACGAAAGATCGGGAATCGAAATTCTTTGGATCCACGACAGTGCTATACACATCAGTGAATACCTTGAACTCATTAGCGACACGGATATCGTAGCCATAAGAGGAGAGGCCATATGAGATCACCCCAGGGCGCACCCCCGATTCCTCGAACGGCTCGATCATTCGATGATGCAAGGCCATTTGGCGGATCCAACGGTCGGATTTCAGACCCATTTTTCCCTTACCTCCAAGATGAGAATTCGGGATACGGGTATACGCACTCCCCTCGCCTTCCGCGCACTGGGTTTAAGAGCGATGCGAGCAGCTTGCGGCGAATCACCGTGGGATTTGGATCAGAGCTCCGAAGAGCAGGATCTGAACGAGGAGCCCTACCAGCCATAACCCATAAGCAGCTGGGCGCTCCTGCTCGTGGAGCAGCATCCCCAGGCCGGCGTTGACGATCCAGGTTAGCGCGCCCAGCACCGGCAGACGTATCAGATGGGCCGATGGGCTGAACATGGCCTCGGGAGCTCTCTCTAAACGGATCCATAGCGGCAGATCAGGGAATTGAAGGCAGAACCAGAGCCACATCCCCCACAGCCCGAGTCCTGCCAAAACCATCAACGCCCAAGCCGATCGATCTGCCCAGATGGCCCGCTGGCGCCACGCCGGAAAGAAAGTCGTCTGTTGCAGACGCTGGGTGGGTCCCATGGCCACACGCTGGGCGAAATCTTCCTGGAAGCGCTTGGGATCGATTGGGGAAATGGCATAGATAGCCGCCTCTGTGATTACCCAGAGCTGTCGGGGAAGATCCTCAGTGGCAAAGAAGAGAACCGGCCGGTTCTCCTTCACAGCCCAGGCGTGGCCTCCGTAGAAACCCGGCCAGCGTATGCCTCGCCATCCTCGGAGGGCCTTCCGGCTAGCCGGGCCCGGGCGCAACTCCAGGATCGCGTGGATGGGAATCACATGGATAGCCGGCCACCACTTGATCGTCAAGCCATTCCGATCTAGGTGATACTGAGCCGATTGCAATCCACGCAGGGCGTACCCTACTCCAAAGATGCCGATGAACGCAAGCACTGCCACGGTGGATGCCAGCGCAACTCTAGGGGAGGGAGGATGGGTCGCCGTGAAAACGCTTCCAGCCAGGGCTATCATTCCCAACATCCCAAGGGCTGTGTAACCGATCCACAATCCCCGCGATCGGTTCGGTCGCTCCGTCATTCTTTAGTCCTCCGGCAAGGTCAGCATATAACCGAATCCCCGCACCGAAACCAGCACTTCTCCACGCTCCGGATCCAGGCCGAGACGCTTACGGATCTGCCGAATGTGAACCTTCAGCAGCTCCCGGGCCTCAGGGTCCTCGGCATCGATGCCCCAGACTTCACGCACCAGATCAGTGTGAGAAACCACCTGACCTGCCCGTTGGGCTAACACGGTCATGATCTTGAACTGCAGAGGAGGGAGCTGCACTGGCTGACCGCGCCAGATCACCTGCTTGCGACCGTGGTCAATGACCAGAGAGCCCACCCGCACCACCTCTCCCCCAGTCCAGGTCTGGAAGGCCCGCATCGCTCGCGCCAGTCGTTCCCATACTGAATCCCGATCTACACCCTCAACTGGGCAGATCAGAGGGAGGGGAGAACATCCTTGAAGAGCACTGAACAGCCCACGGCCATTCCGTTCCAGCCATTCTCGATCCGCCACAATGATGTCGGGGATAACGCGGGCAACGAATGAAAGCGTGCCACGCAGATCCGGAGCGTAATGAGCCAAATGCCCCGCTTGAATGGCGCTCTGAAGGAATTGTTCTCCTGCTTTCAGATCCGGATGAATGATCAGCACTCGCAAGTGAACAGTGCCATTTCCGATTTTAGTCATCACGTCATCCCTACCTGAATGTCATCCCTTAATATTATTGAATCTCACATCCTCTCAGTCTCAACCGCTCGGCGAAGGAAGAGAAGTCCGATTGAATGTCTATCGCCAAGTCCGGCGATTCGGGTAGCCTCGATTTGGCGTCATCAGGGTATTCCGTAGCGATGGGTAACCACTCGGTTTAGGATCCAGATTGATGATGTTCAGACACGTTTCGAGATCAGTCAACTCGCTGATGGCGTCCATTTCCGCACCTTAAGGCGAAGGCCCTCTACTCCGACGATCTGGACTGGAGTGCCAGCCGCTATCATACCCGCTTCGCTTTCAGCAGTCCACAATTCACCAGCCACTTGCACCATGCCAACGGGATGAAGATCTGTGCGCGCCTCACCCACACGTCCGATCAAGGCTTCCACCCCGATTATGCTACGCCGACGTTGGGCCTGGAGCGCCTTCGCCACAATAAAACCAAAGAAACCAGCCATACCTAGCCCGGTGCCTCCGGCTACCCAGAGAGAGAGCGGCGGGAAGGGAGACTTCGCCACTGGTGCGAACAGCACCAGCGCCCCAGCGATAAAAGTCACAGCTCCGACTGCAGTTAAGGCCCCATGGGTTGGTGCTTTGATGTCTAGGATGAATAGAACGATCGCCACCGCCATCAGCAACAACCCCAGCCAGTTGACCGGCAACATACCGATCCCGTAAGCAGCTAAAAGTAGGCAGACCACCCCAATGAACCCAGCGACCCAGCCGCCCGGATTAGAGAGCTCGATGAGAATCGCCTGCACGCCAACGGCCAAGAGAATCAAGGCGATATTCGGATTCACCAGACGATGGAGGATTTCCTCCACAATGCTCATAGGAAGGGGGACAATCACCGCACCGCGGGTGCGGAGCGTCATCAGCTGGTTTTGAACCGAAACAGTCCGCCCATCTAGCTGCTGTAGCAGATCCTCGAGGTTGTGGGCGATCCCGTCCACCAGTCCGGCAGCCTGCGCCTCCTGAGCGCTTACTGCTTTTGCGGACTCCACAGCCGCTTCGGCCAACCGCACTGCATCCGGCCCCCGCCGTTCGGCCAGGCCTCGGATTTGGGCTTTGAGGATCTCCTTGACCTTCCGATTGATAGTTTCGGGGAGATCCTCTCCCTGGTCACCTACTGGAGAAGCGGCTCCGATAGCCGTCTCCGGGGCCATCCAAGCGAAATGTCCCGCTAGTGTCACTAGCGTCCCAGCAGATCCCGCGATCGCCCCACGCGGGGCTACGTAAACGACGATAGGCACTGGGCTTTCGCGGATCATCGAGACCAATCGCAGGGTAAGCTGGACTTCCCCGCCAGGAGTGTTGAGCTGCACAACAACCGCTTCTATCCCCTGATCTTGGGCAATCTCAATTCCCCGCTTCAGATAATCCGCCACTACTGGAGTTAGCGCGCCCTCCACCCGCAACCATAATACCTTTCGGGTTGCTGCCTCCTGGGCCCCATGGGCCCAGCTCCCCCAAGCCACCAACCACAAAATCGAACCAAACCGGAGAACCGAACGCATAAGCGCTCCTTTCCCTCCGTTGGACGCCAGGCCATCAAAAAAGGCTAACGAGTCTATAAGCCCAATCTAGTCATCCATGGCTCATTTTATCTGCTTTCCATCCGTGCGCATAGATCCCTTTCACATTTAGTTTAGGAACAGCGTTAGCTGGAACCCGAAAGCGGGCAGTGATCCTTCGCGCCACAGGATCACGTCAATTGAAGCAAAAAAGATTATAAAGAACGGAGGTGCTAGCGTGTGTTCGCCATAAAGAAACGGGAAAAATCATGAAATCATCAGCCGATCAAAACCTTGCCATCCTCTTAAAGGTTCTTGCTTAGCTGGGAGAAATCTATTACCATAGAAAATCAAACATCCGCTATTCCAGAGTGGATTTCTCAATTTCTGGAGCATTCGAATTTCTGGAGCATTCGGAATGGCCACCCAGCATCGGGAGCGCTTGGAAGCAGTGCGTCGCCGCTTAGTCGAGGAAAATCTGGAAGCTGTTTTCTTCACCCATCTCCCGAACGTGCGCTATCTCTCCGGATTTACCGGCTCTGCGGCGACAATCTGCATCACACGCTCGGGAGCCTGGATCCTAACCGATTTCCGTTATTGGGAACAAGCAGCTCGCGAAGCGCCCGATTTCACCCTCTATCGTTTGCCGAGCCGTCGCTTCGCAGAGATCCTTCCCGAATTCCTGGTTGAGATCGGTTCGCCTCGCCGCGCAGCTTTCGAGAGCGCCCACCTCACCGTAGACCAGTGGATGTCCTGGAAAGAAGCCACCCCGGATACCGAATGGATTCCAATTAAGGACTGGATTGAAACGCTACGGGCGGTTAAGAAGGATAACGAACTGGATTACCTGCGGGAGGCAGCGCGGATCGCTGACGATGCGGTGACCTATTTGCGCCGGCGGCTGCGACCCGGGATGACGGAGCGCGAGGCGGCCTGGTTGGCCGAACGATACATACGCACTCACGGGGGAGAACGCGAAGCCTTTGATATCATCGTAGCCTCCGGCCCAAACGCTGCTATGGCCCATCATCCTTCGGGCAGTCATCGGCTTAAGATTGGGGAGCCGATCATCGTAGACCTTGGCGTGCGAGTGAATGGCTATCATTCCGATATCACCCGAACCTTCATCCTGGGCCGGATGTCCCGCCGCTTCCAGAAGCTATATGAAGTCGTGCTGCGCGCCCAGGAAGCGGCGATCCGGAATATGCGGGCAGGGATGTCTGGCAAGGAGATCGATGCGCTGGCCCGAGCGGTGATTCAAGAGGCAGGCTATGCAGATGCCTTCGGCCACGGACTAGGACACGGGATCGGATTGGAGATCCATGAACGGCCTTTCATCGGGCCCGTCTCGGAAGATCCCGTCCCGGCCGGTGCAGTCTTTACGGTCGAGCCTGGGATCTACCTCCATGGATGGGGGGGCATCCGGATCGAGGACATGGTGGTAATCGACATCGATGGTGTGCGTGAGGTGCTAACTCGCGCCTCGCGGGATCCACGGATCCCCGTACGGTGAATCTGAACGCGGGAGGCCTTGGAGACCGGAAGGCTCATGCGCTGTCCGATCACTAAGGGCATAATCCAATTGAAGCTCCAAGAACATAGGAAGGAGGTTCGCCGTGAAAATACTGCTCCAAGCCCTTGAAATTCTCCTTAGACCCTACCGTCAGTTCCTTGTGGTCGGATCGGTAGCCTTTGTGCTCGGATTGGCCAGCGGCCTGATATACGGCTGGTACATCGCCCCGGTGGAATGGATAGATGCCGCGCCTGTGGATCTACGGGTGGACTACCGAGAGAATTACCTGCGCCTGTTAGCGGATGCAGTCCGAGCTGGGTTCCTAAGCCTAGAGGACAGCGCTGACTGGCTAGGACAGCGATGGAACCCCCGGGATGCGGCGCGGGAGATTCGCCGGTTGGCCCAGACGGAGACCGATCCTGCTCGTCGGGACACCATGGAGCGATTGGGAGAGGTATGGGAGCAGATCCCTTTGCCTCCCGCGCCCGCCCAGAGGGGGGGGATTTTGTTCCCATGTCTGATTGGCTTAGCTGTGCTGGTTCTGGTGGGTATCGGCGGATTCTGGCTCCTGCGCCGTCCATTTTCAACGTCCCTCCCCCGACGTTTGGCTCCACCCCCTGCTCCTAAAGGTCCGCCAGCGGCGCCCCTCACCCCTGAACGACCGGCTCCCGGAGAAGCTTATCCTGCGACTTGGTTACCTCCTCTATCCCAGCATCAGGTGACCTACAAACTGGGAGACGATCATTTTGACCTCTCGTTCGCTCTGGAGCTGCCCAACGGGGAGTTTCTTGGTGAATATGGGGTCAGCATCTCAGAGACCATTGGAGTAGGAGACCCAGCGAAGGTTACTGCTTTTGAAGTCTGGCTGTTCGATAAGAATGATATCAAGACAGTCACTAAAGTGCTGGCCAGCGAGTATGCTTATCGGGATGCTGGGCTTCAAGCGCGGTTGCGTCAGAAGGGGGATCTGATGTTGGCAAGCCCTGGTGCCATCCTCGAAATCGAGACCCGGGATCTACGGTTGCGGGCTCGGGTGGTCGAAATGGAGTACGGCACCGGAGCGCTCCCTCCAAACAGCTTCTTTACCCGCCTTACTGTGGATTTAGCCGCATGGCGCAAGCAAGAGAACCCCTCTTGATTTGGAGAGGGATCCGACAGGAACCGCAACATGGAGAACTGACAAGCTTCTGTTAGGAGTCGTGGGACTGAGGGATTGTTTTTCACATTTTCAGAAGATCCTTAAGAGGCAAGGGAGGATCCCATGTTTATGGACGATCCCGAAGACGAGTTTGAGATGGAGCCCCTGGCAGAAACTGATCATTTCACCCTTTGGCGCAGCATCAGCGATGATGGCCAGTCCCTTTTCCACCTCGAGCTGGGGAATGTGTCAATCCACCTGACCGAGGAAGAGTGGCATGAGCTCGTGGAGCTAATCAATCGGGCAGTAAGCTCCATGGAGAGTAGCGGCTTTGGATGAGCATTTGGAAAGCGGGAGGAAGCTGAGGCTGCTGCTCTTCTTTGATAAACTTCCATAACGGAATGTGGCTTCGGTTGGACATACGCGCGCTGTGAATTCGACGCTGCTTGCGCAGGCAAAGGATCTCCCTATCAAGAACCAAGGAGAGAAAATCGTTGCTTGCCATCTTAGCATGGCGTTTCTTGACAAGTTGCCGAAAGCGGGTTATCATCTATGCGTAATCTACCAAGATCGAGGTGAGGATGTTGAACGGCCTCGCTCGCTTCCCACGCATCCGTCGCCCAGAGACACCGCCGGGCACGGGGTCCGGTGCGGGGAGGCGAGGGTTTGGCTGTTGAACCCTAATCATTTCATAGGTGTAAATTCCAACCCCCCGGGCTCCGATGCTCGGGGGGTTTTTATTTGGTCTAAAACCCAACCCTTCGCATTACGGGTCGCTCATCTCCGCACGAATACACCGCGTGGCCCCTCATCTCGACAAAGAGAAGAAGTCCCTGGTAAATCACAAGGGCCTTCTCTAAGGAGGATGGCGATGATTCGGGCAGGGATTTATGGAGTAAGCGGATATGCCGGGTTTGAGGTCTTCCGGCTGTTACGACGACACCCGATGGTGCGAATCGTCTTCTCTGCTTCGGAGAGTGGGGCTGGGAGCTCTCTTGCCCAGTTGTTCCCAGTGACGGAAGACTTTCGAGTTGTAGGCTTTGCCGAAGCTCCGCTGGATCAGGTCGATGTGGTGTTCCTCGCATTGCCCCATGGCGTCTCCGCTTCTGTTGCCCGCCAGGCCCTCGCGATGGGAGTCCGCGTGATCGATCTCTCAGCCGATTTCCGGCTGAAAGACCCCTCGTCTTATGCGCGATGGTATAAGGAGGAACATCCCGCCCCTGATCTTCTCGCGGAAGCGGTTTATGGACTGACGGAATGGAACCGACCCGCGATCTGCTCCGCTCGTCTGATCGCTAACCCGGGCTGCTACCCAACGGCGACCTTGCTGGCTTTACTTCCGCTTGCTCAGGCGGGCGCTGTCGGCCCTGGCCCGATCATCGTGGACGCCAAGTCAGGTGTCTCGGGGGCAGGCCGTAAGCCTTCTCTGAACACCCACTTTGTGGAAGTGGATGAGAATCTCTCTCCTTATAGTATCGGCCGGGTTCACCGGCATCTTCCGGAGATCGAGCAGATGCTTCATGCGTTCAACGGATCGATTGGCCCTCTGGTGTTCTCTCCTCAGTTGCTTCCGGTAGCCCGGGGGATCCTAGCCACGATCTACGTGCCTTTAGCCCCCAACTGGACGGAGGGGATGGTTCGGGAGCTGCTGGTGGAGACTTACCGTCTGGAGCCGTTTGTGAAGGTGCTCCCGTCAGGCACCGTGGCTACGCTCCGCCATAGCGTTGGCACAAACTTTTGCGTGCTAGCGGTGACCGGCGTTCCGGAGGCTGGCATGGTCATTCTGACTGTTTCAATTGACAACCTCATCAAGGGCGCTGCCGGGCAGGCCGTGCAGAACATGAACGTGATGTTCGGAATACCGGAGACCGCCGGACTGATGTAAGGACTGAGCCTCCGCCGATCGCACACCAGCCCGTGTAGTTCCCGAGATGAAATGGATAGGAGGTTTAGGGAATGAGGTATACAACCGAGAATGGACAACCGCTGCAAGTGATTAAGATCGGGGGAAATGAGTTAGACCAGCCCTCCTTTTTAGAGCATCTGGGAATTGCCCTAAAGGAGCTCCCCCTGCCCCCAATTCTCGTTCATGGCGGTGGAAAGTCGATGAGCGCCTGGCAGCAACGAGTTGGTATCACCCCTCGCTACGTGAATGGCCTGCGGGTGACCGACGAGGAGACCCGTGAGCTGGCTGTGATGACCCTAGCGGGACTGACCAACAAGAGTTTAGTGGCTGCCCTCCTGCGGGCCGGCCTACCTGTCTTGGGAGTATGCGGGGTGGATCTGGGTTTAGTGCGGGTGAGTCCTGTGCCGGACCTGGGATGGGTCGGAAAACCCGTCGAGGTGGATGTCGGACGGCTTCGACGATGGATTGTGGAGGGGATTCTCCCCGTGATCGCCCCTATCGGCCTCGGGCCAGATGGGCTCTACAATGTGAATGCCGACCATATGGCAGCAGCCATCGCTGCCGCACTCCCCGCGGATGAGCTCGTCTTCCTCACTAATGTGCCTGGGGTTTGGGTGGGCGAAACAGTCCGGCCCTCACTCAATGAAGAAGAGGCGGAAGCCCTGATTAATGCTGGAATCATCCGCGATGGAATGGTGCCCAAGGTTCGTTCAGCCTTGGAGGCTCTTGCAGCTGGCGTGCGCCGCGTGCGGATCACAAACCTGGTAGGGCTTCGGCAAGGGGGCACTGAGATCGTGAGGAGGGAAATAAACGCATGAACGTAAACGTAGAAGAACTGATGGCCCTCGCGGAGCGGGCACTGGCACCAACCTACCGACGGCCGCCCATCATCTTCACCCATGGCGAGGGGATGTACGTATACGATACAGCCGGCCGACGCTACCTGGACTTCGTGGCTGGGATCGCGGTGTGCGCTCTGGGCCATGCCGACCCTGGAGTCGCTCAAGTGATTGCGGAGCAGGCCCGACGATTGGTTCACCTCAGCAACCTCTATCATACGGAGCCCCATTTGCGCCTAGCAGAAGCTTTGGTGGCTTACAGCTTCGCTGACCGCGTCTTCTTCTGTAATTCCGGAGCGGAAGCGGTGGAAGCGGCCCTCAAGTTCGCTCGCAAGTTCGCCCGGACTCACTATGGCGCCCATAAGACCGGTTTGGTCGCCTTCACTCATAGCTTCCATGGGCGCACCATGGGTGCCCTTTCGGTGACCGAGAAGCCTGCCTACCGTGAGCCCTTCATCCCCCTGATTCCCGGTGTGACTTTCGCCCCCTTTAATGATGTGGAGGCAGCTAGCTCAGCCATCACCTCAGAAACCTGTGCTGTGATCGTAGAGCCGATTCAGGGGGAGGGAGGCGTATATGTCGCCTCGCCGGAATTTCTGCGGGTGCTTCGGAAGCGGTGCGATGAAGTAGGAGCTCTTCTGATTTTTGATGAGGTGCAATGCGGCCTGGGGCGCACGGGGACGCTATGGGCATATGAGGCGTATGAGGTGGAGCCCGACCTGCTGACGATAGCCAAACCGTTGGCCAACGGGTTGCCTATCGGCGCAGTGCTGATGAAGGAGAAAGTGGCCACCGTATTGCAACCGGGCGATCACGGCAGCACATTCGCGGGAGGGCCACTAGTGAGCGCAGTCGCCCTTTACGTCTTCGAGCGCCTCCGATCGCCCGCTTTCCTCGCTCACGTAAGGGAAATGGGAGCCTATCTGATGGAACGCTTGCGTGCGGCGGCGCTTCCCGGCGTTCGGGAGATTCGTGGACGGGGCCTTCTCGTAGGGATCGAGATCGAAGGCGAGGCTCGGAATGTAACGACAGCCGCCCTAGAGCGAGGGCTGCTTCTCACTACAGCTGGCGATTACGTAGTGCGTATGATCCCCCCGCTGGTCGTGGAGAAATCTCATATCGACGAAGCAATTGCCATCCTTCATGAGGCCATGAGGGCCTAGGAATAGGTTCTTCGGGTTGCTATGAAAGTTTCATCTGCAGTGGCTTCTAAGGGAGCTGACAACCTTCACCAAAACTGGAAGGGAGGGAAACCCATGCAAATCCGTCCGGCCCGTCCGGAGGACATCCCGATCCTCCATGCGCTGGTGAACGACTACGCCCGGCGGGGATGGCTCCTTCCACGGAGCGCGGAAGAGATCGCTGCCACACTCCCAGACTGGGTAGTCGCTGAGGCGGAGGGCCGGATCGCCGGCTGTGGCTCCTTGGTGTGGATGTCCCCCACTCTAGTTGAAATCCGTTCTTTAGCTGTAGATGAAGCCTATCAAGGGAACGGGGTGGGGGGAGCGATCGTGCGAGCGTTAGTGGAACGGGCACGATCTGCGGGTGCCCGCACGGTCTTCGCTCTCACCCGAGCGGTTCCCTTCTTCGAGCGCCTAGGCTTTACCCTCTCAGAACGAGACCGCTTCCCCGAGAAGGTATGGCGCGATTGTGTAAATTGCCCGCTTCGGGAGCGCTGTGATGAAGTGGCAGTAGCTTTAAGCCTGGAATGAGCAACAGATGAGGAAATCAGGGGAGGGAGCGACGGATGCCTCATCCCCTGTTCGTCGGCAACGCAACACCGCCCTGACCATCATAAACTTTCGGAGGCAGAAATGGTTCGCAAAGTGGTGCTGGCCTATTCCGGCGGTCTGGACACCTCCACAATTATCCCATGGTTGCGGGAGACTTACGGGTGCGAGGTGATCGCCTTCTGCGCTGACATCGGCCAGGGGGCTGAAGAGATGAAGGGGCTCGAGGAGCGCGCCTATGCCGGTGGGGCCTCGAAGGTGATCATTCGGGATCTGCGAGAGGAGTTTCTGCGGGATTATGTGCTTCCTACCGTGCAGGCCGGAGCAGTCTATGAGGGCAAATACCTGCTGGGGACAGCGATGGCACGCCCCCTGATCGCTAAGCATCAGGTGGAGATCGCTCTCCAAGAGGGGGCGGACGCGGTGGCCCATGGAGCGACTGGGAAGGGCAACGACCAAGTTCGCTTTGAGCTGGCCTATCAAGCCCTCGCACCGCATCTGCGGGTGATTGCCCCATGGCGGGAGTGGTCTATCACCTCCCGCCGAGAAGCTTACGAATACGCACGAGCCCGTGGTGTTCCCATCGAATGGAGTGCTAGCCGCTACAGCCGCGATCGCAACCTCTGGCACATCTCCCACGAAGGCGGTCCGCTGGAGAATCCCGACTGGGAGCCCGAGGATGATGTCTTCCTATGGACGGTGGATCCCATAAAGGCGCCGGAAACTCCAGAGATCCTTACCTTGGCCTTCGAACAGGGAGTTCCTGTTGCCCTGAACGGCCAGCCCATAGAGCTCGTTCCTCTTATGGAGGCGCTCAATGCCCTGGGCGCGAAGCACGGCGTCGGGCGGGTAGACCTCGTAGAGAATCGACTGGTAGGGATGAAATCCCGTGGCGTTTACGAGACGCCAGGAGGCACCATCCTGATCGAGGCCCTAAGAGCGTTGGAAAGTTTGTGCTTAGATCGCGAGACGATGCATTTCAAACAGGGCCTGGCGTTGCGATATGCGGAGCTGGTTTACTACGGCTGGTGGTTCAGCCCTCTGCGGGAGGCAATGGATGCCTTCGTGAGGACTGTGATGCGGAATGTCACTGGGGAAGTGCGGCTAAAGCTATATAAAGGGAACGTTTTCGTAGTAGGTCGACGTTCGCCCTATAGCCTCTACCGGGAGGATATTGTCTCCTTTGACACAGCAGGGGCTTACGATCATAAGGATGCTGCTGGCTTCATCCGGCTGTTCGGGCTTCCTCTAAAGGTTCAGGGCTTGGTTACTCGGGGCCTGCGCGGGGAACCCCGCGCTCCGGAGGAGCGGGACTGAGGGATTCACCGGATAGGGGCAGGGACATGCCTTTGTCCCTGCCCTTCTCGGCCCTCCTAACTCATACCGGAGCGCCTCTATCCCATACGGAACCATGCGAAGGCTCTCCTCGCCCGGATGTCTTAGACCAGCGCGAAAAGCCTCAGCCTGGACTCAACACTCAACCGCAAAGGGCGCATAGATCCCTGTGGCCTTCCCCTACGCCCGATGCGGCACGCTCGGGATTTCTAAGATCTCCCCCGCCTTGACCGGTCTTACGCCCTCTTTAGACCTAGCACTCGCGCCACCAGAATCTCCTCGCAATTATCCCCTATGAGCCACCTTCAGAAAACTGGACATCAGGCCGATCTCCCATAGCAGGATTATGTTCTCCGAAAAGAACACCAGAATCGGCTCCTGAGGATCCACCTGCCTGACCACCTAGGTCATCAGGTTATCCATCCGGGGGACACAGGCAAGGGAGGAGAATCCATCCTCATCAGACCATCGCACCTGAATTGCGACGAGCTAAATCGAAACTTAACCTCCGTATACCTCGTGGCAGCGATGCCGCCGGTTCATTCAAAGCTTCGAGCAGATCGGAGGTCATGGCTTTTCGCGCGTGGAAGCGGTCGAATTCCGATAAAGCCCATGCGTGTAGATATAGATCTCCACGTCAGGAGGGACTAGATATCGGATCGAACCTCCACTCCCCACACGCCGCCGCAGATCCTGGGAGGAAATATCCAGAAACGGGGCATCCAACCAGATCAGCCGCTTGCTGATTCCTGGCAATGCTTGTTCCAGAAGCAGCATGTGGACTGCGTATCCGGGCCTTGGCATCACGGCTAGCCAGGCCATCTGGATCAGACGATAAGGCTCCCGCCATCGGGGAAGATCCACCAGCGAATCGGATCCCATCAAAAAAAAGAACTCTACGTCCGGATAGGCGATCTGAAGTTGAGCCAACAGATCGACTGTGTAATGCGGACCTGGGCGATCAATATCGGCCCTGGAAAGTTCGAAAAACGGATTGCCCGCGATCGCCCTAGCCAGCATGTTCAGGCGATGCTGGATGGGCGTAACTTCTGTCGCTGGCTTATGCGGAGGTTGTGCTGCTGGAATAAACAGCACCCGATCCAGATCCAGCTGAATCCGAGCCTGCTCCGCCAGCACTAGATGCCCATAGTGAGGTGGATCGAAAGTTCCTCCCAATAGGCCCAGACGGTTCATTCAACAGGCACTCCAAGTCTCGTAGGAAAGTCTGCTGATAGGATCACGAACGAAACGGTGATGAACGCTTCCCTACATCTGCCCAATCCACCCACTCCATCTCCACATCGCCGATATAGACGGTATCTCCGGGTTGAACCCCTGCGCGTTCCAGAGCCTCAATGACCCCTAGGCGTTCCAGCTGACGGTGTAAATGCAACAAGCCTTCTTCGGAGTCCAAGCGGGCCCTTCGCACCGCCTTTTCGGCGGCTGTTCCCAGAACCCTCCATCCGTTTCGCTCGCGGATGACCTGGATAGGGATCTCACGCCGGAGAAGAGCGGAAACGCTAGGTTGAAGCGGGAGAGAAGGCGGCGCTTGCTGCAACTGCTTCCAGACCGCCCACATGAGGGCCTGGGTGCCTTGTTTGGCCGCCGCGGAGATCGGATGAACTTGGAGACCTCGGGCAGCGAAGGCCGCTTCCACCTCCGGCCACCTGGCCTGAACCTCCGGCAGATCCATCTTATTGAAAGCGACGATCTCCGGCCGCTTCAACAGATCCGGTTTGTAGTGGCCCAGCTCCGTCCGGATCATCTCGTAATCCGCTACCGGATCTGCAGAGAGGCCATCTAGCAGGTGAAGGAGAACCCGGGTTCGCTCGACATGGCGCAGGAAAGCGAGCCCAAGGCCGACCCCTCGATGGGCCCCCTCGATCAGGCCGGGCAGATCCGCCAGCACGAAGGAGGTGGTCTCATTCAGCACGACGACCCCCAAGTGGGGATGGAGTGTGGTGAAGGGGTAATCCGCGATCTTCGGCCGGGCCGCCGTCACCGCAGCGAGCAAGGTGGATTTCCCAGCGTTGGGCTTACCGATCAGCCCCACATCCGCCAGGAGACGTAGCTCCAGATGGAGACGACGAAACTCTCCGGGCTCCCCTCGCTCAGCGATGCGAGGAGCTTGATTGGTCGGGCGGACAAAGGCGGCGTTTCCCCGTCCGCCTCGTCCCCCCCGGGCGACAATCACAACCTGATCGGGTTCGATGAGATCCGCTAGGATTTCCCCCGTATCCGCATCCCGGACCACCGTCCCGGGCGGCACTTCTAAGATCAAGTCCTCCCCACTGGCCCCTGTTTTCCGACCTCCACGACCATGGCGGCCGCTCTCAGCCCGGAAATGGCGATGGCGATAATAGTAAGCTAGGGTGTTCAAATGGGGGTTCACCTTCAGAATCACATCCCCCCCCTTGCCTCCATCGCCGCCATCGGGCCCCCCCATCGGAACATACTTCTCGCGTCGGAAGGAGATGCATCCATCTCCCCCATCGCCGGCCCTTACTTGTATGATCACCTCGTCACAAAAAAGCAGTGGTTCACCCATCAGAATCCTCCTTATTTTCTGATTTTAGCCTATTCACATAATCCCTCCCTCGAGCGGTGAGAGACGCTAAAAGTTGCCCTATCGGTGCTGATCGCAAGAGCACGCGAATCGGCATGCTGGGCTACAAGCTTTGAGATTGCATAGCCGAGGAGTGTCCCTTATGCTATCTCTTCTTCATCTTCCCCTGCTCATGAGCTACGAGGAGGAGGGAGGGGAATGTGTATTCCCCCTGGAGCAGAAAGACTCATATCGGCAGTCCGGCAGCAGGCAAAACTGCCCACGTGGTCTCCCGAAACGACAGAAATCGGCAACGCCACGCCGTAATGGAAGCCATGCTTCGCTTGAGGGTATTGACCATCCACAACGCTCAGGGTATCCTCAGAGTCCAGAATCGGCGAGGTGGCGGGAGAGGAAATGGACGGTGAGTATGGCTATCCGTGGCATTTGCCACCAGCGCTCGCTTTGCATTTAGAGATCCTGCGCTACCCGATTCTGGCCCGTCGGATCCGAGAGCGCATGCGTCAAGAGCTGTTCGCCCGCGGCGTAATCACCCCCGAAGCCTTCGAGGCAGAGGTTCGAGAGAAAGCCCTGATCTCCCAGCGCCTCGAAGGGTTGGTGGATCCTTTCGGCCAGGAGTCGGCAGAGGAATGGGAAGAGCGGCTGGCCCAGATCCGAGACCAGCTGACGGAGTTCTATTTCGCGTATAATCTCCCTCACAGCCTGTTTGTGGAGATCGTGCGCTCAGTGCTGGAAGAGCGAGTGCCAGGGCACCGGCCAGTCCTTTCCTTTAACCCAGAGTTAGCCCCTGTGGAAGCCCTCTTTGCTCAGGCCGAGGCCTATGAGGCAGCCCCTCCGGAGCAGCGCAAGGCAGTCCTTCCCCATCTGAAAGAGATCCGGGTTGTCCTCATCAAAAGCCTGATTAGCGATCAGCTGGCCTTTGTTGGGATTGCCCGGGAGCACTTCACTACCTCAGATTTACGAGCGATTTATGAGCGGCGCATCGGCCAGGGGAAGATCGGGGGCAAAGCGGCCGGAATGCTGCTGGCTTGGCGCGTCCTTCAAGTACCGGACCGTGAGGATCCACTCCCTCTGACGGAGCGGGTGGACATCCCGCCGTCCTGGTTCATTGGGGCCGACGTCTTCTACGAGTTCATGGAACGCAATGGATTGCTTCCTTATTTAAACCAGAAATATAAGACCGAAGAGGAGATCCGGGCAGAGTTTCCCGAGATTCAGCATGCCTTCCTGGAAGGGCATTTCCCAGCCTGGTTTGTCCAGCGGCTGCGGGAATTGCTGCGGGAGGTTGGGGCTCATCCGCTGATTGTTCGATCCTCCAGTCTCTTGGAGGACAACTTCGGGGCTTCCTTCGCGGGGAAATACGAGAGCCACTTCTGTCCTAACCATGGGTCTATAGAGGAGAACCTAGAGACGCTGCTGACAGCGATTAAGCGGGTTTACGCTAGCGTCTTCCATCCGGATCCTTTGATCTACCGGCGGCATGTGGGGCTACTGGATTACGACGAACGGATGGCCATCTTGCTTCAAAAGGTCGAAGGGACTCGGTATGGCCGTTACTTCTTCCCGCCGGTCGCCGGAGTCGCTTACTCCCGGAATCCTTTCCGATGGAGCCCTCGGATCCGGCGGGAGGATGGCTTCCTCCGGATGGTGGTGGGGTTGGGCACCCGTGCGGTGGAACGGGTGGCGCATGACTACCCACGCATGGTCGCCCTCAGCCACCCTGGCCTGCGCCCAGAGAAGGACCCTCAGGCGATCGCCCGCTATGCTCAGCATTTCATCGACGTGATCGATCTAGAAGATAACATCTTTCGAACACTGCCCATCCATGAAGTGCTAGGGAGCGATTATCCGGGCCTGGCGTATTTGGCGGTGATTCACAAGGGGGATTACCTTCAGCCTCTCATCGGGCGCAACGTGGATCCCCGCTCGCTGGTCATCACGTTCGATCGTCTGCTTCAGGAGACAGACTTTGTGCCTCTGATGAAAGCGGTGCTCTGCAAGCTTGAGCGCTACTACGGCCGTCCTGTGGATGTAGAGTTCGCAGTCCTCCTAGAGAGCGGACGGCCGCCCCGGCCTATGTTGCGGTTGTTGCAGTGCCGCCCTCAGACCGATCGCGAGCAGGCGGCCAGCCCCCGCGTGCCGAAGAACATCCCGGCGGAGGATGTGTTGTTCACCTCATATCATATGGTGCCCCACGGGATTGTGTTCAACGTTCGTTATGTGATTTACGTGGATCCGATGGCTTATACCCAGATTTCACAGCTAAGCGAGCGCTTAGAGATCGCACGGGTGATCGGACGGCTGAACCGGCAGCTGGCCGGAGAGCGGTTCATCCTCATCGGGCCAGGCCGCTGGGGGAGTGTGAACCCCTATCTGGGGGTGAAGGTGGGTTATGCTGACATTTACAATGCCCGAGCTCTGGTGGAGATCGGACTGCGAGGCGCCCAGGGGTCGCCAGAGCTTTCATATGGGACTCATTTCTTCCGTGATCTGATTGAAGCCCAGATCTATCCCCTAGCCATCGTTCCGGACGATGAGCGAGCGATCTTCCGGGCGGATTTCTTCGCTCAGGCACCGAACAGCCTGCCGGATTTGCTGCCCGAGGATGCTTCCTACGCCTCATGTATTAAGGCGATCGACATCCCTCAAGTCACCGGTGGACGCTACCTTCATCTGGTAATGGATGGCGATCACGAAGAGGCGATGGCCTACTTAGGGCCAAGGCAGGGGGATTCATAGCGGCTGCTGGGGAACAAGCACAGTCCCTGCTCCTATTTTCAGGAATCCCTTGAGATTCCGAAAGCGGACGGAGGAAAGCATACCGAAGGCATGATAGAAGAGCTTCGATCAGCCGACCGTGCGAGCAACTTGGAAAGCCGGAAGATGGAGGGAGAAGGTTTTCGGTTCATTCTAGCGGCCCGGGACGGACAAGCCCGAGCAGGATTCATCGATACTCCTCACGGACGCATCCCGACCCCATGTTTTGCTCCGGTTGGCACCTATGGAGCCGTGAAGACCATACCCGTCTGGGATTTAGAAGCATTAGGGGCCCCGCTCATTCTAGCCAACGCATATCATCTATATCTTCGGCCTGGCGATCAGCGGATCGCCAGCATGGGCGGACTGCATCGCTTTATGGGATGGAACCGGCCGATCCTTACTGACAGTGGTGGCTTCCAGATCTTTAGCCTCCAGGGACTACGAGAGGTGGACGATGACGGGGTGATCTTCCGCTCTCACCTAGATGGCTCTCTCCATCGGTTCACCCCAGAGAAAGCCATCCGTATCCAGGAGAACCTGGGGGCAGATCTCATCATGTGCCTAGACGAGTGCGCCCCGCCAATGGATTACGATTACAACGTGAAGGCCCTAGAGCGCACCCACCGCTGGGCGGAGCGCTGTCGAGCTGCTCACACCCGCAGGGATCAGGCCCTCTTCGGGATTGTGCAAGGAGGAATCTTCGAAGACCTGCGCGCCCAGAGCGCTCGCTTTCTGACCGGCCTAGACTTCCCAGGCTATGCGATTGGCGGGCTTTCTGTCGGCGAGCCTCGAGGTATGACCCATCGCGTCCTAGAGTTAATGGATGCCTTGCTGCCAGAGCAAAAGCCCCGCTACCTGATGGGAGTGGGAACCTTAGTGGATCTTGTGGAAGCGGTGGCTCGGGGAGTAGATCTCTTCGATTGTGTGATGCCCACCCGTGTCGCCCGTCACGGGACCGCCCTCACGCGGACTGGACGCTTGAATTTGCGCAACGCGGCTTACGCTGAGGATCTCCGACCCATCGATGAGCAGTGCGAGTGTCCCACCTGCCGGCGGTTCTCCCGCGCCTATCTGCGACACCTGTTTAATGTCGGAGAGCCTTTGGCGATGCACCTGACTACATTGCACAACCTTCACACGATGTTTCGCTTCATGGAAGAAATGCGCCAGGCAATCGTAGAGGGACGATTTGCCGACTTCCGGGCCGCCGCGGCGGAGAATCACGCTTCGCTCGCTATCAAGCGCGAGCCAGGCACGGAAACTTAACGCTCCATTTATAAGGTTGACCACCGTTGACTTGCCTGCTTTACAGCTTAGAAACCTATGCCCAATCCAAGCACGAGAATGAGTGGAGACATGACGGTGCTGGACCAAAAGCCCTTATCCTTCAGCGCCAGCCTGCTATTAACGACAAAACTTGAAAGAACATCCGGCTCAGCACAGAACTGCTTGCAAGCCCTAATCATTAATTCGAGGAAAACAAAGATATCGCTCCTCGCGCGAGATCCCACCAGAGATTACGGACGAGAACTTGCCGAAGCAGGGCTTCGGTCTCTTCATATCGCCGTTGCAATTCCTCCATAGCGGCCTCCAATTGCGCCATTCGCTCCTCCAGCCGACGGCGGGCTGCCTCCAGCTCTTCCATCCGCTCCTCCAAGAGCCGGAGACGCAAGGAGGAGATGGTCATCCAGCGACGGATCGCCTGGAATGCGCTGACGAGCGCTTGCGCATCGATGGATTCCGGATCGGATTCTAAACGGCGAAAGAACGCATCCAGATCTCCCAACTCTTGATCCGGGGTCATTCAGGCACCTCCTCCTGTTAGGAATATGGCCCAAATGCTCACAGATACGACCACAGGGATTCCTTATGCCTCTATAATTATAGCCTCACTCCCACATCCCGTATCGGATCGATTGCGCGCATTGACGAACCAAACCTTAAAAAGGTGCACAGTGCAAGCAGGCATCATCTCTTCCTAAGGATTAGGTATGGAAAGCGCTACATCTTCAGCAGGGAGGTATACTTCGATGACTTCCCATCCACAGATTGCCATTTTGGGAGGGACTGGCAAGGAGGGGTCGGGGCTAGCGCTCCGCTGGGCTCGGGCAGGTTTCCCGATCCTGATTGGATCGCGGGATCCAGAGCGGGCACGTCACACAGCGGAGCGCCTGCGCGCGATAGTTCCCGGAGGAGAACTCATAGGCCTCTCGAACGCGGAGGCAGCAGCTCAGGGCGAAGTCGTGGTCGTCACAGTACCTTACGAAGGCCATGCGCCGATCCTCCAGGGCCTTCGGGATCTTTTGGCCCACAAGCTAATTATCGATGTAGTGGTCCCCTTAGATCCCCAAAATCCTCGCCGTTACGTCCCACCACCAGACGGCTCCGCGACCGCCGAGGCTCAACGGATCTTGGGCCCCAAGACCCCGGTGGTGGGCGCCTTCCATCATATCTCTCATTTACATCTACACAACCTGGAGGAGACGCCCGAATGCGATGTGCTGGTGGTAGGAGATCATCGAGAGGCCAAAGCGAGGGTCATTGCCCTGGCCGAAGCGATTGGATTCACTGCTTATGACGCGGGCCCCTTGGCAAACGCCCCTGCTGTAGAAGGGCTCACCGCCGTGCTGATCGGACTGAATATTCGCTATAAAGCACATGGCACGGGAATTCGGATCACGGGGATTTCCAGCAAAAAACAATCGTAGTATTTATTACTATGAACCAAGAATGGCCCATCTTAGATTGGCGAAGGTTGTCCTCGACATCCTATCCCGTCCCAAATATGAAGAAACTCATCAATTCGAAGACCAATGAAACCAATCGTACTGTTGCCACTAAGGGGGCTACCCATTATTCAGCCTGGGGACGATCTGGTCGCCCTGCTAGCGGAGGCGTTGCGCTGCTGGGGGGGAGCGCAGGAAGGAGACGTGCTGGTCATAGCCCACAAGATCGTTTCAAAAGCTGAAGGCCGTTTCGTTCGTTTGTCCGAGGTGACCCCCTCGCCACGTGCGCGAGACCTGGCCCAGACCACAGGCAAGGATCCTCGCTTGCTGGAGGTCATCCTCTGGGACACCAATGAGATACTCCGAGCGCAACCGGGATTGATCATCGTTGAACACCACCTGGGATTCATCTGCGCTAACGCTGGTGTAGATCGCTCGAACGTAGCCCCCGAAGGGGAGGAGATTGTGCTGCGCCTACCGGAGGATCCTGACGGCTCCGCCCATCGCATTCGAGAGGGGATCCGACAACGGTTTGGTGTGGATGTCGGCGTGGTCATCGCCGATAGCCACGGCCGAGCGCACCGGAAGGGGGTGATTGGGGTAGCAATTGGGGTCAGCGGCCTTCCGGCGCTGGAAGACTGGCGAGGACGTCCGGATCTCTTCGGCTACATCCTGCAGCACACCGAGGTGGCTTTGGGGGATCTGCTGGCCTCGGCGGCGACCCTGTTGATGGGGCAGGCGGCCGAAGGCATCCCTGCTGTGCTGATCCGAGGGGTTCCCTTCACTCGGCGGGAAAGCTCCGCCCGCGAGCTTATCCGAGAGCGCACGCATGATCTGTTCCGCTAACAACCCGTGCCGCTCGCTCAAGGTGCTCCCAGAAGGGACGGCGCGCTTCTCCTCTCCCAAGAATTCTCATGCCATATGTCACCTTAGGCGGAGCATCCGACTCAAGCGCCTTTAGTGAGGAAAGCAAGCCAGGCCCCTCCCCACTTTGGAAGAGCTTGAAAGTCGCATCCGGCGTTCCTCTTCCCTGCCGCCCCTTAGAATAATGAGGGTGCGGGCAAGGTTTGTCAGAGACGGCCCATCCTTCCGGACGTCCCCATCCGGCGGTCATTGAACACTGCCGTTTTCGTATAGGCCCTCACCCCTAGGATCGTAGGATTAGGAGGAAGCCCTGTGATCTTATCCGGGATCCGGGTGATAGACCTCATCCACTTGTTGCCGGGGCCCTTTGCCACGGAATGGTTGATTGCGATGGGCGCAGAGGTCATCCGGGTGGAGCTCCCGATTGGAGGGACTGGCTCCGGAAGATGTCCCCTTTCCACAGAAGAGCTGGGGGAATGGTTGTTTGCAGTGAATCGCGGCAAGAAAAGCGTGGCCATCGATCTGAAAGGCCCGGCTGCATCTGGTTTCGAAGTTCCTCCTTAACCAGCAACCGCGTCTGGTATGCGCTTCTCTCGATGGGTATGGAAAGGGGTAGCCGCTGATGGGAACAGACCGGGCATGATCTGAACTACCTGGAGCTGTCAGGCGTTTTAGGGCTGAACAGGCCACGGAAAGATCCTCCCATGCCGCCAGCTGTTCCGGTTGCCGATTTTGGTGGGGAAACAACGTTGCTGATCGCTATGCTGGCGGCCCCCTCCGTCCGTCGTGAACGAGCCGACCAGGGGGTCTTTCAGACGTCTCAATCTTCAAAGCTGGGGCGACCTGGACGCAGCCTTTCTCAAAAGGGCCCATCGGAAGGGAATTCCAGCAGTCTGCGAAGGGATGCCGCTGAACGGCGCCTTAGCGTGCTATCAGGTCTACATCGCAGCGGATGGGGAAGCGATGGCGCTAGCGGCTTTAGAGCCCGCTTTCTGGCAAGCCCTCTGCGAAGCAGTTGGGCATTCCAAATGGATGCCTGATGTATGCCACCCGACGTTAATCCCAAAGGTGGCGGCGCTATTCCGGAGCTGAACCCGGCAGGAACGGGAAGCGCTCTAGGAAGCGATCGATGCCTGCTTAGAACCGGTGCTGGAGCCGGAGGAAGCCATCCGGTTCTTGGGCGATCTCACCCCTGCCCTCCATGCGGAGCTTCCCGGCTTGCCGCTCACGCGGGAGGGTCAACGGCTCATCATAGTGGGCCCTCCTCCTCGCCTGGGGGAACATACGGCGGAGATCCTTCAAGGCATTAGGATCGAACCGATCGATCTGGAGGACCTGGCCCGCCGCGGGATTATACGAGCGCAGGAGCTAAGGAATTTTCCTTCCCTTGGGATCTTTGGGAGCAACGCTAGGCCTCCTCAGCCCCTGCTTCGCTCCCGGACGAGTGTTCCACTACTCCTCACCGATGAGCTCCAGCTCTGAAAGCATCACCGAATAACTGTGGCCGGAAGCATAGACACGCAGTCGAGTGAGCGTCGCCGGAGGTGCCCCAGCAGCTCGAAGCGATTCCATCAGGTTCCCGGAATCAAACGTATACCACTCTTCGAGAGGAACCCGGATGTGTATGTTGTGAGGAGGAGGACAGATATGGGGGAGGCAGCTCTCGGGGGTTTGTGGACTTACCTCTCCGAGGGCGTAAAAGCCCTGCAACCACTGGCGATCACTTCCATGAATGTCTTTGTATTCTAGGCGGATCATCAGAGGACATTCCGTTCCTACCACCCCACATACGGCAACATCCTGAGATAGGATCTTGAAGGAGATGTGTAATTGAAGCGAACGGAAATCCCGCACGTCCTGGTTGAGCACTAAGAAGACTCCGGTTTGGGCATGATCGAATCCGATGCGCGATATCACGAGCACTCGACGACCGGCTTCCACGGTTTGGGCCACGTTCCCCTGACTCTCGCCGGGTTGGCTCGCGAAGGTGAAAACAGCCCACTGGTGGGGCGGAACAGGCTCATCAGCGTTGCGCACAGGGAGTGGCATCTGGAAGAGGTCCGGCAGCAGGTTCCGCCCGGCCTCCAACGGCCCTGCCACCCGGCCATCCAGCCCAATCCGTGCCCGCTGATCGCTTCGCAGGGTTTGGATTCCTGTGGAATTTCCCACCCGCGCCTCACCGGAACGTATGGTGAAATCTGTCCGGTCGTTTTGAACCTCCACAGCCAGCGTTCCAGAGATCACTTCCGCTTGCCCATGGGGGGTCTGGATCACCAGTTCAAGCGCTCGACGGCCCTCGAGGCGGGTCGACCGGATTCGGCCAGCGCGAACATACAGGGTGAGGCGTGCTGGTTCTGGGCTGATCTCAAAACGAGGGTAGCGAGCGCGTCGCACCTCCACCTGGGTGTTCGGATAAATTTGCATGGCCGCAATATCTTGGGGCCTCGAAAACAATGGCTCGGAGAAGATCACCAGCCCCTGGGATTGGGCATCGGTGATCAGAAGATCGCCCTCCACCAGTTTGGAATATGCAGCGCCGGGCGCGATCGCCACCGGCTCTCTCTCCGGACTCTCGAGACGGAGAATCCCGGATAGAGCTGCAACTCGGGCATGCGTGCCGATATGGGAGGTGCGAAGGTAGGTCAGGATCTGCCATGGGACAAGGACGCTGAGCCCCATGCAGATACTGAAGGATAGCATGAGGATAATCCAGGCCAGGCGCTGCACCTGCGCCTCAGTCCACCTCGTAGCGGATACGGAATCCCCGGAATTCACCCGTTGGCCTCTCCCAGTAGGTTTCTACGTAATCCACTCGCGCTGCTGGTGGACCCTGGTGCAGGAACTGAAGCAACGCCTCTACGGCCGATCGCGGTCCTTCCGCCACCACCTCCACGGTGCCATCCGAACGATTGGCCACCCAGCCGCTCAGACCGAAGGTCTCCGCCCGCAGCCGGGTATAATATCGAAAGTTCACTCCCTGAACGATCCCATGCACGATGGCATGAAGCCGAACTCGTTCTTCTTGCGATTTCCGCTTTCCGGTTTCCATCATAACCGTCTCCTTACCATAGGTGCGCTCTACATTTTAACTCAGCTTGTGCGTACGCCATCGGCGGGCGAAGTCAGCCAATCCAAGAGGTTCGGAATCAAAGTGAGAGCCCATAATGCCTTGAGGGTTCTCGTGAAACCATCGAAGAGGAAGAAGACAGCAAAGGCGAATATGATCTCTATATATGGGAATTGCGACGGGCAAGGATTTAATGTTTACTGGCCTTTTGGTTGGCTTGGTGTAAAGACAGCAACGGATTTCCGCTTTCTGTGCGATCTGGCCGCCTGCTTAGCTTCAGGATCTCTCTTCTTGGGGAGGCGCTATGCGAGTTCTGATCACCGGTGGTGCAGGATTCTTTGGCTTCCATATGGCCAACAAACTGCTTCAGCATGGCCATGAGGTTGTCCTGCTAGACATCGCGGATTACATCGAGGAGGATTACGTGGGGCCGGTTTCGTTCAACAAGGGAGATGTGCGCGACCGAGAAGTGGTGAATCGGGTGATGGAAGGCGTCGATGCAGTGATCCACGCCGCAGCAGCGTTGCCGCTGTGGCCCCGGCGGGAAATCTTCTCGGTGAATGTGGAAGGCACTCGAACAGTGCTGGAGATCGCCATGTCCCATGGCGTGCAACGGGTAGTCTTCATCTCTTCCACGGCAGTTTATGGCATACCGAAGAAACATCCCATTCTGGAGGATGATCCGCTCCAAGGGGTTGGGCCGTATGGTCAGAGCAAGATCCTAGCCGAGCAAGTCTGCCAGTCCTTTCGGGAACGGGGGCTGATTGTGACCACCATCCGGCCTAAGACCTTCATTGGCCCTGGCCGACTGGGGGTTTTTCAGATCCTGTTCGATTGGGTGGAACGGGGAAAGCCAATCCCGATCATTGGCAACGGCAGAAACCGCTATCAACTACTGGACGTAGATGATCTGACCGGTGCGATCACCTTGGCCCTGACGATGGATGCGGATCGAGTGAATGATACGTTCAATATCGGGGCCGAGCGCTTCGGCACGGTCTGGGAGGATATACAGGCGCTTTGCGATTACGCAGGCACGGGCGCGCGGGCCTGGCCTCTGCCGGCCCGCCCGATCAAGGCGGCCCTCGCTCTCTTCGAGGCACTGCATCTATCTCCGCTCTATCGATGGGTCTATGGAACCGCAGATAAGGATTCTTATGTGAGCATTAATCGGGCGAGAGACAAGCTGGGATGGCAGCCCCGCTACAGCAATGCGGAATCTCTCATTCGGACTTACCAATGGTATTTAGCCCACAAGACAGAGCTTACAGGCAAGGTGGGCATCACCCATCGGGTGGCATGGGATCAAGGGATCTTACGGATAATCCGAGATTTGCTTCCATAGGATGGCAGGCAAGGGGCAAAGTTCCCTTAGCTTCTAAATTTGCGGCAAAGCATGACCAAGCCGGACGGGAATAGAGGGATCGCTCAATGTAGACTGGTTGGCATGCGACCAATCCGGCGTGGGTGATACACCGAGCTCATCCATCAGGGATTCAGGGGGTCTGCGATGAGGAAAGCGGACGAGAGAGTTGACGGTTCGCTGGGAACTTAGAGGGCAAGGTGGGTGATTCGACTGCGCCGGCGCGCTGCGCTTGCGAACCGCTCGCGCTTCCACGGGCTTGAGCGCCTGTCACGCGTCGCGAAGCCGCGAGCGCTCCCCCTTCACTTCGCCCGGCCGCCGATGGGGAATCGCCGGATCCGGATCCGGGTTTCCTCCAGGACGACAACACTTCCCTGAGCCAGCGCCTCCTGGATCTGCGGCATATTGGCTAGGAGCAGGCGAACCTGTTCCTCTGGCCGGCGGCCGGATATTCGGCGGAAGAGGATCACAGACGGCCAGCCGCTTTCCCGCTGGGCCAGCAATGCTCCGAAGTCAGTATCTGCGGAGATGAGAACGCGATTCTCCTCCGTGGCCCGCCTGAGGATCTCCGCATCGCTGGCCGTCTGCAAGCCATAATCCCGAACATGCACGGCATCGTGACCGGCCCTGCGCAATCCCTCGGCCACCCGTGGCGATAGTGCGTTGTCCACCAGAAACCTCATGTCGTCCTCAAGGGCAACTCTTCCTCTTGCAGGGCCTCCGCTGCATAGCGTAGCGCTTCCCGGATGTCCTCTGGCTCCAGATCTGGGTAGGCCTCTAGGATCTCCTCCTCTTTCATTCCATCCGCGATCATCCCGATCACAGTCGCCACTGGAATCCGCAAGCCTCGGATGCACGGGACGCCGCCCATCTGATTTGGATCAATGGTAATTCGTGGATACTTCATTATTTTATCTCCTTTTTGTAATTTTGAAAGCCCACAAAGTTTGGAATTTAGAAATATAAAATTCCTGTTTATCGCCTTTTTATCCTCTCGGATTACATTTGCAACGTCCTGAACAAGCATTTCAACGCCCCGCATAGCGCTCAGCACTGACTGCTGCTTCACTCTGCTGCACTGGGGCGGTTCGGAACACACCTCCGCTTAATTATACAATTGTCCGCGCAAGCTAACGAAGGAAACGGTCAAGTCATGCAAAGCTTCATGAGGCCGATTGGAACGAGTGTTGCGAGACCCATTTGGAGCTCCTGGTGATCCTGCTCTGGTCCCTTAGTCAGCCGGAGAACCATCGGGGCGCGCTATCGCCAGAAGTCCATCAGGAGATCCTGGAACGCGAGGCCTTCCCGTGTCCGGGCGCGATAGAGATGGGAGCGTCCCTTCGGGGTACGGGTGTAGATCAGCTCGGCGTCGCCCACGTAGCGGCGCCAGGCCCAGGCGAAGGCCTCTGCGTGAGAACGCTTAACCCCCAGTGCCGGAGGCACCGGGTAGTAGGCCGGGCAGCGCGGGGATTCCGGGATCCAAGCCCCCAGTTTCCGTCACAGGCCGGTGAACGGCCAGTCCGGAGGGTGCTCGTCCCGACACAACAGCAGGTAGCGCGGGTTGCAGATCAGCGCGAATATCTCCCGATACACCCGCAGGAAAACCTCCGCGTCCTCAGAGGCGCGTTTTCCAGTTGCCGCGAGAGGGCGCCGTCCGGGTGGATGAGACCCCGCGGATGGTCCGCGGAGAGCTCGCCCTGAATCACACCGGCCTCCCGAAAGGCATCGAGCAGAGCCCGACCGACATCCAGCAGGATCGCGTCCGATGAATGCTTGAGGAACATGACCTGGAGGGCGCGGACGAGCTACCGATGGCGGCAGGACATCGTGAGGCCCAGCCCAAGCATCGCGCCGGCGGCGAGGATATACGCTCACCATCCCAGCCCGGCCGATCCCGACGTCCTCACGGCGAGATCAGGGAAAAAGAGCGCACTATAGCCGACGGCACCGGCGACAGCCCAGCGGAGGATCCGCCATACGGTCGCGATGCTTTCTCGCAACGTGTAAACGGTGCGCAGCCGAAGCTAGACAGCATGACCCTGGAAGTTCGAGGAGGGCTCCCCGATCCCTTACGCCTCATTGGTCTCCTCCCGTTCGGTGGCTGCCTTCCATATCAGCGCGTTAAACCGTTCGTAGCCGATGCGTTTCCATCCGCCCGGGTCCTCTGAGCAGATCGTCTTGCACAATCCAAAGGAAGAGCGGCCTCAAGGCTTGCCAGGCCACTGCCCGCCGTGTTCGTAGCCCGCAGGCCCTTCCGCTCAGGGACTCGTGCTTGCATTCGTGGACGGCTCCCTCCCGAACATGTTCCTGCGATCGGAGCGATCCCCATGGTGGGTTCTGGACTTGCTTCTTTGTCGCTTCCCAGCATAGGGAAGGGACGCAACTCCCCCAACCCCTGGGCTTGCATCAGGGCACAGCCAAACCGACCGGCGCGGATGGGATTGTCTCCGGAGGGCGGGCGGCCCTGCGCGGGTCTCTCGAGGGAAGAAAATCAAGGCCGGACGCCGACTACGAGGCCCACAGCTCCGAACAGGAATGCTCGGGTCTCTAGCAGAATGAGGCCGGCCCGGATCATCGCCTGAGCTAGCTCCTCCAGTGTGAAGAAATCTTCCACGGATTGAGGGAGGTAGGTGTAGGCTGCGCGATCGCCCGCCACGATCGCTCCAATCCATGGAACCACGCGATGAAAATAAAAGCGATAAAATGGAGTCCACCATCGCGGAGGCAGGCGGATGGCCTCCAAGCACGCCACCCGGCCGCCCGGGCGCGTCACCCGGGCCTGTTCCCGGAAGGCGAGGTCCAGATCCGCGACATTGCGCATCACGAAGCCGGAGACCACTGCGTCGAATTCCCCATCCGGAAAGGGGAGGCGCAGCGCGTCCCCCCCTACCCATCGGATGCGATCGCGGCCGGGCTTCTCGCGCCCGCGAAGCATCATCGGGAGGGTGAAGTCGCAGCCCACCACGAAGGCAGCAGGATGCTGGCGCAGCGCTTCCGCCGCCAGATCGCCGGTCCCGGCCCCCACATCCAGCACTCGGGCGTCCGGCGGAAGAGCGCATGCCCGGATCGTATGCCGGCGCCAGCGGAGATCCATCCCGCCGGTCATCAGGCGGTTCATCAGATCATACCGATGGGCAATGCGGGCGAACATCGCCCGAATTTGTTCAGGCCTTCGAGGGTTGGCGATCATCCGATAAGGACCTTACGATGTAGCTCCCATATGAATTATGCAACGGGTCTGAAGGATTTCAGGGGTGGGCAGGCTTCCTCACCTGGAAACCTCCAGGTGTTGACTCGGGAAGGAGAAACGATCTCGCATGGTGGCTCGGGATTCCTTCGATGAGGCGATCCGAACGTTCTGGGAGCTCCGTCCTGGAGAAGGGCCGTTGCGTCCGGGAGGCGAGCCGTTCTTCTTCCCCGGAGGGCCGGTGGGCGTGTTGCTGATCCACGGGTTCACGGGTGCCCCTCAGGAGATGCGCCCCTTAGGCGTCTTCCTGGCCGATCGCGGGATGACCGCGCTGGGGATTCGATTGCCCGGCCACGGGACGCGGCCGGAAGATCTGCGCCAGGTCCATTGGCGGGACTGGACGGAGACGGTGGCCAGGGGTGCGGAGACCTTGCGAGACCGATGCGAGCACGTATTCCTGTGCGGCCTCTCTATGGGTGGTGTTCTCGCCCTCTATGAGGCGGCCCGACAACCGCCGGACGGCCTGATCGTCATGGCCTCTCCTTATCAGATCCGGGATATCCGTCTTCGGTTTCTGTGGCTGCTGAAATGGCTGATCCCGAATGTGGGGAAACCATCCTCGGATCTCCAGGATCCGGAGGCGAAGGCGGAGCGGGTCTCCTACTCGTGGTATCCGCTCGCAGTGGTCGAGGAACTGCTTCAGATCATCCGGGCGACGACCGCTCGCCTCCCCCAGGTGCGCTGTCCGGCCTTGCTGATCTACTCCCGGTCCGATCGCGCGGTCCTTCCGGATCAGGGATGGGCGATCTATCACCGATTGGGGAGCTCCGACAAGACGATCCACTGGCTGGCCCACAGCGGCCACATCATCCCGGAGGACATCGAGCGAGAGGAGGCCTTTGAGCAGATCGAACGCTTCATCCGGCGCGTGGTAGCGCAGGGGACGCGTGGGGGAGCGGAGCGCTGAGGTGGAGGGCATGCGCACGTTGACCGCTGGTCTGATCACCGACACCCATGTCCCGCAGCGGATAGAACGTCTCCCACCACAGGTGGCTGAGGTGTTTCGCGGCGTGGCCCTCATCCTGCACGCTGGGGATCTGAATTGCTGGGCAGTGCTCGATGAGCTGGCCCGCCTGGCCCCCGTCGTGGCGGTCCGGGGGAACGCCGATCTGGGCCTTCGGCTGCCGTGGCGGGAGGTCGTGGAAATCAACGGGGTTCGGATCGGGCTGGTACATGGCCATGGGGGCTGGCCGGTTTATTTAAGGAACAAAATTCGGGAAGCGACCATCGGCTTCGAACCGTTGCGTTATCTGCGATATGCGCGTTTCGCTTTTCCGGATGGGGTGCATGTGATCCTCTCCGGGCACACGCATCGGCCACACCTGGCCCGCGTGAATGGGGTCTGGCTGGTGAACCCAGGCCCTGTGGCTCCGGATTATTACGTCCAGCGAGGGCCAACGGTGGGTCTCCTCCACGTCAGACCGGCGGATCTGCGGTATGAATGGATCGACCTTACCAGCGGTCGCGTTCGGGATTGGCAGCTCCCTCTCAATCCGGAGCTCTCCTCGTCTGCTGCAGCAGGATTTGATCTCCTCGATAATCAGGGATCGTCTGGCGAAAGCATGAACCGATCCCGCTCCCCATCCGGCTGAGAGACGGGAGGATCGGGCCCGAAGTAGCTGTGATGGATGTTCGAGCAATCGGTTGAGCCCAAATAGCGAATCGCAAACGGAAGCGAGCGGAATCAAGAGTTCTCTGTCGTCTCAGCGAGCCGGATCCGTGGGGGTTTCGAGGCAGGTTCGGAGGGCGCGGATGATCCCCTCGATGATCAGGCGATGCTCGGTTTGATGCATGCGCTCCTCAAAGGTCTCCAGCGTATCATGGGGAAAGATGGGCACGATCGCTTGGGCTAGCACAGGCCCCTCATCCACCTCGGGGGTGACGATATGCACCATACATCCGCTGTATTCGATTTGTCCCCGTTGATAGGCCTCGAAGGCCTGCTGGATTGCATTCATGCCCGGAAACATGTGAGGGAGCGCTGGGTGGAGATTGATCACCCGTCCCGGAAAGCGATCCAGAAACGCTGAGCTCAGGATATGCATCCATCCGGCCAGGACGATGAGATCCGGATGATATGGAGCGATTCGCTCAGCCAGATCGCGATCGTAGGCTGTCCGATCCAAACCGCGATCGCGATAGGGTTTGAAAGGAAAATACAGGGTGGGAACACCAGCCCGTTGGGCCCGCACCAATCCGTAAGCATCCTTGCGGTTGGAGACCACAAGCACTACGCGAGCTGGAAGCCTCCCCTCGGCGCAGGCATCCAATATCGCCTGCAGGTTGCTTCCAAACCCAGAGATCATCACGACAAGACGATAAACCCGCTCTTCCATGGCTGAGCCCCTTGAAGTCGGACCGTCTCCCGACGTGCCGTCTTTTCGATTGACTTCGGATTCCAAGAGAAGAGAAGAACGTGTGATTGGAAGCAGGCCGCTCGGTTCAACAGACACCGAGCGGTCGCAGGCGAGCGCGCGATGACAATTTGGTGGTTGATCGCGATCCCATCAACCGTGGATACCCTGGACGTGAACCGTGGGTTCTCCTGCTGTGATCTCTCCCACAGCGAAGAGCTCGCTCGGGCGTAGCGCAAGGGCGCGCTCTGCCATCTCCGGGCTAACTACTAGGATCATCCCCAGTCCCATATTGAATACCCGGAACATTTCCTCCGGATCCACGGCGCCGAGGCGCTGGATCAGGGAGAAAATCGGGGGCTCCGGCCAAGTGCCCCGGTGGAGTATAGCCGCCGTTCCGGGCGGGAGGATGCGCGGAAGGTTTTCCATAACGCCGCCGCCGGTGATATGAGCCAATCCTTTGATTTCGATCCCTGCCTCTTCCAGCGCTTGGACAGGCTCCAGATAACACCGGTGGGGGGCCAGGAGGGCTTCACCGATTGAGGTGTCTAGCTCTGGCATGTACCGTTCCCAGTTCAGATTTTCTAAGACCTTGCGCGCCAAACTATACCCGTTCGTGTGCAGACCGTTGGAGGGAAGGGCCAGCAGCCGGTCTCCGGGTCGGATCCCACGTCCATCACGGATCCGATGGCGTTCGACCACTCCTACGATCGTCCCCACCAGATCCAGTTCGCCGGGCACATAGATCCCGGGCATCTCTGCAGTCTCCCCGCCCAACAATGCGCATCCGACTGCCCGACAGGCAGCAGCCACGCTTTCCACGATCTGGGCGACGACCTCGAGATCTATGCGGGCGGCGGCGATGTAATCCAGAAAAAAGAGGGGCCGGGCCCCATGAACCAGGATGTCGTTCACGCAGTGATGAACCAGATCGTAACCGATCGTTTCCCAGCGGCCAAGGCGGGCAGCCACCTTCACCTTAGTTCCCACGCCATCAGTTGAAGCCACCAGCACCGGTTCCTTCATGGCTTTCAGGGCATCCGCTCGATAAAGGCCTGCGAAGGCAGCCAAGTCAGAGATCACTTCTGGCCGGTGAGTGGATCGGACAGCCGCCGCGATCCGTTGTGGAATCCGGCGAGCCACTTCCAGATCTACCCCCGCGCGAGCATAGGATTCCGCCGGTTTCATCGAATCCGCCTCCATCTGTTCTCGGCATCAGTGATACCACCCCGGGCGACCGATATCGCGGCGGAATTGCATTCCCTCGAAATGGATCCGAGAGACAGCGGCATAAGCGCGGTCTGCCGCGGTGCTCAGATCAGGACCCCACGCGCTGACCGCGAGCACCCTTCCGCCTGCGGTGACGATCTGTCCTTCCTGCTCCATAGTCCCGGCATGGAAAATCCACACATCGTCCAGCGCCCCTGCCTCTTCCAGCCCAAAAATCGGAAGGCCCTTCGTGATCGGGCCGGGATATCCCGGGGCGGCGAGAACGACTGTGACGCATGAACCGGAACGCCAGCGGAAGGAGATTCCTTCCAGTCGGCGATCTAGGCATGCCTCTAGGACTTCCAGCAGATCGCTCTCCAACAACGGCAGGATGGCTTGAGTTTCGGGGTCGCCCAGCCGGGCGTTGAATTCCAGGACGAAGGGGCCACGCGGGGTGAGCATCAGACCAGCGTAGAGCACTCCGATGAAAGGGGTTCCCTGCTGAGCCAGGGCCTCCACTGTAGGCTCAAGGATGGTTTGGACGATCTCGACGATCTGCTGTTCGGAGACGTCGGGAACGGGGGCGTAGGCTCCCATGCCGCCAGTGTTGGGCCCGCGATCGCCGTCGCACAAGCGCTTGTGGTCACGGGCAGGCAGAAGTGGCTTCACCACCTGACCGTCTGTAACCGCCAGCAGAGAGAGCTCCCGCCCTTCCAGGCGTTCTTCGATCACAACAGTCTCCCCCGCCTCGCCGAAGATCCGCTCTGCCATCAAGAGATGTAGCGCCTCCTCGGCCTCCTGGGGGGTTTCGCATACGAAGGTGCCCTTTCCGCCAGCGAGCCCGCTGGCCTTCACGACCAGAGGGCCTGAGTGACGACGCACGTAAGCGCGCGCCGCATCGAGCTCGTGGAACACAGCGAAAGCCGCGGTAGGAATGCCGCAGCGGTGCATCAACGCTTTGGCGAAAGCTTTCGAGGATTCGATGCGAGCAGCTGCTCGGGTCGGCCCGAAGATCCGCAGGCCGGCAGCTTGGAAAGCATCCACAATCCCCAGCGCCAGTGGAGCCTCCGGCCCCACCACGGTGAGAGCGATGTGATGCTTGCTGGCGAAGGTCATCAGCTCTTCAACACGCTCGACTGGGATGGGAACCGAGATCGCAGGAGCCTGGCCCGGGCGAGCGGGCCATTGAGTCCCGGCGTTTCCCGGCGCCACGTATACTGCCTCCACCTGTGGGGAGCGGGCCAGCGCCCAGGCCAGGGCATGCTCTCGTCCCCCAGATCCAACGACCAGAATCCGTTTCTTCTGCTCGCCCATCACTGATGATCCCTAGAAGAATTCCTTACCTGAACATGTGAGGAAGGGAATGGCATAGAGACCAGATCCATGGCGAAGCCTGTTGAAGACCGATCAAACCCTAGCGGTTTCGGGGAGGGAAAAATCTTTACCGTGATGGGGGCGAGTCTCTGGAGATCGCCCAACCCGTCGAGATCCCTCGCCGGTTTCATCCCTGGCCGGATATTTCCGGGAGCGGACTCCAGCTCACGTTCCGAATTCGCTCGAAAGCCGCTTTGACTTCCTGCAGGCCGTTTTGCTCCTCTGGAAGGGGAAGCGGGTAATCACCGGAGAAGCAGGCGGTGCAATAGCTGCCCTTGGAGGCAGGGAGGGCCTCGCGAATGGCCGACAGCATACCCGGGAGACTGAGATAAGCCAGGCTATCGGCCTGGAGAAAGCGACAAATCGCCTCCTCCGAACGACGGTGGGCGATCAGTTCCGCGTAGGTGGCCATATCGATTCCCATAAAGCAGGGGTGACGGATAGGCGGAGAGGCGATTCGGACGTGGACTTCAGCAGCACCGCCTTCGCGGAGCAACTGCACCAGTTGCCGCGTCGTATGGCCACGGACGATGGAGTCGTCCACCAGCACCACTCGCCGCCCTCGAAGGATTTCGGACAACGGACTGTATTTCAGGTGGACGCTTTGTTGGCGGGTGTGGTCATCGGGCTGGATGAATGTGCGGCCAATATACCGGTTCTTGATCAGGCCTTCCACAAAGGGAATGCCAGATTCCAGGCTGTAGCCGATGGCATGAGGAGTCGCGGAATCGGGGACCCCCACCACCAGATCCGCCGGGGCTGGAGCCTCGCGAGCCAGTTGACGGCCCAGGGCCATCCGGGCCGCATAGATGGTTCCATCTTCCCGTATAGAATCCGGGCGCATGAAATAGATGTATTCAAAGATGCAGAAGGCTGGAGACGGAGGAACAGGGCCCTGAAAAACCGCTACGCCATGAGGATCCAGGCGGAGGATTTCGCCAGGCTCCAGCTCCCGGAGGAGGCGGGCGCCGATCAACCGGAGGGCGCAGGACTCGGAGGCCACCGCGTATCCGTGCTCCAGCTCCCCTAAACAGAGGGGACGAAAACCAAATGGATCCCGAACAGCGTAAATGGCCTCCCGGGTAAGAATCACCAGCGAATAGGCACCAGGGGCTAAGTGCATCAAAGTGCGAATCCGTTCAATCCATGGGTCTCCGCTCGAGCCGCGAAGCTCCGAAGGGAGCTCCCAGGCTTCCGGTGGAGAGGCCAGGATCTGGAGAATCAGCTCGCTGTCGCTACCCGAGGAAAGACCGACGCCCCGTTCCAGCAGACGACGGCGTAGCAGAGAAGCATGGACCAGGTTGCCGTTATGAGCGATGCCTAAAGGGCCGAGAATGGTCTCGATCAGAAAGGGCTGAGCGTTCCGGACATGAGACACGCCCGTAGTGGAGTATCGAGTATGCCCGATCGCGAACGGGCCCCGGAGCTGCGCTAAGATGCCTTGATCGAACACCTGAGCCACCAGCCCCATGCCCTTGTGAAGATAAGCTGCCCAGCCATCGCTGGTAGCGATCCCGGCGCTCTCTTGGCCACGGTGTTGCAGAGCGCAGAGGGCTAGGAAAGCTAGACGGGCAGCCTCGCGACCGGGCGTGTAGATCCCGAAAACCCCACAGGCCTCCTGCGGACGATCTGAACGGATCTCCATCATTTGGCCCGCCTCCTTTCCAGATCCGGAGAGGCCGATATGGATGACTCTTCGATCCTTCCTCACCTCCTCGATCTTTTGCCTTCGGGCTCCCAAACCGCGGCGAAGATCGAGCTCAATCCCTCAACGGTTTCCAGCACAGACGGCGGCGTCATCTCCGATCACACGCTGTCGTTGTTGTTCCTGGAACTGCACCACCCGTTTCCGCACTTCCGGATCGGTCAGCCCGAGGATCTTCGCGGCCATCAGAGCGGCACCCGCTGGATCCAGCACTACAGCGGGCGCGATCCCACCGGGCATCCGCAGGGAGGAGAACACATCAGCTCCCCCAAAGGCCTCTGAGATGGGTGGACATGCGATCACTGGCGATGCCACCTGCCCATCTACCATCCCGCTTAATGCGTTGGAGCGCCCAGCGATGGTAATGTAAACCTTGGGGCGGGGATCCGATTCGTAAGCTTGCAGGAGATCCAACAGATAAGCTGGGATCTTGTGCGCCGAGGCGATGCGCATCTCCCATTCTATGCCGAATTCTTCCAGCGCTCGAGCGACTGCCTGCGCATGCTCTAGATCGGAGCGAGATCCCATGATGATGATCACCTGCGGCTTCATTTGTTCCTCCTGCTAACAGGCATCAGAAACTCCTCCTTGAAGCGTTCGAGATGACGGGCGATCCGCGTCACAGCGGGTTGCTCGCCTGGTACAAAGGGCTGACCGGTCAGCCGTTCGTAGGCAGCGATATAGCGGGCCGCTGCAGCCACGATCAGCTCCTCGGGCATCGTCGGCGGTGCTCCATCCCCCCGATAGCCTCGGGCAGCAAACCATGCCCGGACGAATTCCTTGTCATAGGACTCGGGCTCCCGGCCTCGCGCATAGGTTTCCGCCAACCAGAAGCGGCTGGAGTCCGGGGTGTGGAGCTCATCGATCAGAACCAGCTCGCCATCTATGAGGCCGAACTCGTATTTAGTGTCCACTAGGATCAAGCCGGCCTCTCGGGCGCGCTCCTGGCCGCGCTGAAAGAGGGCTAGGGCGATCGCCTCGATCCGTTCCCACAGATCCTTGGACACCAGCCCGCGGTTCAGGATCTCCTCCCGGGTGAGGATCTCGTCATGCGCGCCGGAGGGAGCCTTGGTGGTTGGCGTGAGGATCGGATAGGGCAGGGGATCGTTCTTCTGCAGGCCATCGGGCAGAGGAATCCCATAGGGACGACGTTCTCCTTGGGCATACAACGTCCAAAGCGAAGTGCGGGTCACGCCGGTAATGTAACCGCGCACGATCACCTCGACCGGCAAGGGATTCGCGCGACGAACCACCATGACGTTCGGATCGGGCACGGCGATCAGATGATTCGGCACGATATCCCGGGTCTGCTCAAACCACCAAGCGCTGAGCTGGTTAAGCACCTGACCCTTGAAGGGAATCACGCCCAGCACCCGATCGAAGGCCGAGATCCGATCGGTGGAAATGAGAATCAGGGAGTCTTCATATTCGTAGATCTCCCGCACCTTCCCCTCGCGCTTCGGGCCCAGATTGGGCAGATCGACCCGTTGCAACGCGTATGGAAGGGCCGCCTGTAGTTCAGCCGCCGAAAGACCCATCTCAACACCTCCTGAGGGCGTTCTGGAATAGAATAAGCCCGAGGCCTCCACTCTCCCCACGGCGCCAGCGAGGATGCTGCCACGGAAAAATATGATCCTCCGGATGAGGCATAAGCCCCAGCACGTTGCCAGCCGCATTACAGATCCCAGCGATCCCTCGTTGAGAGCCGTTCGGATTGAAGGGATAGGATGCCGGTTGGCCATCAGGATCCACATAGGTAAGCGCGATCAGGCCCTGCGCCTCAAGACGATCCAGGATGTCCTCAGAACGGGCCATCACCCGCCCCTCCCCATGAGCGACCGGGCAATACAGGAGCTCCTCCACGCCTTCGGTGAAAAGACAGGGGCTCTGGGGGTTGACCCGTAGCCATACCCATCGGCATTCAAAACGACCGGAGGCATTAGGAGCTAAGGTAAGGAGCCGACTTCCATCGGGCTCCAAAAACTCCGGGCCGGGGAGCAACCCTGCTTTCACCAGGGCCTGGAACCCATTGCAGATCCCCAGCACAGGTCGTCCGCTGGCGATGAAGCGTTCCAGCATCTCTGTCCACCGATGACGAAGCTCCAGCGCCCACAGAGTCCCTGCACCTAGATCGTCGCCATACGAGAACCCGCCAGGAAGAATGAGCATCGCGTAATCTAAAAGGCTGCGCTCTCCGCGCAGGAGCCGCGTCATCGGCACGATTTCCGGCTCCCCTCCAGCCTCTCGGCAGGCCAAAGCAGCCTCCCCGTCCCGATTGGTTCCCGGGGCTTGGAGGATCAAAACACGGGGTCGGCCCCGCGGCACATATATGGTAGGTCGCGCCGATGGCCTGGGGGTACTAGGGGAGGACGCTTGACTCCCGGAGGGAGCAGGCTCCCCTCTCCAAGCACGCTCCAGCGCCTCTACCGGAAGGCGGAGGCGCTCAGATCCATCCTGGCCGATGACCTGTAAAAGGGGCTCCTCCGTCACAATCCCAATCCGAGCGACAGGATGACCGGTCAGACAAGCCTCAAAGGCGGTTGCGTCCTCGGGACGAACCTCTACGAGGAAACGGCTGAGGGATTCTGAGAAAAGCGCCTCCTCATCGGTTCTCAGATGTTCGATCCCGGGCACCCGGCGCAGATCGACGTGAGCGCCCAGGCGGCCTGCCAGACACATCTCTGCCAGGGCCACTCCTAGGCCTCCCTCGGAGAGATCGTGGCAGGCCTGAACCCACCCAGCGGCTATCGCCCGATGAAGCGCGCGCATTCGATCTAAAGCCTGGGGAACCGGCTGAGGAAGGCGGTCTGCCTCTGGAGATACGGCCCCGCCGATCATGGCATAGTGGCTGTTGCCTAGCTCCGGTCGAGTATCGCCCACAAGATAGAGCCAATCCCCCGCACACTTCAGATCCATCGTAACCGCTCGCTGGATGTCGGGCACCCGGCCAACAGCGGTGATTAGAATCGTGCCGGGGATCGCATGGACACGGCCTGTGGCATCCACGTGTTCGTTATGCAGGCTATCCTTTCCGGATACGAATGGGGCTTGATAAGCGCGGGCAGCGTCAAAACAACCCTGAGCACAGCGAACCAATCCTCCGAGCTGTTCTGGATCGTGAGGATTTCCCCAGCAAAAGTTGTCCAGCAAGGCCACTCGATCTGGGTCTGCTCCTACCGCAATCAGGTTGCGGAAGGCTTCGTCAATCGCGGCCCATGCCATCAGATAGGGATCTCGTTCTCCGTACTGAGGGGCCAGGCCTACAGCCAGTGCGATCCCTGGGAGCGATCCCACAGATGATAGCAACTCTCGGGGGACCAGCACGACAGCATCGCTGGGGCCCTGGTTGGCAACTCCGACGAGAGGCTTAATGGCAGTTGCTCCCTGAACTTCGTGATCATAGCGACGTAGGATCTCTTCTCGGCTTCGTATGTTGGGATGGCTGAGCAGGGCCAGCAATGCTTGGGAAAGCTCCATCGGGCCTGAAGAGGCTAAATCGGAAGGGGATGGGCTCCGGGCACCCCATCGGGCCTCCAGGATCATTGAAGGCCGGCCTTCATGGAGGAAGGCCATCTCCAGCTCACCTACCCGGTGCCCTCGGTAGAAAATCTGCAGGCGACCACTTGCCTCGAAGGTGCCAATGACGGCTGCCTCCACCCCATGGATCATGCAGATCTCATGGAAACGAGGCCAGTTCTCGGGAGGAATGGCCAAAACCATTCGCTCCTGGGACTCGCTGAGCCAGATCTCCCATGGGCGTAGGCCGTGGTCCTTCAAAGGCACTTGATCCAGGTGAACCTGGGCTCCGAGGGAACGGGCCATCTCGCCGACAGCGGAAGAGAGGCCACCCGCGCCACAATCGGTAATGGCATGGTAAAGGCCTTCCTCTCGAGCCTGCAGAATCACCTCGAGGAGTTGCTTTTCCAGGATCGGGTGGCCGATCTGAACCGCCTGACGAGCCGCTGTGGCGGACTCTGGATCCAACCGGGCGCTGGAAAAGGTGGCTCCACCGAGGCCATCGCGGCCTGTGCGCCCCCCGATTAATACGATCAGATCACCGGGTTGAGGGGCCGTCGGATGGCTTCCTCGGGGAAGGATGCCTAGACATCCGCAGAATACGAGGGGAGTGACTCGATAGCCGGGATGGTAGCGCACTGCCCCACATACGGTGGGAATGCCCATCTTATTTCCGTAGTCCTCAATCCCGCGGATCACCCCTTCGATGATCCGCTGAGGAGGCAAGGTTCCGGGAAGGCGGTCGGAAGGAAGCAGATCCGATGGGGGAAAACACAGCACATCCAGATTGGCGATTGGGCGAGCACTTACCCCAAGGATATCTCGGATCACCCCACCTACGCCGGTGCTCGCTCCGCCGAAAGGTTCCACAGCTGAGGGATGATTATGGGTTTCCACCTTAATCGCCACATCCCACCGATCATCTAGAGCGATGATGCCCGCATTATCCACAAAGGCCGAGCGGACCCACGAGCGATCGGCCCGCTCCGTGGCGGCCTGGATATATGTGCGCAACAGGCCATTAATCTCCATCGTGACAGCCGGCGCATCGGATGGCATTCCGGGAGCAGGCCCGGTGTATCGAATTCGGGCCTTAAAGGTTTTATGGACACAGTGCTCGCTCCATGTCTGCGCCAGGGTTTCCAGCTCCACATCCGTCGGATCCCGGCCCAGACGACGGAAATGCTCCTGAATGGCCCTCATCTCGCACTGATTTAGCGCCAACCGGCGGTGCTCGCTCAGGGCGACGAGGTCCTCCTCGCTGGCTTCCCGGATGGGGATGACCTCCACGATCGGATTCGGAGGGGCCGGTTCCAGAAACGGGGGGGAGATCGCTCGGTCAACAGCATAACGCTGGATGACGGGGTTGCAACACAGCTCGAGGGCTAGCCGTTCCAGCTCAGTATCCCCCAGGTCTCCCCAGAGGAGAAAGCGCGTCCCCCAGGCAGCCTGTTGCACCTCAAAGCCGGCCTCCCGGGCTGCTCGAAGGAGGCTCTCGCTAGAGGGATCCGTCACCCCAGGACGCCACGTCACCTCAATCCAGTGATCTGGGGCCCCGAAGGGTCGGAGAGTTAGATGAGCATGCTCCACCTTAGTGACACGGAAGCACTCGGCAACGGGATCCGTTAGCAGGAGGCGGCTGAGGCGATCTACTTCAGCGGGAGAAAGGGGGCCTTTCAAGAAACACAGGCGTTCCACGCGGCATGCCCGCAACCCCCTGATGCCATGAGCACGGGCTCCATCGACCATTCGGATGCCCTCCGGATCCACTGGATCTCGACGGCGGATTTCGACACGGAAAATGACCCCTCCCGGATCCGGGGGCATCCGACAGGTTTCATCAGCTGAGATAGCCTCCCGATCCATCACCTGCAGGATCCTTGAGTCCGAGCTACCGTAGAAGTAAGGGGAGATCCCTCGTATGACATTATAGGAAGACCGGGAGTTCTGTCAAGACCCGATTGCGCTGTGGGGTTGAGGTGGTTCTGGGCCATCCCTAAGGGCATCAGACTGATTAGATCTCCTTAACTTCACTCTACTTCACTTTCTTATCCCTTATCCACCTTCCTACCTGCTCCCTTACCCACAGGATGAGCTCGATTAAGGTCTAGATCTCGCTCTTAGCAGCCCTTCGTGGGAGCGCTTGAAGTTCATGCTTCATGTACGAGGCCGACCTACCTCATAGCTCACATTGCGAGCTTCAAAGAAGTTGACCTGCTCGGGCAGGTCGATCTCGATCGCCAGCCAGCGTAAGGGATTTGGACTGTGAAACTGGGCGCCGATCCCCAGCTCCTCCATCCGCCGGTCTGCTACGTAGCGCACATACCCGTTGAGAAGCTCGGCATGCATTCCCAGGATCGGCTGGGGCAGAAGGGATCGATTGTAGTTCTCCTCCAGGGAGACCGCTTCCAGGATCATCTCCCGCAGCTCCCCCATCAGGTCTTCCGTCCGCACCTCAGGGTGCTCCTGGAGAAAGGTCTGGATAAGATGGATGCCGAAGGACAAATGCAGGCTCTCATCCTTCAGCACCCAATCGATGATCGTGTTCAGGCCTCGCAGCAGGTTTCGCCGACGGAAGGAGAGAGCAAAGGCAAACCCGGAATAGAAGAAGATCCCCTCCAGGACCACAAAGAAGCCCACCAGGTTGCGGAGGAATCGCCGACGTCCTGCGGCAGCGCTGAGGTTCAGCCCCGGCTGCAGGATTTCGGCGGTAAGCTGACGCTGGAAGGCCGCTTTGGCTGCAACAGCGGGATGATCTTCCAACATCCCAAACACCCGCTCCCGATCCACAGGAAGGGTCTTGATCACGTATTCAAAGGCCATCGTATGGTTTGCCTCTTCCCAGGCCTGTCGGATCAAATACAGCCGGATCTCAGGAGCGGTTAGATAAGGGTAAAGAGCCATCAGCAGATTGCTGGTGACCATGGATTCCATCGGATTGAAAAACCCGAGGAGGATCTCGACCGCACGTCGCTCTTCCAGGCTGAGCCGTTCATGCCAATCCTGGACGTCATCTTGGAGCGGCGCTTCCTCGGGAAACCAGGTGTTGCGCTTGGCCTGCTGCACGTGGGCGTAGGCCCATGGGTAGCGCAGCGGGAACAGACGCATCGGCTCCAGTGGATCGCTGCTGAACAGCCCTTGGGCAGAGCGCATCGCGCAGCCTCCTTTCTGTGAGGTAGTGAGGGTGTCGATGGGCCGGATGCATGGGCGCTGACCGCCGGGGTCGGCGGGCTACTGACAGGCCTCGCAGGATTCATTTAGCGCACAGGCGGCACCTTCTTGCAGCTCGGCCTCCACCGCTTCCACCCAGCGGGGTCGTTGGACGGTCTTATTCACGGCAACCGTCGCCGGTTCGGCCCGCATGCGGGGCATCGTGTAGCAGTAGTAAGTGGCTTTCAACCCCATCTCCCAAGCCTGGAGATAAACCCCCTCAAGCTCGGCAGGCGAGTGAGCGGCGAAATACAGGTTGCGGCTGATGCCCATATCCACCCATTTCTGAGCCCGGGCAGTGATCTCCAGCAGGGCCTCCGGCCGGATCTGGAAAGCGGTGGGAAAGCGCCGGCGCACCGGCTCGGGGATCTCGGGGATGCTCATCACGTCCCCTTGGGACTCCACCAGCCGTTCTCGGACTCGTTCCCACAACCTGAGTTCCCGAAGCGTCTCCACCAACACAGGGTGAAACTCTACAAACCGTCCGGAAAGGGTAGACCGGACGAACAGGTTGCTGAAGTAAGGGTCCATGCTGGGGCTGGTGCCGGCGATCAGGGCGATCGTCGCCGTGGGGGCGATGGCCATCACCGTTCCGTTGCGGATCCCTCGACGCACCTCCTCGCGCAGGCCCTCCCAGTCCAGGTCACCGCGACAGGAGCGGTCGACGGGCACCGGGCGGCCGCGTGCCCGTTCCACGTCGGCGAGGGTGTCCAGGGGGAGGCGGCCGTTGGACCACTCGCTTCCGTCGAAGCGGGGGAAGGGGCCGCGCTCCCGGGCCAGGGCGACGCTGGTGCGGATGGCGTGATAGGAGAGGAACTCCAGGATGCGGTCGGCATGCTCCGCTGCCTCCGGATCATTGAAGGAGAGGCCCCAACGGGCCATCAGCTCGGCAAATCCCATCAGCCCAAGTCCCACTGGCCGATTCAAGAGGTTGCTGTGTCGAGCCCGCTCATCCGGATACAGATTCAGGTCGATCGCGTTGTCCAGCCCCCGGAGGGCGATTTCCACCGTGCGGGCCAGCTCCGTCTCGTCCAGCTGGCCGTCCGGCCGCAGATGGCGGACGAGGTTGACGCTGGCCAGGTTGCACACGGCGATCTCGTCGCGGTTGGTGGGGAGGGCGACCTCGGTGCACAGGTTGAGCGAGTGGATCACGCCGGCGTGGCGCAGCATGCTGCGCAGGTTGGCGCTGTCCTTAAAGGTGATCCACGGGTGGCCGGTTTCCATCAGGGCGGCCAGGATCTTGCGGTAGAGCTCCCGCGCCCGCACCTTGCGCCAGGCTCGGCGGGGGAGCTGTCCTCGTTCCGCCTGCTCGATGTAATCCTCATACCGCCTTCGGAAGTTCTCTCCGTAGCAGTCGACCAAGTCGCCGGCGACGAGCGGGTCGAAGAGATACCAATCGCCATCAGCCAGCACCCGCTCCATGAAGACGTCGGGGATCCAGAGGGCGGTGTCGAGGGAGGGGGTGCGCTGGTAGGGATCGCCGGCGTTGCGGCGCAGATCTAAGAAGGCCTCGACTTCCAAGTGCCACGGCTCCAGGTAGGCGGCCATAGTTCCTCGCCGTCGGCCGCCCTGATTGATGGAGTGGATCAGGGCGTCGTAAAAGTGCAGGAAGGGGATGAGGCCGCCGCTGCGGCCGTTGATGCCACGGACTGGAGCGCCGGCGGCCCTCAGGCGGGTGACCGAGGCTCCGATCCCTCCCGCGTATTTCGCCAGCATCCCGAAGGCGGCCGCGGCGTCCAAAATGTGGTCTAGGGTATCGTGCACTTCGTAGAGATAGCACGAGGCCAGTTGGTGATGCGGCGTCCCACTGTTGAAGAGAGTGGGGGTGCTCGGCAGATAGCGCAGGGTGCTAATCCGATCGTAGAAGTGGAGCGCCCACGCCTCTCGATCCGCCTCGGCCAGCGCCAGCCCCATGGCCACCCGCATCCACATCGCCTGAGGAAGCTCCAGCACCTGTCGGCTCTCCGGATCGCGCACTAGATACCGGTCGTAGAGAGTGGCCAGGCCGATGTAGGGCAGAAGGGCATCTCGCCGCGGGTCGATTGCTCGGGCCAGCCGCTCCAGGTCAAAACGAAGCAGGTCGGGGTGGAGTGCGCCCTTTTCTACACCTGCCCGAATATATCGAGGAAACCAGGAAATATAGTCTGGATCCTCCAAGCCTGTGGTCTCCAGAAGAATACGCTGTCGCAACAGGGCAGCAGCTGCCCGTTCCCACAAAGGATCTTCCCAAACGTGAGCGGTGGCAATTAAGAGCAACCCTTCTATCGCTTGGAAAGGCTCCAGATGGTCGAGCATGCTCTCCCGGGCTTCGGCGAGAAATTGAACCTGCAGGGGCTCTGGAAGGTCGGTGATCCGGATCCAGCGGCGCAGGAGCGCCTCACCGTGGGAAACTCCTTGTGCGATCATCGCAGCCTCCCTATTAAGGAGAGAATTAAGAGAATCTCCCCTTCCGCGACAGATCTACCGGAAGAGGAAATGATGATCCCGCCCTCGCGGTGATGAGAGGACCCTGAGGGCGGAGAGACCGCGCGAAGATGGCTCCCACGGGAACCAGCTGGCGGAGGGTTCTGCCTTTTGAATGAGGAAGGCAGCCTCGATCACCCTCCCGCGAGGCGATCAACGGGTTGAGGAGGATGGGCCGGTCTTCGGGCTTCCAGATCGTCCTACTCGCCGCGCCTTCCCAGGAGATGTCTCTCCCAGTGGCGGATCGTGCAGCCCTTTGGGGCGGGCCGCACTCAGCGGCTTTCGTCCCTGGTTACCGCTGCGGGGCAGCGCCGGATTCCCACCGGACTTCCCGCCACCCATCCGCCAAACGATCTGACCTTCTTGCGATTATACCCAGAACCTGAGCATTGTCAAAGAGCAGCCAGACTCCAGAGCGATGTTCCTAGCTGATGCGATCATGGAGCAATCACGGTTCGCAAGGGAATTCCCGAGCCATAGAATTGATGGCTCCCTCAATCCCGTTGCGAATAATCTGAATCATTGATCGACGCACATCGAGGATAGTGGGGTTGCGGGCATTCAGCACGAAAGAGGAGGATGGATCGCATTCATGAGATTCAGGGGAGTAGGGCCCCAAGCGCTATTGATAGATAGGGGGGTAGCGAGCAGTGTTCGGGTCTGTGAAGGCACCGTAATCTCAGGGAGAGAGGTATGGCCCGCGCGGGGAAGTGAGAAGATGTTGGAAGTGGGCAAGGAGCATAGTAGATGAGGAAATGAAGCAGGGAACTGTGGTCATGGGTTGACGGAAAGGAGGTATGGTTAATATAATTAAACATAGAAGATAGGATCTTAAGCGCACGCGAGGAGATGCAAGAGATGAAGGTGAGACAGCCGGTGGTGCTACTGGTTTTGGGAGTGGCGGTGGGGGGCGGGCTATTGTGGGCGGCTCAGGCACCTCGGATAGGGGCTCAGGAGTGGAGGATACAGGTGGTAGACGAAATATGGGATGTTGGGCAGTATATGTCGCTGGCATTGGATGGTACGGGGAATCCACACATCAGCTACTATGACGCAAGCAACGGGGCCTTAAAGTATGCGCGCTGGACGGGGAGTGGTTGGGAAATCCAAAAGGTAGACGCTGGTGGGGATGTGGGGCAGTATACGTCACTGGCGCTGGATAGCGCAGGGAATCCGCACATCAGCTACTATGACGCAAGCAACGGGGCCTTAAAGTATGCGCACTGGACGGGGAGTGGTTGGGAAATCCAAAAGGTAGACACTGATGGGAACGTGGGGCAGTATTCGTCACTAGCGCTAGATAGCACAGGGAATCCGCACATCAGCTACTATGATGTGGCCAACGGGGTCTTGAGGTATGCACGTTGGACGGAGAGTGGTTGGGATATTCAGAAGGTGGACGCTGATGGGAATGTGGGGCAGTATACGTCACTGGCGCTGGATAGCGCGGGGAATCCGCACATCAGCTACTATGACGCAAGCAACGGGGCCTTAAAGTATGCGCGCTGGACGGGGAATGGTTGGGAAATCCAAAAGGTAGACGCTGATGGGAACGTGGGGCAGTATTCGTCACTAGCGCTAGATAGCACAGGGAATCCGCACATCAGCTACTATGATGAGACCTACAGGGATCTCAAATACGCGAGGGATGAAGCCCTCCCTACCCCCACGCCGACACCCACGGAGACGCCCACCCCAACAGCCACACCTACGCCAACACCTACGGAGACACCCACCCCAACAGCCACACCTACGCCAACACCTACGGAGACGCCCACTCCAACGGCCACACCCACGCCGACACCTACGGAGACGCCTACTCCAACGGCCACACCTACGCCAACACCTACGGAGACGCCCACTCCAACAGCCACGCCCACGCCGACACCTACGGAGACGCCTACACCAACAGCCACACCCACGCCGACACCTACAGAGACGCCCACTCCAACAGAGACACCCACGCCGACACCCACAACAACACCCGTCCCAACGGCCATACCCACCCGAACGCCCACGCCTACGCCGACACCCACAGAGACGCCCACTCCAACAGAGACACCCACGCCGACACCCACAACAGCACCCGTCCCAACGGCCACACCCACCCGAACGCCCACGCCGACATCCACAGCAACGCCCACCCCAACAGCCACGCCTACGCCGACACCCACAACAGCACCCGTCCCAACGGCCACACCCACCCGAACGCCCACGCCCACCCCAACCCCCGGGGCAGCGCCGCATGTCCTTTACCTGCCCCTGGTGCTGAACAACCGCTGACTGTAATTCCTAACCTGCGCCTGTTCGCGTGTGAGGATTCCAGCCTGTAGAAGCCCACGGAGGGAAAGCTAGGAAGGCCAACAGGAGGCGGTTACTGGCTGGGTTGCTCGCAGGATTAATAATCTGAGGCACGATCTGGGGAATGGGTCGCGTGTCTCACGTGCAGGCAACGATGTCGCGGTGCATCGAGCGGGTAGATGTCGGAGACGGAATTCCAATGCAACACACATCGTCAGAGATAGACACCACAGGCAATCCGAGGATTAGCTACTATGATCAGACTTACAAGCATCTGAAATGCGCGCGATGGGATGAAAACCGGTGAATGATCCAAGTGGTAGACAGCGCGAAGAGTGTAGGCGATTACACCTCTCTGGCACTGGATGGTCAAGGACGCCCCTACATCAGCTACTATGACCGAACGAACGGGGACTTGAAATATGCGCGTTGGGATGGAAACGAATGGCTGATCCAAGCGGTGGATAGCCAAGGGTAATGTAGGCTTCTGCACCTCCTTGGCGCTAGACAGGCAGAGGTGACCACACATCTGCTACTTCGACCACACGAAAGGGGACTTGAAATATTCACGGTGGGATGGAAGCCGATGGGTGATCCAGGTTGTGGACAGCGCGGGGCGAGTGGGTGGATTTTGCTCCTCTCATATCTGTCCCTACTCTGAATGCACCATACATACACCTAACCTCTCCTCGTGTCCTCGTGCGCCAACGCGCGAACGTCATGCCGAAGAATTCATTTTTTGGCCTTTCAGAGCTAAGAGCTTAAGAGGTCAATGGTGTTGGGAAGGCGTCAAGAAAGCGTGAGGTTTGCGTCCAGATCCAGAACGGGCGACGCGATATAGTAAAGGTGAGCAGCGGGCGGAACCTCTTCTCCTCCTTAGCAGAGCGCCGGGGACGGCGGCCCCCGGCGTTCTGCTTTTTTGCTTCTGTTTCCACAAGCACGGGACTGTTTTCCTCATCCGCATCGCGCTTAGTGTTGCTTTATTAGAACTAGGAGGAAAATGACCTAGAAAGATCGCTGTCATCCGGGCTGGCTCCGCCCATTTCGATCGAAGGAAGGTCCCAACCACGTCTCGTGTTTGTTTAGCCGAGGCACCCGGGAGAGGGCACGGGCTTGGGCTTCCGCCCGATAGCTGCTGCGAACTAAGGGCCCGCTTTCCACCCACCGAAAGCCCAGCTCATAGCCAATCTGCTTCAGCTCCTCAAACTCCTCCGGGCGATAGAACCGTTCCACTGGCAGATGATTCCGGGACGGCTGGAGATACTGTCCGATGGTGAGAATATCCACGTCCACCGCCCGCAGGTCTTTCATCACGTCGATGATCTCCTCCGATGTCTCCCCCAACCCGACCATGATCCCGGATTTGGTAACACACTCTGGCCACAGTTTCTTGGCATTCGAAAGCGTAGCCATCGCCCATTCGTAGCGATCCTGAGGCTGCACCTTCTTGAAAAGCCGCGGCACCGTCTCCACGTTATGGTTGAAAATATCCGGGCGCGCCTCAATGACAATGCGCAAGGCCTCCACGGACCCCTTGAAATCCGGGGTGAGCACCTCCACCGTGCAGCCCGGAACCTGCTCCCGGATCCGGCGGATGGTCATCGCGAAGAGCGTGGCCCCCCCATCCGGCAATTCGTCCCGATTGACCGAAGTCACGACGACATGGGAAAGCCCCATCGCTCGGACCGCTTCCGCCACCCGGTTCGGCTCATCCCAATCCACCGTCAAAGGACGACCAGTCTTGACCGCACAGAACCGGCAGGAGCGCGTGCATACATCCCCCAAGATCATGAACGTGGCCGTGCCATGTCCCCAGCACTCCCCGATGTTCGGACAGCGGGCCTCCTCGCAAACCGTATGAAGCCGCTTGCCCCGCATCAACCGGAGCACAAATTCATAGCTCTCCCCATGGGGAGCTCGAACCTTCAACCACTCCGGACGCCGAGAGAGTTGGGGTGGGGAGGCAGAGGCCATTTCCAAGGGGATCGACTCGCGGATCGTGGAAGCCATTCGCCACCTCTCCTGTAAGTAAGAATAAGCAGGTTGCGCTTATCCTAAAATCAAAGAGAAAGGGAGCGCAAGTCCGGGAATTGAACTGCGCAGCGTTCAAGCGTCTATTACGTCAGATAGCTAGAAATACCACTGCATCATGCAAGGTTGTCGCTTCCAGGATAGCAAGAATCTGCCTTTGCCTCCCCCTGGTTCCTCTCCTTATGCTTGACTTACACATACAGCGATGAAAGCAAGAGGATCATTCTATGACAAAGTCGTCTGCTCTATCCCTTCGATTCGATCTCCCCAGCACGAATCCTCACGTTTTCTTGCGTGATCCAGTCTTCGCAGTGGCGGCTTTTTTAGATCTAGATCCTGCCTTCTTTCCTTCGGCATACAACTCCAGCAAGCGCTCGAGGGAGAGACGAATCCGGCGCTGAATCCGCTCGCGGTCATGTTCGGGAACGGGAAAATACCCCATAAACTCACTCACGAGGGGGCTCAGCTCAACTTTTCGACGGCCCCGGGAGAGAGATTTCACCCGCTTATGGAGGATCTTTAGGTAGTGGAGGACTGGGAAAACCCCCTTCGGCTCCACCAGCGGGCCTCGCCCGGGGACGACACGATAGGCCACTTGTCCGGCATGCAATTGCCGCAGCTGTTCCAGCCAGCGCTCTAGATCGGCTTCGCTGAGATTCGGATGCGCGTTCAACGTCACGGTGTCGCCAACAAATACTACGTCGTGCTCCGGAATCCGAACCCAGATCTGCCCTGGAGAGGCTCCACCAACATGCTCTAGGATCAACCTTGGCGACCCAAAGTCCAGGATCAAGCGGTCTGAGAAGGTGACGTTCGGCAACACCAACGGGGTTCGATTCAGAAGCTCTGCGGATTCGCTCTGGCCCACGTTAATCAGGGTATCGACCACCTGTTGACGTCCAAGCTCCCCATGGCCCTTGATCCGGTCGAAGGCCTGATGATGGGCGATGACCAAAGCCGGACGTTCCTCCGTGAGGATCGCTGTTCCCAGGACTCGATCCCGGCCTGCATCCGTATAAATCACGGCAAGGATCGGGAGAGGAGCAATGGCTTTCAAGGTTTGCTGCCACCAGGCCGCATGCAACGGATCTGCTGGCGTATCAATGCAGACCCATCCTCGCTCTGTCCGCACAGCCCCTACCGTGGAGAAATGCAACCGATCCTCAATGAATATCCGGCCGTCCAGGGAAAGGGGAAGCTTCTCCTCCCGTTCCATGTCCAGTCTTCCACCTGTTCCATGGTTGTCAGAGCCCAGGGCCCCTCCAGGTTGTTATCGATGAAGATCTCCAAGATGCAAATCGGCAGATAGCGAAAACATGCCCTAATGCCCTACCCCATGCTTCCCCTCTTTCGACCTGCCTTAGGCTGAGGTTTAATGTTAGCGCAATTGGCCCGGAGACTCAAGGCCTGCTAGAGTGGATCGTTGTCCATTTGCCGGGCGTCAGCTATAATCCCGGCCAGACCGGCAGGACTCTGGAGTGGTATCAGCGATGCCATTCGCCCTCTATCGCAAGTGGCGCCCTCGACGCTTTGAAGAGGTGGTCGGCCAGGAGCACGTTACCCGCACTCTGCGCAACGCCCTGCGCCTGGGCCGCATTGCTCATGCCTATCTCTTTGCGGGCCCCCGAGGAACGGGCAAGACGACCACGGCGCGCCTGTTGGCGAAGGCAGTAAACTGCCTGGCGGAGTCTGTAGATGAGCGCCCCTGCGATGGCTGCCGGATCTGTCAGGCGGTCAACGAAGGCCGCCTGATCGATCTCATCGAGATCGATGCAGCATCCAACCGGGGCATCGACGAAATCCGGGATCTCCGAGAGAGGGTTCGGTTCTCGCCCAGCGAGGCCCGCTATAAAGTTTATGTGATCGATGAAGCTCATATGCTCACCTCGGAGGCGTTCAACGCGCTCCTCAAGACCCTGGAGGAGCCTCCTCCGCATGTCATCTTCATTCTAGCAACCACCGAACCCCATCGAATCCCGGCCACTATCCTTTCGCGCTGTCAGCGCTTCGACTTCCGCCGACTGAGCACGGCAGAGATCGTCCGACGCTTAGAGGAGATTGTGGCAATCGAGGGGATCGCAGCGGAGCCAGAAGCTCTCACCTGGATCGCGCGCCAGGCCACCGGCAGTCTCCGGGATGCAGTCACGCTGTTGGATCAGCTGGCCGCCGATGCGGAGCTGATCAGCGTGGAACGGGTTCAGCGAGCTTTGGGAGCTGGGCGCTGGGATCTGGTTAGTCAGATCGTCGAGGCCCTTGCGGAGCGCGAAACGGCCCGAGGTTTGACATTAATTGCCCGTGCCATCGAGGAGGGCGCTCATCCGCAGCAACTGGCCCGCCAGTTGGTGGAGCATCTCCGGGCTGTGATGTGGATCCAGTGGGGGGATACCGAGACCTTGGATCTCCCCATTGAGCAGATCTCAGCGGTGCAGCGGCATGCGCGCGCATTCCCTCCAGAAGTCCTCCCCCGTCTTATCCGCTTGTTCACAGCAGCCGCATCGGACATGCGAGCCGCATGGCAGCCTCAGCTAGCGCTGGAACTGGCCTTCGTCGAGGCCTCAATTGCCTGCCAGCAAGCTCAAACGACTCGGATGGCTCCGGCCCCGACCCCGGCTTCCCCTCCCCCGGTTGCTCTCCCCTCCGCAATAGCAGGGACACCGCCCTCCCCCGCCCCAACAGTCGCCCCTAAGGCCGAGACGGCGAGCGGTAGCCTGACCCTAGAAGCGCTTCGAGAACGCTGGGCCAGCATCCTGAAAGCGGTTCGGGCCCAGAGCCTCCCCACGGAAGCGTTGTTGAAATCATGCGTCCTTCATAGCGTGGAGGGGAACACGGTAGTCCTTATCTGGCCCTCCGAATTGCTACGGGAAAAATTCCAGGATCCCCGGACCAAGGCCCAGGCGCTGGTGGAGGATATCCTAAGCCACACGTTCGGGTTTCCGGTGATGATCCAAAACATCGTAGCGCGGAAAACTCGTCGGAGGCCTCTGGCCACAGAGGATCCTCTGATCCGACATGCGATGGAAGAATTCGGTGCCCAAGTGGAAGAGGAATAGCCGCCTCTCTCGCTCGCTCTTCTCAGTTGCCTCAGCCAGGCGAGCGTGCCCGGGTGATGTCGCATTTCCCCATTGTCGAATACGGTTCTTTTTGAGAGAAAAGGGAAATAAGCTGGTGGAAAGTGATCTCAAATCCCCGATCCTCGCGAGGCAAGGAAGGGCCCATCACTTATGAAGGCCCAGAGAGCCAGACGGATGGCTCCTCGATCGAAGATGGCATGATCCTTTTCAGGAGCTGCCTGATGATGAAAGGACGCCTGCCTAGCAACCCGATGCAACTTCTCCAGCAGATCCAACGCCTCCAGGAAGAGATGGTCAAAACTAAGGAGGCGCTGGCCCAGGAAACTTTGACGGTGACCGCGGGCGGAGGGGCGATCACGGTGGTGATCACTGGGGATCAGCGAGTGCGCTCCATCACCATCGACCCGGCCCTTCTCGCCTCCGGGGACATCGAAATGCTCCAGGACCTGCTGGTGGCCGCGATCAACCAAGCGATCGAGCGCTCCCAGACCTACGCCGCGGAGCGCCTGAACGCGTTGGCCGGTCAGATGGGGCTGAGCGGACTGCTGTAGAACAGGGACGACCGCAGCGCCCTTGGGGCGGTGAATTCCGACACACAGCCCCCGGGACGGAGCGGGACCCCTTCCGCCCGAACGCCACACCAGACCCCCTGAAGGCACCTGGCCTCGTCGCCCAGACATCGCCGAGGCAGGAGGGAGGACGATGCGCTTAGAGACCCTGGCCGTTCACGCCGGATCGCGGATTGACCCGGCCACTGGGGCGGTGGCGATGCCGATTTATCTTTCCACCACCTTCGAGCGGGCTGCGGACGGGAGCTATCCCCGCGGCTACGTCTACGCGCGGGAGGGCAACCCTAACCGCGAGGCCCTCGAGGCCGCCGTTGCGGCCTTAGAGGGCGGCGCAGTGGCGATGGCCTTCGCCTCCGGCTCCGCAGCGGCCTCTGCAGTGCTGCAGGCCCTTGCCCCCGAAGCCCATGTGCTGGCCCCAAAGGACATTTATTTCGGCCTCGCCCGCCTGTTCCGGGAGATCGCCTCCGCATGGGGGATCTCCGTCTCGTTTGTGGACATGACGGATCCCGCTGAAGTGGAGTCGGCGATCCGGCCGGAGACCCGCCTCATCTGGGTGGAGACGCCCTCGAATCCGATGTTGCGCATCACGGACATCCCCCAAATCGCCGCGCTGGCTCACCGGGTGGGCGCCCTCTGCTTTTGCGACAACACGCTGGCCACCCCGGTCCTTCAACGTCCCCTGGCCCTCGGGGCGGATGGGGTCGTGCACTCGGCCACCAAGTATCTGGGGGGGCACAGCGACGCGATGGGAGGGGTCGTGGTGCTGAAGGAAGCGGACGCCTTCGCCCGGCGCCTGCGGGAGATCCAGACGGCCGGCGGCGCGATCCTCTCGCCCTTTGAGAGCTGGCTGATCCTGCGCGGCCTGCGCACACTCCCTTACCGGATGCGGGCGCACTCGGAGAACGCCATGCGGGTGGCCGCCTTCCTGGCCCAACACCCCGCGGTGGAGGCCGTGCACTATCCAGGTCTGCCGGATCACCCAGGACACCAGGTGGCCGCCCGGCAGATGTCGATGTTCAGCGGCCTGCTCTCCTTCCAAGTCCGGGGCGGGCGGAAGACGGCGTTCCGGGTGGCCGAGCGGACGCGGCTGTTCATCCGGGCGACCAGTTTCGGAGGGCCGCACAGCCTGATCGAGCACCGCGCCTCCATCGAGGGGCCGGGGACCGCCACCCCCGATAACCTCCTCCGGCTCTCCATTGGCCTCGAACATCCGGACGACCTGATCGAGGATCTCGATCAGGCGCTACAAACGACGTCCGAAGGCAGAACCTGATGGATGGCCTCAGTCGTCAGGATTCCGACAGAGTATTCGGATCACCCGGGTGAGGGCTAATCGGACGAGGTGAAACGGGCCCTCCTCAAAGCCCCCACGGAAGCGAACGGTTCGCCTCCGAGATCCGCCTTAAGCTGCTCCCGGCGCGGGGGAAGCAGATCTCTCACCGATCGCAGCCAGACGATGTGGTATTATGGTTTTATGGCGGAATAGAAGACGGTTTCTCCCTCTGAAGGACTTTCCCTGGAATCCCGATCCGGTGAGCCCATATGCGTCCGGTAACGACCATCACCCCTCCTCCGATCGCCCGGCTGATCGAGGCGCTGGTGAAGCTGCCCGGGATCGGGCCGAAGACCGCCTTGCGGCTCGCCTTCTACATGCTCCGGGCACCGGAGGAAGAAGTGCTGGCCCTTGCTGAAGCGCTGCGGGAGCTCAAGCAGCGCACACGCCTGTGTGAGATCTGCTTCCATATCACCGATGAGAGCCCATGCGCGATCTGCCGGGATGAGCAGCGCGACCGCGGGCTGATTTGTGTGGTCGAAGAGCCGCTGGATGTGTTGGCCATCGAGCGCACCGGTGAATACCGCGGCGTGTATCACGTGCTGCACGGAGTGATCTCCCCGATGGACGGGATCGGGCCGGAGCACCTCCGGATCCGGGAGCTCGTGGAGCGAATACGGCGCGAGGCCCCGCGGGAGGTAATCTTAGCCACCAATCCCAGCTTAGAGGGGGAGAACACCGCGGTGTATATTTATCGATTGCTGGCCCCGCTAGGGGTGCGCGTCACCCGCCTAGCGCGAGGCTTGCCCGTAGGCGGCGACTTGGAATATGCGGACGAAATCACCCTTGTCCGCGCTCTCCAGGGACGACAGGAGATGGAATGAAAAGCGCTCAGCGCGCTCGATCCTTATAGCATGACCAGCTTCGCCCTCGGGGTCTCCTGAGGAAGCCCACATACTCCTGAGGCTTTTCTCGGTTTAGTGTATGGATAACTTCTGAGCCCTCCCGCCTAAGAACGTCTTTTCTCCTACTTCCCTGGATCCCTAGAGACTTCGGGAGGGGAAAAACGCACCCCCACTTCCCTCCCGAAGGCTCTTAAATTGAACTTCCTGCTCGAAGCTGCACGTAGCATCATCGGCGTGGGGACTGATCTTTGCTCGTCCTCCCCTCAGCTCTTAGGACGGTGGGAAGAGGCCATTCTTCCGGTCGCCATCGGAGGGTGTTTAGGATGACAGCGTCGATCATGCGCGTTGAGCAGATCGCGGATTATCTGGGTCAGGACGTCACTGTTCGGGGCTGGCTGCATCATAAGACCGACAAAGGGCGTCTCTACTTCCTGCTGGTGCGCGATGGAACGGGCATCGTCCAATGCGTAGTATCCATGCGGGATGTCTCCCCAGAGACCTTCGAAGCCGCCCGCCGCGTGACCCAGGAGTCCTCCCTGATGGTCACCGGCACCGTCCGCCAGGACGCCCGGGCACCCGGGGTGCCCGGGGGCTACGAGATCGCCGTCCGCGAGATCCGCATCGTTCACCTAGCTCAGGATTACCCCATCGGCCCCAAAGAGCACGGGGTGGAGTTCTTGCTGGACCACCGGCACCTGTGGCTGCGTTCCTCCCGCCAGTGGGCGATCCAGCGCATCCGCGCGACGGTGATCCGGGCGATCCGGGACTGGCTGGATGGGCATGGGTTCCTGAACGTGGACACGCCGTTGCTCACGGGGACGGCGGCGGAGGGGACGACCACCCTTTTCCCGGTGGATTACTTCGGGGAGCGTCTCTATCTGGCGCAAACCGGGCAGCTTTACAACGAGGCCAACATCTTCGCCTTCGGCCGGGTGTATTGCTTCGGGCCGGCCTTCCGGGCGGAGCGCTCCAAAACCCGGCGGCATCTGCTGGAGTTCTGGATGGTGGAACCAGAGATGGCTTTCTGCACCTTCGAGGAGATGCTGGAGATCGCTGAGCAACTGGTCTCGTATGTGGTTGCTCGCGTTTTGGAAGAACGGTGGAGTGAGCTCCGGGTGTTAGAGCGTGACACCGCGCCTTTAGAGAAGGTGACCCCTCCTTTTCCACGCCTCTCTTACGATGAGGCCATCCGCCTGCTGAACGAGTGGGCGGAGGAGGCCACAGACCCGGATCAGAAAACCGCGCTACGGATCGAATGGGGGGATGACTTCGGGGCGCCCCATGAGACTACGCTCTCCCTGCATTTCGAAAAGCCGGTCTTCATCACCCACTACCCGGCCGCCATCAAGGCCTTCTATATGCAGCCAGATCCTCAGCGCCCCGAGGTGGTCCGCTGCGCTGATCTGCTGGCCCCAGAAGGCTATGGGGAGATCATCGGAGGCAGCGAGCGCATCGCGGACTACGACCTCCTGCTGCGGCGGATCCGGGAGCACAATCTCTCGGTTGAGGAATATCAATGGTATCTGGACCTGCGCCGCTACGGATCAGTACCTCACAGTGGATTCGGGCTGGGGATCGAGCGCACGGTGGCCTGGATCTGCCACCTGGATCATATCCGGGAGGCCATCGCCTTCCCGCGGATGCTCTATCGCTATCGGCCATAAATCGCCGAATCAGATCTTTCCCAGGTCGCCCGAGACTCCCTTTTTATCCAGTGGGGAAAGCCCTTAGGTGTGAGGGGATGAGGACCGTCCTCAGCGGTCCCACCTCCTATCACAACGAGAGGGGCCATGAGCAATCGGGCCATGGACTGGTTTCGTCAAGCGGAGCGAGATCTGGAGCAGGCGGAGGATTCCCGCCGGGCCGAACGGCATGAATGGGCATGCTTTGCCGCCCAGCAGGCGGCGGAGAAGGCTGTGAAAGCGTTGCACCTCTCTTGCGGGCAGGAAGCATAGGGCCATGTAATCGCCCGCCTGCTTCAGGAGCTCCCGAACACCATCCTGGTCCCCCGCGATCTGATTGAGAAGGCGCGGGTGCTGGATAATTTCTACATCCCTCCTCGATATCCGAACAGCCATCCAGCGGGCGCGCCCTTTGAGCATTACGGACCCCTCCAGAGTGAGGAGGCAATCCGCTATGCCCGTTAAATCCTTGCGTTCGTCCGTGCTCAAATGGCCGGACCGGGCGGCCGTTGATCAGGCGGTGCGGATATGGGCGGAGCAAGTCGCTCGAGAACGCCCGGAGGTGCTGCGGATCGGATATTTTGGATCGTATGCCCGAGGGGATTGGGGGGTGGGCAGCGATGTGGATCTGATCGTGATCGTCCGCCATTCCGCTGCTCCCTTCGAGCGGCGCGCGGTCGAATGGGACACCTCCTCGCTTCCCGTTCCAGCGGATCTGCTGATTTACACCCGCGAGGAGTGGGAGGCGCTGGATCGGGGAAGCCGGTTTTACCAAACGCTGGCGCGAGAGACCATCTGGGTGTATGAGCGCGCGGAGCCTTCCTCCGGATAAACGCGCAGCGCGAGTCGTCCCCTCCCGGCTTCATTTCTTCCCTGCACCCTCCACGGCGTGATTTCTGAGTATAGTTGGATGCCGGCCGCTTCCTCCGTCCGAAGACGTGATCCCTCGGAGCCTGCTGGGCTGCGAGGGGGAAGAACCATCCCCTTTTGTTGAAGAAGGAACGCCCAACGTCAAGCGAAAAAGCTAACGGGAACGAGTGGGGGTGGGTGCAGGCATGAGCGATACTTGGAGGTTGGGCGGGATCAGCGTCCACGAGAGATTGGCCACAGGGGCGCTGAGGGTGACGGTGGGGGTGAGCGTGTAGGTTCCTCGCTCCAGACCTCCCACATCGATCCACACCCGCAACTCATCCGGCCGGAGGTTTTCCACATACGGCAGCGGCCCTCGCAAAATGAGGTCCACCGTTTCCGGGGAGAGTCGGGCGATTATCCCTGCCCCAAGGCCCTCCACTAGAATGGGGATCTGCTGGAAAACCTGGGTGCTGAGGATTGGTTCCACCCGAAGTCGAACCTCCGCGGCCGTAGAACCACCCACTACGGTTACTCCCGCTGGGAGGACAAGCGGAACCTCTGCGATCCATTCCCCTCGCGCCTCGGAGAGGTCGATAGGCTCCGTGGAGATATAGCTTCCGATCTCCTCCAGTCGCCGGGGATCCCCGGTGAGGGTCACCGTCGGTGGATCCACTGAGATCTCCGTGAGCTGATAGCCCCGGGCCGGGCGCCCCTGCAATGCTACCCGAACCGGCAGCTCGCGGAAGCCCATACGTTGCTCGATCGGGACGGTGACCGTAATCTGCTCTGGCTCGACTTTCAACTCTGAAAGCAGCTCCCCCTGCGGGTCGACAGCGGCCAGCCGGACCTGGGTTTCCACCGATTGCCGCAGGCCATCGATCTGGATCCTTCCCACCGCCATCGCCGCCACCGACACCCGCGAGCGCGGACCGTTCACTCGCACCTGGGAGAGCGCCGGAAGAGGGATCCCCACCTGATAGCCGATGGCGGGTTGTCCCAGGATCTGAATGGACACGGGGACCTCCCGGCTTTCCATCCGCTCCAGCCGGAAGCGAACCCGTGGGGGATCCACCGCTAGGATCTGAATGCCCCGTCGCCGGATCTGGATCTGCACCGGCCGCTCATAGGTGCCTTCCTCAAGCCCCTGAACATCTACAAAGGCCTCCACATCCTGAGAGCTGATGCTGTTTTCGATCGCACGCGGCACACGGAGGCGAAGGCGAACCTGACCGGTTGAGGTTTCAAAAATCACATCATCGGGCCTCAGTCCATGGAACACCAGCGGTAGATCAGCCAGGGTCCGCTCGGTCGGTGGGTTCTCCTCCCACACCGCAACGGCCCAGAGGGCGAAGGCCAGTCCGAAGGCAAGCAGGGCTAAGCCTAAGTTCTCCCGTGCCCATCGAGTCCTTGCCATTTCCCTCACCAGATTGGCGAGGTGCAGACGAGCAACCCACAGGAAGCCTTTCGCTGCCCATCATGGCGGGGACGGTTTCTCATGGAAGGACACTATGATCTCTCTGGCTAACTTTGGCTCCCCGATTTCCGGCCTCTCATCTTTGGAAGAACCACGGGTGACCATCGGATGCCCCGGATCGGGTTATGATCGACCTCCATGTTGGGGAAAGAACAGCACCCACGCCCGTCGCCCCAGATCTCGCAACTCCCGAAGCCAACGTTCTGTTCGCGCAACCTCAGGCGGAGGGCTATAGAAGTTCCGCAACACCAATTCCAGGCGCCGGGCATCCAATCGGCGCACTATCCGTCCGTTCAAGACTACCGAGATCGTGCCCCGCTCCTCGGAGATCACAATGGCCAGGGCATCGCTCACTTCGGTGATCCCAATCGCCGCCCGATGGCGCAAGCCCAGTTGGGGATCCCCTACCCATCCCGTCGTGAGCGGCAAAATGCAACCGGCGGCCACTATCCGACCATCTCGGATAATTACAGCGCCGTCGTGCAAAATGGTGTTAGGTGCGAAGATGGTCATCAACAGCTCGGGCGTCACGCGCGCATCTAGTCGAATTCCCGTTTCAATGTAATTCTCTAGGCCGGTGGTGCGTTCCAGAACAATCAAAGCCCCATGGCGACGCTCGGCCAAGCGTGGACAGGCCTGCACCAGCGCCTGGATGACCTCAGTGCTTCGAGCCTCCTGGGTATCTTGCTGCAGCCAGAGCCGAAAGCGGCCCAACCGCTCTAGCGCTCGACGGAGTTCAGGCTGGAAAATGATTGGGATCGCGATGAGGAGAGCTGGCAAGACCCGCCCCAGCAGCCAGCGCATCGCCCGAAAGGAACTTAGGGGCCCGCTCAGAATCAACACCAGCATGAACAGAATGAACAGACCCCGGATCAGCGTGATCGCTGGCGTTCCCCTTAGGGAATATAAGATGCCGAAGAGCAGGAGGGCCACCAGACCGATGTCAATTAGGCTAATCCAATTCAGCTGATCTAGGAGATAGATCAGATCCCGCACGAAAGCTCACCTATTTGGCCGGATCTTCAAGGAGAACGTTCCTTAGACGGCGAGCCGCCAAAGGCAATCGACATCCTGGGGAAACACAGATCCTAAGCGGGTATATAGATTTTGCGATCCTGATTCGGCAGCGCGCCAGCTCTAAAATCCTCCGTCTCCTGAGGGCCTCCGGAAAAACTCGCTCCTTAGAGTGAGGAAGCGGCGTTAACCGATCAGAGCCCGATAATGCGTGGCACGATCCGGATTCAACTGGATCAGGGATTGATAGACCGCCCGAGCGTCGTTCAGGCGGCCCTGTCGAAGATAGTGCTCACCAATTTGCTCTAAATGGGTGATTGCAGATTCCGTCTGGCCGAGCTCTAGGTGAACCTGAGCCGCCAGCTGCCGCAAGCCCAGCTCGTCTGGGAAGAGCGCGATCAGTTCTTCCAAGTTAGATGCCGCCTCGCTCAGCCGGCCAGTTGCCCGCGCCAGCTCTATCAAATCGCGCGTCTCTCGCAGCCCCGACTCCAGCCGATGGGCCCGCATGTAAGCTTCCGCCAGCCCCCACCGGATCTCCATGTCCTTGGGATTGATCGTCCGGAGTCGCTCCAGGGGTTCGATTGCCCGAGCCCAATCCAAACGCTGAACAGCAATTTCCACCAACCGAAGTAAGAGCGGCCGAAGCATAGAGATTGGAAGGCCCCGTCGCGAGGCCCAATCCAGTCCCTCTTGGCAAATCCGTTCTGCGTCCTCCAGATTGGCCATCTGGATATATGCGTCCGCCATGCCGGTGAAGGCCTGGAGAGTTCGAGAGGGATCTCCTAACTCCTGAGCGAGCCGAAGCAACCGGCGCAGGGTCGGCAGATCGAAGGGAGCCAGCTGAAGGGCCTGCTCAAAGGCAGCCAGGGCTAAGTGTGGATCCCCCATGAACAAGAAATATTCGCCCAGCGCCCGGAATTTCCCCACCGCTGCTTGGCCGTGATGGCTCCAGGCAAGTAGCTGGCTTAGGGCCAGATGAGCTAAGGGCGCAAAGGGCCTCTCCGCAATGATCCGCATGGCCTCCTCGACCGCGCTATAGAACAGGCCCTGCCGCGCCCAGACATATGCTTGTCCCAGCTCGCTCAGCAGACGCTCTCCCTCCGGAGACATCAATGCTTCCACCAAGGTCAATCGGAAGGATGTCCCTGCCGTCCACTGATCCAATGCTTGCCGGATCATGGACACACGATCCAACCACATCGGGCTTTCGAGGATCTGTTGAGCCTCCTTCTGAAGGATCCTCTGCAGATCTGGATATCGTAGGATCCAGGCGCGCAGGAAACGATAGCGCTCGCGCAGCCACTCCGGTTGATCCTGACGCAGCCACTCCCGTTCAATATACTCGAGGGCTTCTAAATAATGCTCCACCGCCCGCTCTAAGGCTCCGCGACGCTCCTCGCAAAGAGCCAGCAGAAGCAGGCTAGCCAAGTAATAGTCCGAGGAGGTCATAGCATGCTGAAGTCGAGAAGCCGCCTCATCACAGCGCTTTAACTCCGCCAAGATCGCTCCTGTGGCAAACATTAAAGCCGGATGTTCTAGGCCAGCGGCCTGCACCTGCTCATAAAGGGCCAGAGCCTCCCGCGGTTGGCCCCGCGAGTGGGCGTCCACTGCCCGTCCTAATGCGGCATTGATTCGAAACCATTCTGCTTCGGAGAGTGAGCCACGATCCTCCGAGAACACCAGATCAGCCAAGACCCGAAGCGCTTGGGAAAGCGCCCGGCGGATGGGATCGACAGGAGCTTCGGTGTCCTCTGCGGTCAACATCCAGAAGGCTTCCGCTCGGGCTTGCTCCACTGAAGCCTCGGAGCCTCGAGCGGGAAGCGCTGGCAGCGGGCCTGTGCCCGTTTGACGAGCGAGCTGGGCCCGTAGCCAGTCCCGTGCCTGAAGGGCTTGAGGATGTTGAGGATCCAAAGCGAGCGCCTCATCAACTGCTTCTAGAGCTCGCTGCAAATTCCCTTGCTGGACCCAGGCTCGAGCCCGAGCGAGATTCACCCGAATCGCCGCTTCTGGCTGATGAAGTTGCTGATACGCTTGAGCCAGCGCCTCTAACGTCTCGACCCGCCCGGGTTCCAATCGAATCGCATGCACCCATGCCTGAACGGCCCGTTGGAGGTCTGCCTGCGCCGCAAACGAACAGCCGGCTTGGTGATAGTGCGCTGCCGCCTCTGTCGCGCGGCCTGCGCGCTGGTATACCTCGGCGAGGCGAAGCGTTAACATCGGATCCCCTGGACGCAGCCGGGCTAGTTGCTGGAAAGCCGCTAGCGCTTCCTCGTATTGACCGGCCTCCATGCATGCTATTCCTAGTCCGGTCAGGGCCTCCGGATGATCTGCAAAGACATGCAACGCCTCCCGGTAGGCCGCGATGGCCACCGCCCACTGCTTTTGCCAGAGAGCCTCATGTCCACGCCTCAACGCCTGCTCGTAGCGCAGGCGATCCTCTCCCATTGTCGATCCCCCACTCGTTAGATGTCTCAAAATGTAAGTATAACACTAAACCCTGATCTGGAAGCAGAATTCGAGGCTCACGCGCTTATCGTCTCACATCGATTTAGGTCTAAGGGAAAGCCTGTCTCTCACCCCTTCTCCGTTCTACCACACACGCAGCAGATCTGCCGAACCGCCTATATCGTTGGGATTTCATGATGGAAAGCCTTTGGAACTCTAAGCGCAGGAAACCTGTTGCTCAGATCGTTCCCCCCTCAAGCCCCTCATCAGGTCCGAATCCGCTTGAAAGGGTGCTTGGGCCCAGCTACAATAACTCTCACCGGGAGGTGGCAGGATTTGCCCCCCGTTCCCACCTTCGGCGATAAACTGACTTCCTCAACAGGAGGAACAGGAGGCGGGAAGATGGCTCGAATCACACCGCGCCATGAGGATTACAGCCAATGGTATTTAGATGTCATCCGAGAGGCAGAGCTAGCCGATTATGCCCCGGTTCGAGGGTGCATAGTCTTCCGGCCGTATGGTTATGCGATTTGGGAGAACATTCAGTCAGCGGTAGATCGGCGGCTGAAGGCTCATGGCTATCGGAATGCGTACTTTCCGATGCTAATTCCCTATTCCTTCATCCAGAAGGAGAAAGAACATGTGAGCGGTTTTTCCCCAGAGCTGGCGGTGGTGACCATTGGAGGGGGGGAGACTTTAGAGGAACCGCTGGTGGTGCGACCCACCTCAGAGACCATCATCGGCTATATGTATGCCCAATGGATCCAGTCCTATCGGGATCTGCCGTTGCGGATCAATCAATGGTGCAATGTGGTGCGCTGGGAGAAGCGAACGCGGCCCTTCCTGCGGACGCTGGAGTTCCTGTGGCAGGAGGCCCATTCTGTCTTTGCCACCTATAGAGAAGCAGAGGAAGAAGCGTTGCGGGTGCTCGATATATATACCGACTTCGCAGTGGAGGACGCAGCCATCCCGGTGATCCAAGGCCGCAAGAGCGAGGGGGAAAAGTTCGCTGGGGCGCTACGCAGCTACACGATCGAGGCGATGATGGGCGACGGACGCGCATTGCAGTCGGCCACTTCCCACAACCTCGGGCAAAACTTCTCTAAGGCTTTCGAGATCCGGTTCCTGGATGCCCAGAACCAGATGCAATACGCCTGGACTACCTCCCATGGCCTCTCGACGAGAATAGTAGGGGCGGTGATCATGGTGCATGGGGATGATAAGGGATTGATCCTGCCGCCCCGCCTGGCACCTATCCAGGTGATCGTGGTGCCCATTTGGAAGAGCGACGAGGAGCGCTCCCAGGTGCTGGAGGCCTGCGAGCAAGTCCGACGGATGCTGGAGCCAGAGATCCGGGCTGAGGTGGATGCGCGGGAGGAATACACCCCAGGCTGGAAATTCAACGAGTGGGAGCTACGAGGGGTGCCCCTGCGGATCGAGATCGGCCCGCGGGACGTGGCCGAGCGAAGGGTGGTGCTGGCCCGCCGGGATCAGCCGGGCGCCCCAGGGAAGCGGGTGGTGCCCATGGAGGGACTTCTGGACGCGGTGCACGAAACCCTGAGCGCCATCCAGGCGGATCTCTATCAGCGGGCGCTGGCCTTCCACAAGGCCCACACTCACTACCCGGAGACCTACGATCAGCTTCGGAAAGCTGTCGCTGATGGGTTCGCATGGGCCTGGTGGTGCGGAAGCCCGGAGTGCGAGGCGAAGATCAAAGCGGATACAACGGCCACTAACCGCTGCATCCCCTTAGAGCAGCCGAACGGACGAGATCGATGCATCATCTGCGGGGAAGTTGCAAGTGAGATGGCCGTCTTCGCAAGAGCTTATTAATTCCAGAAGCGAAAATCGCCTGATTATTCCCGCCTCCATCTGAGCTCCTCCGCATGCTGGGAAGCCAGGATGTGCTTCTTCTCCTAAAGATCCTGGATCGGACCTGCCGGGGTAGGAGAATGCAGAGATGCGGGACGATGGCTCCAGCGATTCACGATTTTGAGACGGAGCGCGAACTGATTTGCCAGCGCCTCCGCTTATCACTTCGGTCTTCAACCAAAATTGAAGGGAGGAAGAATGGATTTCGCGATTGTCGGACAGGCGGATACACCCGGACTGCGATGGTTCTGCCAGGGATTGTGGCAAACCCTCCGGGCTCATGGATTTATCTTCCAGGAGGAACCCACCCCAGACATCCGTCTGGTTCTCAACTTCACGAACCCCTCCAGACCCCGTCCCTTCCGGCGCAAGTCGCAGGGAACCTTCGTTGCATCGATCGTTGAATTGCCGGAGCCCACCGCCGATTTTCTGAAGACCTGTTATCCCATCCTGGTTCGCGCCCTTTCTAACCTCCTGATCGTATTGATCCCAGGAGCCCGCACGGCCTCCTCGAATGGCATCCGCTGGGAGGCCCATTTCGTCACGCTGGAACTTGGGCATTATGTGGAGAAATGCGGAGAAGATGAAGCCGATTTCTTCGAGCGGATCTTCCGACGACTAGCGCCGCTGGCCCAGGCCCGTCTGGTGATCAACAACGAGTTTCACCATGACCTACCGCCGGAGCTCTGGAATGGCAACGCGCGGACGGAGAAATTAAAAGAAGCGGGTCGTTTCCTGGCTTCCCTAAACCTCCTGCCCGCTCCGTTCCCCCTGCAGGAAATCCTCCCGTCCCGAGATTTCCGGCATGTGAAGCGGCTATATGGACTGGGCGGCCTGAGCTATGGGAATCTCAGCGTGCGGGAGGACTCGGAGCGGTTCTGGATGAGCGCAAGCGGAGTCGACAAGGGCAACCTCCAGGTGATTGGACGGGATATCCTCCTGGTCAAGGGATATGATGCCAAGCGAAACGTGATCCTCCTCAGCGTTCCCCCGCACATTGAGCCCCGCCGCGTCTCTGTGGATGCCATCGAGCACTGGATGATCTATCGGCAACATCCCCAGGTAGGAGCCATTATTCACGTGCATGCCTGGATGGAAGGCATTCCAGTGACCACAGTGAACTATCCATGTGGGACATGGGAGCTGGCCGCGGAGGTGGCCGAGCTGGTGCATCGCTCCCCGGATCCCGCGCGGGCGGTGATCGGGCTGCGCAACCATGGGATCACGGTGACCGGCCGCGATCTGGATGACATTATGGAGCGCCTGCGCGACCGGGTGATCCCTCAAGTTCCTATGGAATGATAGAAGGAGGTCTGACCGCCTACAATAAAGTTCTTGATCGCTCACCCTTGTATCCTCCGTCGATCCATGACACTATATATAAATGAAAGACCGGTGGCCTCTTTACAGCCTCTAAGGGTCCTGCCAACCTCCCGAGGTCGGATTCGGGAAATGTCTATCCATTGAATAGAGGATTTCTTGGTTGGAAACTCGTAAGCTGACCTGGGAGGGCTGGTGATGAGAGGGAATGGACATGAACCGATCATCCCTCATTTCTGTGCAAGTGATGATCGGGGCGCTGCTCCTAGGGCTGGGAGGCCTTGGCAGGGAATTGGCCCAGGGAACAGCGGAGCGGTTCTTCCCAGAAACTGGGTATACCGTTCGAGAACCTTTCCTAGGGTTTTTTGAGGCCCTTGGGGGGTTGAGTTTATTTGGCTATCCGATCACCCCAATGATTGCGGAGCCTCCTTATCAAGTCCAGTGTTTCCAGAACGCTTGCTTGCGCTGGGATCCCTTGGCTCCCCCAAATCAAATGGTGCAACCGCTTCCTATCGCTGAGGCTATGGGCCTAGGAAGTCCGCCAATCCCGCCTCAACCGAACCTCCTTAGCCGGCCCTTCCGGCGGTATATCTTAGAGACCGGGCATACCATACGGGGGATGTTCCTCGCTTTCTGGTTACGCCACGGCGGTTCAAGGATCATCGGCAACCCCATCACCGAGCCCTTCGTGGAGAATGGGCGAGTAGTCCAAGTCTTCCAACGGATGAAACTCATGTGGGATCCCACAGCCCAGATGGTGCGTCCCATCAGCCTTGGGGAATCCTACGCTCGAATGCGCGGGATGAATCCCCGCGTTCCCGCCCGTGTCTTTCCGACCCCCTCGACCCTCCAAGTTCATGTTGTCCTACATCGCTCCGTCTTGGCGACTGGAGATCTGCAGACGATCACAGTATTCGTCACCGATGAGGAAAGCCAACCCATCTCCCGAGCTCGAGTTCGAATTCGTGTTCCTGGGCATAGTCCGCTGCTTTTAGAGACAAATGACGCTGGCATAGCGGAGGGGGATTTCATCGTAGGCGCGTTCCCCTCAGGATCGTTGGTGGAAGTCCATGTAACCGCCTCAGACGGCTTCCGACAAGCAGAGGCGTTTGCATCCTTCCGGATCTGGCCTTAAAGATCCCCGCACTTCAGAGGGCAGAAAGGACAGACCTTGCGCTGGGTCGCCGCCCAAAATCATACCTGCACCGCGAATGGATGGAATAGGCTGATAGATCTCCAGGGTTGACATTCCCCGAAGCAAATAGGTATAATTCAAGACAGGGTGAAAAATCCCAACACACAGAAGGAGGTGGTAGGATTGGCCCGTGTGATCCTGGAGGAAGGGGAATCTTTCGAGTCGGCCCTGAAGCGATTCAACAAGCAGATCCAGGCCGACAAATTGCTCTCGGAATTGCGGAGGCGCCGATACTACGAGCCGCCTAGCGTGATCCGCAAACGGAAGAAGGCCGCCAAACTGCGCAAAAGCCGTCGGACCACTATGAAGGCGTTGCGAGCCGCCGGTTTGCTCTGAGCGCAGCAATGCGGTGAAAAACAAAGGGGTGGGAGTTCCTCCCACCCTTTTGTTTTATACGATCCAGCGGAGCGGCTTTTCAATCCTGTCAAGGCAGTATTTCTGTCTTTAAAACCGCATCCAGCACGATCATCGCCGCAAGGGCAAGCGGCACGATCGTCCCCAGATGATAAAGCCACCCGTATTTGGCCGGCGGGATCGCATAGAGCGACAGAACGCACAGCTCCAGCGCGATCCCGATGATGAGGCCTCCAACGATCACGGCAATCCGCTTGACCAGCATTTCCCGATCTCCTCCTCCCCTCGTGTGTTCTCTAAGAGCGATTTCAGGGATGCCTTGGAGAGCAGGCCTGCCCCCCGGCTCTTGATTGGTCCCAAGAAAGGCGGATTCGATTCCCCTCGCGACACTCTCGATTCTAATCCGCCTGTTCTAGCGCGTCAACGGAATCTGGGAAAATTAAGAGCCAACCGGAGGAAATTGCCAGCACCCTCTCGGCTGGCGTTGGACATTGGACAAACGGGAAAGCCAGACGTTGCCGAATGACGCCCAGAGTCTGTGGATTTCCCCCCATGCCGTGACGCGCCCAAGGCAGCGGGGCGCGGAGAGAGAAGCTGAGCCTCAGAACCATCCCCTCAGGAATGCCCGAAGGAACCAGCCTGCCAGTTCGATCAACAGGATCGCCACGATGGGGCTGAAATCCAGACCACCTATCGGAGGGAGATAGCGCCGCAGGGGGTTCAATACCGGCTCCACCACGCTCGCCAGGAAACGCCGGGCCGGATGCCACGGGTCGAGGCCGATCCAGGAGGTGAGCACATAGAACACGATCAGAAGAACATAGAGATTGACCAGCGCATCGATGAGGGAGATCAGCGCTCCAGGCATGTCGCTTTCCTCAAGAAAAATTTCTGGGGCTGTGGCGGCTGCCCCGACCCCTCAGGCCCCCAGGAGAACAGCGTTCAATGACAGGAAAGGCTAAGATGGCGATGGAACAGAAGA
>JANXBD010000019.1 GCA_025057635.1 Thermoflexus sp. | reverse complement strand
AGGGAAATACTTAGAACCGCCTCGCCCAGCGGATTGAGGGGCAACTTTCCCCTCGCTGCGGCTCAAAAGGCGGGCTCCTCTCCATCTATTCCGGGGCGGGCCGACCGGTCGCCCCGCCCAGGAGGGATCTCTCAACGAACCTCCCGCACCAACCGGTCGTAGGGGATATCTTCCTGGATCAACCCTTTCGCCCGGGCCCATGCGATCACATCCGCAAATTGCTCTCGACTCGGGAGCGCGCGTTCCGGATACGGGGGGAGCCGGTAGGTTCCCACCAGCGGCTGAGGCACCAGCTTTTGTTCGGAGAGAAGGCCAGCGTATTTGTCCGGGTTCGCCTGAATCGCCGCCACCGCCTGATCCCACGCCTGCAGAAAGCGCCGCACCACCTCCGGGTTCTTCTCCACCATCTCCGCTCGGAAGCTGAGCACATTCAAGGAAATCGCCTGCACCTCGCGATCATCTGCGATTACCCTCGCCCCCTGCTGGATTGCCAGAGTGGCAAATGGATCTGGAAGCGTGGCGGCCTTTACCTTCCCTTCTACTAAGGCCTGCAGCCGATCCGGTATCCGGGGAATGTTCACGGTCTGATATTCCCCAGGCTTCAGCCCGGCCCGTTCCAGAATCCGGTCCGTCACATATTCGATCACAGTTCCCTGGGAAATCGCGATCTCTACCCCTTTCAAGTCCTGTGGGCTCGTGATCCCAGAATTTGGATTCGCTAGAATGGCGAATAGAGGTGCTTGCGGATAGGCCTTGCGTGCGATACGGACTACATAGATCTGAGCTTTCTCTTTGTTGTAGAACAGAGTGGAGACCTTATCATTCACCATCGCGTCGATGCGTCCGGCCTGCATTAGCTGATCTCGCTCCGCTGCCGAGGCCGCGGGCACGATTTCCACCTCCAGACCTACTCGGGCGAAGTAACCTTCGGTCTGGGCCACATAGACTGGCAAGACATCTAGGATCGGCAGAGCCCCAAAGCGAACTCGCATTGGCCCTGGGCTCGACGAGAGTTGGCAACCCAGCAGGCCCAGAATCCAGCCAACCACCAGTATTCGCAAGAGCGTGGCATGTCGCTTCATACGATCCCCTCCACATTTTAAAAGAGATTTCACAAACCTGGGCTAAGGAACAGCCCACTGACCCTTTGCTTGGAGGAAAGCAACAAGTAGCAAGGGAGGCCCTTAGAAATCGCTCCGCACACCCGTTCGGATTGCGGATGGCCCTAGGAAGACGGTGAGGCTATCCTTAGACCCTGATAATATTACGCTTATCTCCCTAATCTTTCAAATTTCAAGGAACCCAAGACAAGGCCCGCTCCATCCGTTCTACTAAACACAAGCCCGTGCTTTCTTCCACATCCCGAAACATTCAACGGCGGACGGAATCCACCTTCTTGGTTGCTCTGGGAGCTGGTTAACCCACCGATGGACACCAGAAACCATTCGCTTTGACAGAATAAGGGAACGCGAATATACTGGCAGCAGTCACATATCCGCTGTCTTGAGAGCGTAGGTGGTGAATCCGGACAAATGGGGCACTTGTCTCTCCCAAAAGAATGCCTCTGGTGGGCTGGCCTGAATGACGCGCGGGGCTACAGGCAGTGGGACGAGCAATTAGGAGGTCAGGGAAATCCGCAATCCACGATCCGCAGTTTATCGCTATCCTGGATTCGAAACCCGTTATCGCAGGAGAGGCTTCCCTTGTGCGTGGAGATCGGCAAGCTCGAGCAATCTATAAAACGGCACGCAGCTGAGAAGCTGGCGTGCCGTTTTGTTTTTTATCCAGCCTCGCCTTGGCCCCCCTCGCAGCGCGCTTGCTCCATCCGCCTCTATGGGAATCCAACGGAGTCGTTCCTCTTTCCATTGAACCCAGCTTTCCGATCGCACAAATCCTTCTTAGGAGGCCCGAAATGGTGGACTCAGCGCTGATCGGCAAGATCGAGAAGGCCCGACGCTACGCTGAGGAACGCGAACGCTTTCACTTCATCTCCTTCGCTGTCACCGTCCGCGGTGAGAACAACACTCACCACGTTCGCTACCACGAAGGGAATTGGGCATGCGACTGTGAATTCTTCCGCCATCGGGAGACCTGTGCCCACACGATGGCACTAGAGCGAATTCTCGAAGGGATGCTATAGGCCCCTCATCCTTCCGCCTCTCTCCAGTCCAGTTGAAACAACCGCCGAGGGCTCCTCCTGGCGGGGTCGGCTTCCGCTACCGTTCGGGCACTGGGAAAGCGACCCCGCCTATTTTGGCTTTTCCTTTTTCCCCGTCATGGATGCGTGAATCCCCGATCAAGAGGGGTCATATTTTGCTTATCATGATCTATGGATCAGCCATATGAGGAAAGGCAACCTCGCCAGAGCCTCTGGTCACTGTCTATCCTCCTTGGATCCGGATGAGAGCAGAAGCGCGATGCACATTGACGACCGATCCCATATGCATTTGACCAAGGGGAGCTCTACTTGGCAGACATTGCGAGAGGCAATTGTGCTAGGGGCCACTCTGGCCAGCTTCATCGCCAGCGTTTGGCTGCTCCGACGTCCATCCCCTGCCCCAATTCGCATCGTTCCTCCACCGACGCCGCTTCCGACCCCAACATTCACCCCGACATGGGCCTATGTCTACCTTACCGGGGCAATCCACAGCCCTGGGGTTTACACAGTTCCACAGGGGTTGCGAGTCTGGGCGATTCTAGAACTGGCTGGAGGGGCTCGATCCGATGCGGATCTCGAGGTCCTTAATCTGGCCGCGCCGGTCACGGATGGGATGCACTTGCATGTGCCCCGAAAAGGGGAGCAATCCCCCGCCACCCCCCCAGCCCGCCCACGCCTGGACGTGAACACAGCCTCGGTGGCAGAGCTAGAGCGGCTACCCGGCATCGGCTCTCGAACGGCACAAGCGATCGTGGATTATCGGCTTAAGCACGGGCCTTTCCAGCGTTTAGAGGATCTCCTTATGGTTCCGGGGATTGGGCCTGCCACGCTGGAGCGGATTCGGCCGCTGGTGACGGTGACCACGGGGCCCTAAGCAGCGGTTTCCGGCGCGAAGGGCGGTTTAGACAGGCCTCTACGAAGTGCGCAAGGCTGCCAGCATGTCCTCAATCAAATCTTCATCGGTGAAGGTCCCTTTCTCCAGCACCGCGTAGGCCTGCTCTCGCAAACGACTACGTTCTTCCGGGGCGAGACTCCGCGCGGTGACCACAAGAACCGGAATCTGACGCAGAGTCTCATCCGCTTTCAAGGCCTCCAGCACTGCAAAGCCATCCATCCCGGGCATCATCAGATCCAAGAGGATGACGTCAGGCGGCTGCCTACGGATGCGATCCAGCGCTTCATCGCCCCGATAAGCTTCCTCCACGTAGAAGATCCCACGTGCCTGGAGGATCCGCCGGATCAGGCGAGCCGCATCCGGATCGTCATCGACGATCAAAACCCGCCGACCACGAGGATCCAACTGATCCAGAGCGGTCAGGAATCCCTCCGAAACGGTCTGAGGGGCTTCCATGGTATACAACCATCCCTCTCCCAGAGCGAATTTCTCCACCGGGAATGTATGACCGGAAGCATTGATGACTACTGTCTCCTCGGGCCGAATATGACCAGATGCAATCAGCCGGAAGGCACCTGCGAAGGCTGCTGCCGCCGCGGGCTCCATGGAGAGACCTTCCACTTTGGCCAGCAAATGCATCGCTCGATAGGTTTCTTCATCGCTCACGGTCTCCATGGCTCCCCCGGTCTCTAAGACAATTCGACGCAGCACCGGATAGGCTGGCCCCGGATCCCCGGTCGCCAAGGTGGCGACGCGGGTGCGCGGTGTTTGAATCACTCGAGCCTGCTCCAGCCCTTCCCGGAAGGACTGCACGATCGGCGCGCAGCCTTCCGCTTGGATCACACCGATCCGGGGGATGCGATCCACCAGGCCCATCTCCTGTAGCTCCCGAAATCCTTTCCACACCCCAATCGGGCCCATCCCACCGCTCACCGCCTGGATATACCAATCTGGCGATCGCCATCCTAGCTGCTCTGCGATCTCAAAGGCGATGGTTTTCATGCTTTCCCGCGCTGCCAGACTACGGATCCCCCGGTCTAGGAATAACCCCCGCCGCTCAGCGAACTGGGCCGCCACCCGCTTGGTCTGATCATAGGTCCCTGTCACCTTGATGACCTCCGCGCCATACAAGGCGACCTCACGCATTTTGTCTGAAGGCGCTGAGCTGACCAGAAAGGCCCACAACTGGATCCCGGCCCGAGCGCAGTAGGCGGCATAAGAGATGGCTACGTTCCCCGTGGAGGCCACCACCATCTCCCGCAACCCTGCCTCCCGCGCCACGGAGATGGCTAGGGAAGCCTGACGATCTTTGAACGACCCCGTTGGATTCTGGCGCTCGTCTTTGATGTATAGGCGCGGGCGTCCTAGCATCAGCCCTAAGTTCTCCGCCCGCAACAGCGGGGTTCCCCCCTCGTCCATTGTGACAATGTACGCATCTTTCCGAACCGGTAACAACTCTCGATAACGCCACATTGTAAAAGGCCGCTTCCGCAACATCTGCTCCCAGCGCCGGCGAACCATATTGAGATTGTAACCTACTTCCAACCAATCGCCGCCGCAATGTGGACAAGAAATTTCGAAGCGGAGATAGGGCCATTGGTGAGCACAGGACGCACAGCGCAGCCACATCGGTATCCCCCCTACTCCAGCCCGAGGGCACGGCGGATATGAAGATCGAAGGGCGGATACAGGATCCCCCGCTCGGTGACGATACCTGTGATATAACGGGCCGGGGTGACATCGAAGGCCGGGTTCGCCGCCCGCGCCCCCCGGGGCGCAATGAGGATTCCCTCAATCTCCAGAACCTCCCGCTCATCCCGTTCCTCGATCGGAATGGCGTCGCCACTCGGGGTGCGCGGATCAATGGTGGAGGTCGGCGCCACCACATAGAAGGGAATCCCATGCTCCTTCGCCAAGACCGATAGGGTGTAAGTGCCGACCTTGTTGGCTACATCGCCATTGGCGGCGATGCGATCGGCCCCTACCATCACGATGCTCACCCTCCCCATACGCATGTAATAGCCAGCTGCGCTATCGGCGATCACCGTGAAGGGAATCCCCAGCTGTAATAGCTCCCACGCCGTCAGGCGAGCGCCCTGCAGACGTGGCCGCGTCTCATTGACCAGCACATGGATTCGTTTTCCCTGCTCATATGCAGTGCGGATCACCCCTAGGGCGGTGCCATAGTCCACCGTGGCCAGGGCGCCCGTGTTGCAATGATGCAGGATGGTGTCCCCATCCCGGATCAGCGCCGCCCCGAACTGCCCTATACGCCGGTTGGTCTCCACGTCCTCTTCCGCAATTCGGATCGCCTCGGCAACCAAGGCTTCTCGCAGCATCTGTAGATCCCCATCTCGCTCATCGGCCGCGCGACGGAGCATTCGATCGACAGCCCAGGAGAGATTCACCGCTGTAGGGCGGGCGGCTTTAAGCAGGGCCGCAGCTGCCTCCAGATCTCGCAACAAGCCGATCGGATCGGAGGCCGGACTCCGCAAAGCCGCGAGGGCCATCCCGAACGCTGCGGCTGCCCCAATCGCCGGCGCCCCACGGACGGCCATGGCGCGAATTGCTTCTGCCACCGCCTGCGGAGTGTCACACTCTATGATCACCTGTTCATGAGGCAAGCGTCGCTGGTCGATCAAGCGCAGGACCCCGTTTCTCCATTCCACACTACGCATCCCACAACCCCCATAAACGGAAGATCATGAGAAATTTTAATGGAGTTCATCACTCTGGTGAGAGGAAGGCTCCTCTCGTCTTCTCGGAGGCTAGACGGAATGAGGCGAACCGAATAGCGTAGCGGGTCCAAGGCAGAGCAGAATGGAAAGCGAGGGGAAACCTCTTCACAAATCCCCAACCAGGGTGATAGCTGCCTCGATCTACTTCGTGATGAAGAACACCCCTCGCCACTCCCAACGATGGCGAGGGGAACCTTAATTGCTAAGCGGCTTCCCTGGGCTTTGGCTTCTTCAGGGAGGACTCGGGCAACCTTCCTTCAGCATTCGCTGTAGCTGCAGTTATAGCAGGTGCGGCATCCTTCTTGCTCGATCAGCGTGGCCTCCCCACACTGAGGGCATAGATCGCCCACCAGACCTAGGCGATCCCGATCTCCGTTCACCTCGAGGCGAGGCTCCAACATCGGAAGGGCTGGCTGAACGGCGGCAAGGGAAGTAGGGATCGCTTCCACGCCTCGCTCCGCGAGATATTCCGCCAGCACCCGAGCGATGCCATCGGGGAGACTTCGCACGCGCTCCGGCCCGAAGCCCAGGGCGCGTCCCCCACCAATCCCATGGAGCTGATCCACCACCTGACGCAGCCGCTCGATGGGCCGCACCGGCGAGGGCAAGCGCAGCAATAAAGAGATCAAGCGCCCAATCGCCTCTGCGACCGCGGCGATATCCGATCCCGCTTTCCCCACATTTAAGAACACCTCGAAGGGCTGGCTCTCCCCATTCTCGTTTAGTGTAATGAACGCCGTCCCCACTGGCGTAGCGATCCGGTAGGTAACCCCGGTTAGTTTATGAGGCCGGGGACGCACCGTCGGGCCCACGGGCTGCGGCAGCGTGGGCTGCGTCGGCGCGATCACAGCTGGTTCCTTCTTCTGCTCCTTCTTCTCCTTTGTCTCCAGCGTCTCCAGCACCTCCTTCTCGCGGGACCCCGCCACATAAACCGTCAGGCCCTTGCAACCCAGCTTCCAGGCCAGCATATACGCCTTCTCCACGTCCTCCACCGTGGCCGTGGAGGGGAAGTTGATCGTCTTCGATATGCTGTTATCGATGAAAGCCTGGATGCTGGCCTGCATCCAGACGTGCTCTTCGGGGGTCAGATCCTGGGCGACCACGAAGGTGTGGCGGATCCAGTCGGGCAGCTCCTCGATGTGCTGGCAGGTGCCCTTGCGCAGAACCTCCTCGATGATCCGGGCGCGGGTCTCCTCATCCAGGCCGGCCTCTTTCAGGGCGCGCATGAAGAGCGGGCTGACGTAGCGTAGCTCCAGGCGCCCTTCCGCCTCGTGGACATAGCGAACATAAGCGAGGGCGAAGACGGGCTCGCAGCCATAACCTTCACAGCCGGCGACAGTGGACAGGGTGCCCGTGGGGGCGACCGTCGTTTGCGCCGCGTTGCGGATGCCGTAGCGCCGGATCCCCTCCGCGATCGCGTTCCAGTCCAGGGGCGGGCGGCCCCAGTCGCGGACGTAGGGCTTCAGCGGCCTGGGAGGCTCCCATTTCAGATCCTCCGGATCGTAGATGCTTCCTCGGATCGCTGGGAAAGGCCCGCGCTCCCGGGCCAGCGCCACGCTGGTCCGCATCGCGTGGTAACGAATGAACTCCGCGATCTGAGCGGCGAACTCCTGGCCCTCCTCCGAGCCGTAGCGGATCCGCAGGTGATACATCATGTCCGCCAGCCCCATAAACCCCAGGCCGATGCGCCGGGTCCGGAAGGCCGCTTCCTTCAGTTGGGGAACGGCCGGCACATACTGGTTCACCTGCACCACGTTGTCGAGGAAGCGAGTGGCCCACTCCACCGTCTCCCGGAGCTTCTCCCAATCCACCTCCGCCCGGCCGTTGGTATATTTCACATGGCGCGCCAGGTTCACCGAGCCCAGGCAGCAGTTCTCAAAGGGACCTAGCCATTGTTCACCGCACGGGTTCGTGGCTTCTAGGCGGTAAAGGTGAGGCACCGGGTTCGAACGATTAGCCGTGTCCAGGAAGAGAACTCCCGGCTCGCCATTGTGGTGGGCTTGCGCAGCGATCTTGCGGAAGAGATCCCGTGCCCGCACCCGCTTGTAAACCCGGATCGGGATTCCCAATCGCTCAGCATCCTCCAGGGTGCCACGAAAGTCCCGATAAGCCGGATGCAACACATCAGGAAAGCGCAGCTCCCATTCCTCATCGTTTTCTACTGCCCGCATAAAAGCATCCGTGATGCCCACCGAGATGTTGAAGTTCGTGATGGCGTTCTCATCGGTCTTGCAAGTGATGAACTCCTCCACGTCCGGATGATCCACCCGGAGCACAGCCATATTGGCGCCGCGGCGGGATCCTCCTTGCGCGATCTCCCCGAAGGCGCGATCGTAAACCCGAAGGAACCCCACCGGCCCTGTAGCACGGCCCATTGACGAGAACACCACCGCGTTCTTGGGGCGGAGCCGGGAGAATGAGAAGCCGTTGCCTCCCCCGGTTTGCTGGATCAGGGCGGCATCCCGCAATGTCTGGAAGATCCCCCCCGTCACTTTTCCCATGTCATCCTCGAGAGGAAGCACAAAGCAGGCGGCCAATTGCCCCAAAGGCGTCCCTGCGCCTGTGAAAGTGGGCGAATTCGGAAGGAACCGGAGGGTGGTGAGCATTCGATAGAACCGCTCTTCCCATAGCATCGGATCCCCGCCCAGTTCCCTTTCCGCCTCGGCGACAGCGCGCGCCACCCGGCGGAACATCTTAGGGATCGTCTCCACCGGCTGGCCGTCTGGCCCTTTGCGCAAATACCGGCGCTCTAGGACGATGCGTCCGCTCTCTGTTAAGGGGATCTCATCCTCCGGACGGGCTTCGTCCACTCGGATTTCCCAGTGCATGGTCATGGTTCCCTCCCTTTTCGCAAAAAGTTGCTAAGACCTTCTCGGTTTTGAGGGTATGCTGCGATCACTATATGTGGCGGTAAAGCACACATTATCCCATATATATAGGAGTCGCAGAAACGCACAGTAAGAGAACAGTCAATTCTCAGACACCAAAATTCAACGCTGGGGCTCAAGACCTTAGGAGCGACATCGCCTGGAGATCTACCGAAGAGGCTGAACAGCCCCTCCCCTATGATCTTCCTCTCCCCCGCCCTTTCAGCCATAGGCTAAGGATAAGGAAGGGATGCGGAAAAAATCCTTCTCCCGACGATTCAGCTCTTTCCCCTATCCTAAGCCCTAGCGGGAGTAGAAGAGACAAGTTCCCGACCTGATAAGCCGGCTCCTACATGCTGACGTGGGTTCCAGGAACAGACCTTACTCCGGGCCCTCCCCGGTCGTGGGGCTTCCCTCCCGGGCACGATGTCGTAGTAGGTTATCGATCTCCTGCCGGATACTTTCGAGGTCGCTCAGGCCGAGGTAGACAATCGCATAACGGATGTAGGCAACCTCATCCAACTCCTTTAGCCCAGCAATCACCATGTCACCGATCAGACGACTGGGGATCTCCGATCGGCCCATCGCCTGAAGACGGGCCTCGATGCGTTCCACCAAGCGCTCTAGGGCCTCCGCGGGGATAGAGCGCTTGGCACAGGCAATCTGGATCCCGCGTAGAAGCTTCTCCCGGTCGAACGGCTCCCGCCGTCCGTCCCGCTTGATAACCATCGGGGCCAGGTGAACCGGTCGTTCGATCGTGGTGAACCGGCGCAGACAACGAGGACACTCCCGACGACGCCGGATGGCCCACCGTTCGGCCTCTGGGTTCGTATCGATGACCCGGGTATCTCCGCTCTCACAAAAGGGACAACGCACGTCTTGCCCCCCACATATGGCGTACCAAACGAATAATACCGCCAGATCTCCGGAATCCGAACGGGGCCTTCATATTAACATACCGAGGGGGGGATGTCAAGACCCAGCCAATCCTTTAACCCGCAAAATGGAGACGCTCCTACACCAGGAGAACAAAAATCGGGCTCGGCGACGTAAGCGACTCGCCCTGCCCAACCCGCGGATCGTGTCGGAATTCGAGAGTCCTGAGAGTCAATCAGGGATCTGCACTTTCGGCCTGATCTCGCTCGATTCCCTGAGGGCCTTTAGCCTTAGGGTCTGACCCTGAATAAAGCGAATTCCCGGCTTCAGAGGGATATCCTTCCCCCGTCTAAATGACATGTATCGTTCAAGAGCCGTACTATCCAACGGCCATCATGAAGTATTAGCTCCGTCAAGGAAGTGTTATCGAAGCGAAACGGAGAAGGAGAGTTCAGCGGCAGCCCCAGCCACTGTCGGAAGAACATGGCGAAGGTTCCCCCGTGGGCTACGATCGCTAACTTGCGCTCCGGTCGATTCATTGCCTCCTGCATCGCTGCCCAGACCCGCGCTGCGAAGACCTCCCGGGGCTCCGCTCCAGCGATCTCGGCTGTCGGATCCCGTTCGAACTGCTGCCATGCCTCTCGAAGCGCCATCACCTCGATCCCAGTCCGCCCCTCCAGCATGCCGTGCCCCCTTTCCTTTAACCGCTCATCCACCTCCACTGGAACTACCCAGACAGCAGCGAGAATCTGGGCGGTCTCGTAGGCCCGCCACAGCGGGCTGCAGAGGATGCGATCAGGCGGGAACTCCCGGAGGCGTTCCGCCAGCCGACGAACCTGCTCTCGTCCTACCTCGTCTAGAGGCACATCGGCCCACCCCTGGATCCGCCCTTGTGCGTTCCATGTGGTGCGTCCGTGTCGGATCAACCAGAGTTTCTCTGCCATCGCGTAGCCTCTCTCTCGGGCAAGCCCAACCGAGCGCGCGTCAGCCGCCATTTTACCATGCTTGTCTGGCGAGGGCTGCTTCAATGTGCCCGACCTCGGTTTCCGAACTATGGGATCTCCACCTCTCCCACAATCATCCCATCTCCTTCGCCACGCGCGCCCTGAACGCGCCATCGCGCTCCGGATTCCGGATCATACAGCCCGACCCGGATGGTATGACGCCCGTGGAGGTCAGGAGGCAGCACCACCCGGGCGAAGACGGGGAAGGCACGATCCAGCGGCCAAGTCGAAATCGGGATCAGATCATTAGGCAGCGGGCCGTCCCGCTGGGCGACCAGACGGCCGGCAGGATTCAGGACGTGAATGAACATTCGAGGCGGCCGAGGAACTGGCCCTACCCGCGCCCATGCCACCGTCACTCCCAGCAGATCTCCGGGCCAGCGGGGTGCGCGTAGGTGAACGCCCCGCAATTCAATCTTCCCCTCGAAATCCGCGCGCAACGGCACGAGCACCCGCCGGTGGAACGGCGGCCATGTCTCGTAATACGCTACCCAGAGTCCGCCGAAGGGCCGTCCGCCCACCTCGAATCCGTTCTCCAACAACAGGCCATCGAAGAGCCCGAGCGGATCGACCACCTCCTGCTGCCAGCTGAACAGCCACAGGCGCCAGGGTCCTTCCGCAGGCCCAGCGCGGCGGCGGGCCTCTTCGAGCCACTGTAGAACCTGTTGCTCCTCCCAGACCGGCGATGCCGGACCCAGGAGCAGGGGAGCTGGGACCTTTATGCGTTCCCAGTAATAGAGCACCGCCCAGTTGGCCCGCAGCGCGAGAGCCGCCTCCCCCAAGCGGACCTGCTGGGCCACGTGCGCGACCGCCTCTCGATACGGGTCGCGCCCGCGGTGGGGATCGTGAAGCCAGGCCCACCATGGGCGGATGAGAACAGCGAGCAGAGGGAAGAGGAACAGCGCGCCGATCCACCCCGAACGGCGAGCCCTCCAAAGCCTCTCCGCCAGGATCTCCCCTAGGCGGGTCGCTCCCCCGCCGATGCCAATGACCCAAAACGCCCACAGGAAGATCACATAGCGAGGGTGGAACAACGCGAAGCGGGGGAAGATCCCTAAGATCACGGCCATCACGAGGACTAGCGTGCCCAGCGTGAGGAGGGCCCACCGGCGGACAGAAGCGTCTCGCTGGAACAAAGCAGCCGAGGCGAGGAGGACAGCGAGGATCCAGGTCCATTCTCCCGGCCAGAACCCGTGGGCGAGCGCGGAGAGCATCCCCGCGGCGGTCATCGGGGGCCGGAGGAACTCCTCAGGGCTGACGAACCGCCCGCGAGCGAAGACCATCCAGGGGCCGACCAGCGCCGCCAACCCGAGCATGCTCCAGACCCATCGTCGGCGCATCTCTGGGCGTTGGGCGCTCCATACCCCTAGCACGATCGCCATGATCGCTACGGGGAACAGCCCAAAATAGTGCGTCAGCGCCGTCCCCGCGGCGGAAAGCGTCCAAGCGAAGAACCGGCGCCCCGTGGGCCGCCGGATGGCCGCTTCCAGGCTCCAGAGGGCGGCCAGCGTTCCAGCGGCCAGCATAGTATACATCCGGGCTTCCTGGATATAATACAGCCAGAAAGGGGAAAATCCCATGAGGCCCATCGTGAAGATTCCAGCGGGGCGTCCCCATCCCCGGGCGGCGATCCGACCGGCCAGAGCCGTCGCCAGCAACCCGAAGGCGGCCGAAGGCCATCGCAGCGCCCACTCACTCTCCCCAGCAATCCGGATCCAGAAATGGAGAAAGAGATAGTAGAGGAATGGGCTACGATCCGCTGCCGTCGCTTGCAGCATCTCGAGGATCGGCATTTGGGCTAAGTGCCATGACCATCCCTCATCAAACCAAACGGAGGGAAGGGAGATACTGTTTAAATAAAGCAGGAAAGCTGTGGAGAGAACTAACAAGGAGTTCATCAAAAAAAATCCATATACCAACAATGAATATTTAATAAAAGGAGCCCGAATGAAGAGAAAGAAAATACATCTAATTGTTCAAATCCCATCCTATAATGAAGCTCAGACGATTGGATCGGTGATTCGAGAAATCCCACGAGCGATCCCCGGAGTAGATCGAGTAAAAATCTTGGTCGTGGATGATGGATCCAGCGATGGAACGGGCGACATTGCCCGTGCAGCAGGTGCAGACATTGTAGTGCGACATCGACGCAACCGGGGGTTAGCTGCGGCATTACAGACTGGATTTGACGTAGCGCTTCGGCTAGGCGCTGATCTAATTATCAATCTGGATGCTGATGGCCAGTATGATCCATCAGAGATTCCTCAGCTTATCGCACCGATTCTTCAGGGAGAAGCTGACATTGTCATTGGGGATCGACAGGTGGCACAACTCGCTCATTTCCCGCGTCATAAGCGGTGGCTATCCGTCCTAGGCTCCACTATCGTTCGCTGGGCTTCCGGCCTGGCGATTCCCGACGCGACCAGCGGTTTTCGAGCCTACAGTCGAGAGGCTGCCTTGCGTCTTTTCGTGCTAACGGATTTCTCCTACACAATTGAGCATCTGATTCAGGCCGGAAAGCGACGCTTAGCGGTTATCCACGTGCCGATCCGCGCCCGACCTACTCCTCGGCCCTCCCGGCTTCACCAGGGGATATGGAGTTTCATTAAGCGCCAGGGGGCTACATTGATTCGAGTATACGCCAGCTATGAACCTATGAGAGCCTTCTTTTACCTGTCTGCGCCCTTCTGGATCATTGGCCTTGCCCTTTTCCTGCGATTGGGATGGCTATTTGTTGCCGGAGGCTTTGCCCTTTATGGGCATCTTCAATCTCTGATTGTAGCCACTCTTTCGATCACCTTGGCATTCTTGATTTCCCTCTTCGGGCTTTTAGCTGATCGCATCAAGGATAATCGCATGCTCTTAGAAGAGATCCTATATCATCTGCGAGAGCTGGAAATTCGATATAATCGTATAATAACTTTGTCAAATAAAGAGGATCAGCTAGGCGGGTTTACGAAGTATCAAATTGAAATTAGGCAAGAGGGGCGTGCACCAACGGCGAAGGGGGAAAGGGATGACATGGATTAATTTAGAAAATAGGCGAACCCAATATCCATCCATACAAAATCGTTCCGGCTCCTCGAGCAATCGATATGTGTAATCTTCGATCTCGAAACCACATGCCAAAATCGTTTTCTTCAGTGTCCACCAAGAGACCGGATGCTCATAATAGAAGGGCGCCCTGCCGCTCCAGCGGACAATTCGATGAGCAACCGAACGAGGAAGCCAGCTAAGAAAAGGCACCCCGTAATGCGCTTCCACCAACGCAAAACGGTTGGGCCCACTGAAAAAGCAAACTCCCCCCGGCCGAAGCAATCGATAGATTTCTTCAAGAAGCGCATGCCAATTAGGAACATGCTCATATACTTGAGCACAAAGAATCCAGTCAAAAGCGCTATCACGAAAGGGGAGCTGCATAGCATCCCCGAGACAGAGATGAAGATAAAAAAGGACACCACGCTCCCGCGCAACCTGAAGCGCTTCCTCATCGATATCCACTCCGCAAAGGCGCCACCCTCGCCAGCACTGAACTAAATGCTCGCTCACAACTGCCACCGAACACCCCACATCTAAGGCCCAACCCCTTCCTTCACTGATTTGGGGAACCGCATCCTCGAGGATCGCACGAATCTTTTGGGCCTTGCGTCGCCGGAGCTCCAGATCTTTACAGTTCTCCCAATTCCTCCAGTAATCCCTTTGATAGCTCTCCCTCATTCCGCGCTCCATTCAACAGGCCGCTTATATTGTCGATCATTCGATCATAGTGAAACCACTTCTGAAGACGCTGGATATTCGATCGGAAGAAAGCCCTTTGCTCCAAGCTCGATAGCGCATGACGGAGACCCCGCACCAGCCCTCCTACCGACAGCTCGTCCACCACCCATCCCACCTGGCTCTTCCGGACAAGCATTCCCAAGTCACCCACGTCTGTAGCGATCACTGGCAACTCGCACTGGATCGCATCTCCAAAAACGAGAGGAATGCTTTCAAGACGCGAAGGAATGATCAAATAATCGACCGCCTTCATCATGGCTACCACCTGATATGGGGAGGCATATCCCAAAATATGAACAGTCTCCCCCAAGTCGCATGAGGCTATGCGAGATTCCACCCATCCTCGCAGTGATCCATCCCCTAACAAATATATCTGTCCACCGGATATCTCCCTTCTCAGATGACAGAGCGCCTCCACCAGCATATCAATCCCTTTCTGAGGCTCGAAACGGCCTACATAGACTAATCGCCATTTCGCTGGAGGAAGAATCGCAGGAGGAGTTTCGAGAGGCAAACGACGAAGGGATGGAAGAAACCCACATGGCTTCCCACCTATCCGACTTGCTTCCTGAGCCAAGCCCCATCCATCCGCAATCCGGAAAGCAGCATGAAAGAGAACGCGACAGACCAAACGTTCCCCCATGGGATACTGATTTCTCTTCCAAATGTCCGATCCCAGAACCCAGACCCCATAAGGAATCCCGCACTGACGCCATGCCCAATATGCTAAAGCCCCAGACGGAATCGCCCAAAGGGCAAAGCAAATATCTGCACGGATCGCATGGGCCAGCCGCTTGGTGTGAAGAGCTCCGCTCAGAAGAAGACTGGTGAATCGGAACAGGTTGAGTATGTGCACAGGCTGGGTCGCCAACTCTCGATCCTGTCCCAGCCATGGGAACTCCAAAACCGGTATCTGAGGATCACAAATGGGGCGATCTTTGCGGGGCGTTATCACCCAGACTGCGTGTCCCTGATCTTTAAGACCTAAGGCTACCTCCCGTGCCAAAACCCCTGCATTGAATGTCTCCTCTGGACTTAGAGGATAAGAGGAAGAAATCAGGATGATCCGTTTCAACTTTCCCTCCTCAATAGCCAGGCAGTGTACCGGGCCCACCGCCTCACGCCGAGAAACCAAGCTAGGCCCTCCAACGGATATGCAACCGCTAAGAACAAATAAAGAGCAATCCATGGCCAAGGGCCTCGCTCAAACCAACCCGCCGCCTGATCAATCAAAAGCCGTCTGTCCCTCTTCGGGCTTTTGCAAGCCCACATGGCCAAGCGTCTGAAGATCGAGATCCACGGAAGAAGCTCACTGGGTTGCTTCTGAACGATCTGCAAGTTGGTCTGAGAAAATAAACACTCCCACTCTGAAAGAACCCTGGGGAAGAGATATAAGCTCCGATCTGCTGGTTGACAAAGCTCTAAGACGATCAATTTCCCCCCGGGGCGCAATAGGCGATAGGCTTCTTGCAGGGCCATTTCCTGCATCTCATAAGGGAGATGCTGAAGAACTGTTACAGAGATAATCCAATCAAACGAGCTATTTCGAAAGCCAAGATGGGGAATTGCCATTACTGCCCATGATCCGGAAGATGTCAACCTTCTCGCCCAATACAATGCCCGCACACCGATATCCACCCCGATTGTCTGGGTTCCAAACCGCTGGAAGAAACGAGACCAGCGCCCTGTTCCACAGCCTAGATCCAGAACCCACTCTCCAGATCGAGGCCTTGAGGCCTGCAATAGCCGACGTATCGCTCGATACTGCCAAAAAGCAAAAAACTGATTAAAGAGAGCCGGCATTCCCCTGTACAAATTGTGGGTGAGATCTATGTCTGCCGCTGACGCTCCTGCCTGAAAACGGGAGAGCCGGCGATCGTAATCACGCCAGAAGCGGGAAAGTTCTTCTGGAAAATGAAACATGGAAATCATGGCCGCAGCACAAATTCAACATGCCATGTTAAAATCTCCCCTAACACAGGCACCTTAGATAGATTCAGCGGAAGAAATCGAACCCCCTGATAATCGACCTGAAGCCCGGCCTTATGAAAAAGCGCCCGAGCCTTCCGAATCGTAATCGGATAGAGCCCGTAGTCTCCGAAGGCTCGGGCGAAAGATTCAGGTGCCGTCGGACACCTCGCTGAGATCCAAGCGCCCCTTCCCCACCACCGCCATCGGCGGGCAATCTTAAGAGCTATCCGTTCTCCAAAGTAATGAAACGGTGAAAATTGATGCCCGCCTAGCGGGCTGTAAAAAGGGGGAAAACTCAAGTAAATCCATCCTCCCTGTTTTACGATCCGTCGGATCTCATAAAGCATTTCGATAGGACGATCTACGTGCTCAATCAGACTGGCACAGAAGATCCCTTCAAATGAAAGATCCGCAAAGGGAAGGCGAAGAGCATTACCTCGGATTGTTGGGATCTGGCCCGAGATCAATAAAAACGAAGGGAAAAGATCCAGTGCGATCACCTGGGCTCCGAATTCCCTTAAAGCGATCGAGTATCCTCCATATCCACAGCCTAAATCTAAGATCCGCCTGCCTGATACAACGTATCCTCGGCGGATCAAATCCTCAATTACCCAGCGACCTTGATAACACTGAAAGTCGGAATAATCCTTCTCGCTATGAAACCGTCTCCAGGCGAATCGCCATAGATTCCACCAGCGCTGAATGCGCATCAGAAGCGTCCTTCCCGCCATAGAAAGCGAATCACGTCGATCACATATAAAATATCGGATTCCTCCATATGAGCGGATAGGGGAAGAGATAACGTCTCCTCGGAAATCCGCTCAGCGCTTGGGAACATCCCCGGACGATACCCAAAGGCCTCTCGATAAAAACGATGAAGGTGTAACGCCTTGTAATGGATTCCCGTGCCGATGCCCGCCTTGTGAAGCAAATGGATCAAGGTATCTCGATCAAATGGAGCCTCACGAGGATTTACCCGGATCGTATATAGATGCCGCGCATGAACAAGATGTGTGTCCTCAGGAGGGAGAGAGATGCCCGCAAGATCCTGGAGCCCTTGATTGTAGAGAGACCAATAATATTCTCGACAACGCAGCCATCTCTCCAAGTAAGGAAGCTGGGCAAGTCCTAAAGCCGCCTGGATGTCTGTCATATTATACTTATATCCAGGCTCCAGCACCTCATAATCTGGAAACGCGTCCTCGCTATAACGGCGCCAAGCATCTCGGCTTAATCCATGCAGACGAAGAATCCGCGCTCGCTCAGCCCATGCCTCCACAGAGGTGGTAAGCATCCCCCCCTCCCCTGTGGTCAGGCTTTTTGTCGGATAGAAGCTGAAAGCAGCCAGATCTCCAAGAGTGCCAACCTTACGTCCTCTGTAGAAAGCCTCTAACGCATGGGCCGCGTCTTCGATTAGGAAAAGGTCATAGCGACGGGCAAGAGCAAGAAAGGCGTCCATCTCACATGGACGTCCTCCGTAATGGACTACGAGAATAGCTTTAGTACGGGATGTGATAGCGGATTGAGCAGCTTCTGGATCGAGATTTCCAGTGCGGAGATCCACATCGGCAAAAACTGGCCTTGCCCCTGCATGGACAATCACATTAGCGGTAGCCGCAAAGGTTATGGGGGTGGTGATCACCTCATCTCCCGGGCCAACACCTACCAAGCGCAGGGCCAAATGCAACGCCGCGGTGCACGAGCCCACGGCCACTGCAAACGGAGTCCCAATGTATTCCGCAAACGCCTTCTCGAAGGCAGCTACCTGAGGCCCTGTCCCTAGCCAGCCCGATCGTAAGACCCGCACCGCCGCCTCGATCGCCTCCTCCGGCAAGCGTGGTGCTCCAAACACCAAATACCGATCACGCCGTGGAAACGGAAACCGCATTATGGACGCTCCAACCGCTGAACGATAAGGCTGATTCGCTCTTCAAAGAACTGCTTATCTAGCAACTCAGACCATTTCACAAGCAGATAGCCCACCAGGTTTCCCTTCCAGAAAGCGGCCTCTTGAACCCATATCTTCTCATCTCCCGGCTCCGCGGATGCGCGAACGCTTAGATAGGCTTGATCAGCGGACGTCACTAAGGATTGGAGCGAACCCTCCAGACTATGCAACCGATCGATATATGCCTCACGGGCAGAATTTACATCGAAAAAAATTCTAAGCTCAACTGCCCATCCTTTTATAAAGGGACGAAAGCGATCTTCTTGAGCAGGATAGCGCAACTCAATGCCGCGCGACATGGAATCCTGAATCTCGGTGCGAAGAGCATAGAGCGCTCGCATAAATGGGAAGTCCTCCGGACGGGGAGCAGCAGCCTCCAAATTGGCATCTATTCGATAGATTGTAGGAGAACGAACATCGGGTAGTGACAATGGGGAAACTGAAACGCTGTCTTTCACAGGAGAGAGGGGAGAGAGAGATGAAGCGGAAGAGCTTACTGGCGAAAGCGATAGGCGAGAAGCGCAACTTACACTTATGATCACTGTCATCACCCAGAACGAACTCAGGACTCGATAGAGCAACATCTCTTCCCTCCAACCTCAAAAAATAATATCGGGGTGCGAGCTCGCACCCCGACATCACTTAGAGGAGAGGATATAGAAGACACGAGCGACTCTTTAGGGAGAAGGAGCCCTCACGCCAGGGAACCCAGCGGCCACGTCCCCATCTAAGATCAAACTATTTTGATCGCCGATGACAGCGATCGGCTTCGTTGAACTGATCGTAACGCTTCCAAGGAACCCTGTGGGAACATGTCCGTCTGAGAGCTGATTGAAGGTCTTGGCATCTGTTATGGACGCCTGATAGGTATAAGTTCCCGTATTCCCAGAGTAGATCAAAGTGAGAGCTGCGTTCCCACCTCCTACGACCTGGACAGAGAACGTTGTGATCCACTTCCCTCCACCATATTCATTTTCAATGAGGGGCACGGCCACCCTCGTTCCTACATCCGAGGGAGAGAAGGCTGTGTAGCCAATCGCCCGATTCCCCGGGCCTAAGGTATTAGCAATGTTATAAGCAATCACTATCGGTTGGGTCGAGTTCACCGTGGCCGCACCGTAGAAATTAGTCGCCAGCGGACCTCCCGTGCAACCTCCATACGTGCCTACAGCAGGGTTCAAATATAGACTACCGTTCCCCGGAACCGTGCAGTTAAGCACCTGATTGTTTGTAAACTGAATCTGAACGGTAGCGGTGCTCGGTGCAGTGTTTATGATCGTGAAATCTGTCGTCCACGGGCCATACGCATTAATGTAGCCAGGCATGTATAGAGTGGTGCTCGCCTTGCTAAGCGGCAAGGCAGTATACGAGACCAGCAAGCCGCCGGTCCTCTTATATTCGTCTACAGTTACCGCAATCGGTTGGGTCGCCGTGATGATTGCCGAGCCATTGAAATTATTCAAGTTGGGATCGGGATTAGCAAATTGATCCACGATTGCAGAGGCCCCGCTTGGTAGATTAGAAATGGACTGAGTAGCCACAACATTGGGTCCCTTGACAAACTGAATGTTGACATTCGCCGGCGCAGACCCGGCGTTCTGGATTGCCATTCGAGTATTCCACGGGCCATACCTAGCCATAATAATCGGGGCGAAAACTGTAGTCGCCGGCTCCACAACCCCAACATACGCGTCGGAGACATATTGAGGACCAGAAAGATTATTGGCGATGGTGGCAATCGCAGAAATCGGCTGATCGCTGCTCGCCACGGCCGATCCCTGCCATCCCGGTTCGAGCATTGACCCGTCGTTCAGCGTATGAAGGGCGGGATTAAAATAAGCAGATCCTCCGGGCGCTACATTTGTAAAAGTCTTGGAGCCCCTCAGACTGCCATTTGGATTAACGAAGTCAACAACTATAGTTGCAGGGGAAGATCCCATGTTCTGAATGTTAAAGTCCACAGTGAATTGACCGGGGGGAGCCCCCCATGCAGGGCCGATAGCCAAGAGCAGGCCCACGATTACACCCATCCATCGCAACCTTCGCCACATGACACACCTCCTCTGAGGGAATCTGCCCTATATTCTATAAGGAACGGAAGGCGTATGTCCATACCTCCTTTGGGTTAATCCATAGACGCTAGACCATTATAAACCTATCAGCCTCCAAAAGCCATAAACGCCCCCTTATTTCGGCCTGCTGTCTTCTAAGGCTGATCCCTCTGAACCCCAGAAGGATCCCCCTTGGAGCAGTCTGACCATCGGAAAACCCGAACTAAATCCCGAGCATAAATAGGTTCCCAAGGGGAGCCATCTACAGCCAGCTCCTCCGGAATCCAGAGAGGTGAGGAAGGAGCATTCACCATCCCGCGACGCTGACCGATATAGATATAGCACCACCCCATGCGGATCAGCTCCTCCATCATCCTTGAATCCCGACTTGCTAGGCCCGAGATCCAGGCTCGAAGACGCACGGGAAGATCGGGATCCTTCGTTTGCTCGACCGCATAAGGAAGAGGGGGGATCAAACCAGCTCGGCGAGCCAGTAAAGGAAGCCACCATCCACCATCGCTTCCTACTGCATCTTGACCATCATATGCCAAAAACCCATTGATCAGAAAACGAGCATCTGTCGGAGTGTTTTTCTGAATCCAATCCATCGCGATCCGATCAGGACGAGTTAATAGAGCATGGCGCGAAGGATCCACATCGGATAGACGATCTCGAGCTCCAAATAACCCGAGGATCACAATCACCAACACGCCTGCCCACTGCCACGGCCCGCGCATCCATCTCTCCAACATTTTCCCAATGCTAATCCCAATCAGCACAGCCACAGGCATATACACGGCGATCCAGAACGCAAAGCCGCTAATAACAGAGGCGCCCGGCATACGCAAAAGCTGCAGATTTGCACTTAAAAAGATCCCACACCACCATAGCACCAGCAACGTGACGGCTTGGGAATAGCGGTGCAATCCAATTCCCAAACTAAGACCCCCCAAGATCCAACCCCATGCGGGGACATATGATACAAGCTCGTTCCAGGACAAAGGTATCCATCCCCCTGCTCCCGAGGACATGGCGTGCGCGAGGGCCGTCGGTAGCCTCCCATCACCGATTCTGAACCACCAGGGCAGCGTAAACACTATCGACAACCCAATTGGTGCTAGTGAACCCCACACAAGCCTCCGAAGCCAGTCTCCGAACGAGTGAACACGCCATCCTCGAAGGACCCACCAAGCCACGATAGACAATCCATAAAACGCCAAGACCCGATAATGAGTGAGCGCCAGTCCAGCGATCATTAAAGCAACCAAACCGATCCTTCTCCATGTCCGTTGTGGACTCTCTAGCAACTGCCAGCTCAGGATCACTGCGACAGGCAGAAGAGTATGACCCGCAAGCTGTGGATATCTCCCCCAATTCACATAATACATTGGCATCGGCCATAATAGGCTAGGCAACATCACGGCGATTACCCCAGCCCACGACGATCCGCTCGCTAGTTGGCGGGCGAGTGGATAGATTGCAAGTGCAGCTAAGGCATTCAAAACTTGCCCTCCAAAGAGGACCGCCCTTTCGGCAGGCCATCCCGTTGCCCAAGCTAACAACGCTACCGCACTGTGGAAGCCAAAATGATAGGTGAAGCTTTGGATTGGCGCATATGGTTCCCAGCTCCTAAAAAGCCCGCCATGATCCAACATAAGCTGCACAATCATCGTATGCTGAAATCCGTCTCCCCAAAGCGGAGCCTCCAACCCTCGCACCGCGAGCAATCGAGTTGCCATAGACAACCCTAGCACTAGCATCAATGAGACGCCCGAGGCGTTAGGCTTCCGCAGAGCTAGCTTTTGCTTGATCCATAGATCATGGAACCTCCACTTTTGCATCGCCGACGCTTCAATACGAAGCCTGTAGGTGATCCCAGCAAGCCCCAGCGTGATTGGGATTCCGACCCACAACGGCCCTGGGCGCAAGCCCAGCATATCAGCCCATAAAAAAAGAACCGGATAGATCGCTAAGCTCACTCCTACCGACAGCCCAGCCCAATCCTCCCATCCCCACGCCTGATTTTTTCCTACCAAGAGCACGAGCAGGCTCCAGCCGGGAATTCCATATAACAACGCGATTATCCCGATGAGGCCTAATCCGCGAAATATCGCATGAACTAAATCCAGAAGAATGAATCGAACATCATAAATCAAGCGAAAGCTCATCTGGGCCTCAACCGGACGCCCGTCCACATATAAGGCTCCGTCCAAATAAGAATACTCCGAACCCACCCCAATACGTACCGTGCCTGATCCAGAGAGAGTGACTTCGAGATAGTATTCCCGACTGTGGGAATCCGCAAGCGGATCAAATAAGAAGAGGCAGAATCCCGGTGGGGTGTCAGGAGAAAGTAAAAACCGCGATTCCCGTAAGAGGACAGATGATCCCGGATGGGAATATAGCGCTAGCCGGAGCTCTCCCTGCACCTCATCTTCAGGAGCTAACCAAATCTCAACTCCATGTAATCCCGCATGACGAGCAACGAAAGTCTGCCCTACAGTATCCCCGGGCCTCAGAGCATACGACTGGTCGGATCTTAGAGCGACCTGATCGTGGTCCACAAATCGTCCACAACCGGTTAAAATCCAAATGGAGGCCGTTAGAAGAAGGACAACATGGAAAGAGTGTCTACTTAGACTCCCCTTCTTCTCCACTTACCAACCTCCGCTTCTGAATATGACGTGGATAAGGATCTGCTTTGTGTTTTCTATCGCTAAGCGGAATCCTCACAGATGATTTCCATATATAGCCTCTCCAGCCGATCTCGATGCTCTTCCATCGTCATGGGTGGTTGAACTCCAGCACGCAGGTGGATCAAGTACTCGGGTTGATCGATCAGCTGCTGAATGGCTTCACGCCACGCTCGAACATCACCATGGAGGATGAGAAGGCCATCTACCCCGTGCCGTACCCGCTCGGCCAGCGCTCCCAGCCGGGAGGCCAAAACCGGAAGACCAACCGAAAAGGCCTCTGAGATTAGAAACGAGAAGGTCTCATGCCATAACGAGGGAACCACTACCACATCCACCTGAGCTAGGATGTCCCATACCTCAGCGCGGTCCAGGCGCCCCAGAAAGCGAACCTTAGGGCTAGCAAGTGCCCGCAAGTAGGCCACATAAGCTGGGTCAAACGTCTCATCCCCTGCGATCCATAATGTGGCATTCCCACTTACCTCCGAAAACGCCTTCACCAATACATGCACCCCCTTCTGCCAGGCCAGACCACCAATGTAAGCGAACCGGATCTCCCCCTCTTTCCGTGACGGCGACAGATGGGAAGGCCGATGCACCCCAAACGGAAGCGTGACTATCTTTCGCTCGGACAATCCTTGGGCTACATACCATTCGCGGACGAAAACAGCAGGAGCGATTATCCTCTGAGCGGCATCCAGCCCCCATCGCAACATTCGGTTGCGCCAAGCCGCCAACCCAGCTAAAAAGGGAAGCGCAGGCCATAGCCAAGGACGACCAGCCCGTGCCAGCATGCAGCGAGCGCAATTCCAGTACCCCCGAGGGCCAGCGCAGATCTCCCCACTGTAATTGGTTAGCAATTGAGCATTCAGACAAACCCACCAGTAATCATGCAGGGTAATAACAAGCGGGATCCCCCTTCGGCGAGCTTCGCTCAGCAAAGAAATTGGCAGGCCCATTAGGTGCTGGACGTGGATGACGTCGGGTCGGAATTCACTCAGCACTCGGGCGAAGGCCTCTTGAATGAAAGCGTCGCCGAAATTTGCAAGAAGGCGACGGGCTGGATCAAGCACTCCATCCCAAACCACAAACATCTGGATGCCAGCTTCTGCCCTGTGATCCATCCCTCGCCCTGGAGCGCTGCGCCGATAAAAGATGCCCACCGCATGCCCCCGCCGCACTAATTCTAGAGAGATCGCTTGAGTGTAGAGCTCTACACCCCCGATCCGGTCAGGAGGGTACTGATGGACGATGTGTAGGATGCGCATCTCCTTCCCCCAGTCAGTCGAGAATAAAGATCACGGATCAGCGGATATTTCCGATCCCAGGTATGCAGAGAGTGCACTTTCTGCTCCCCCTTCCGGCCCATCGCCTCACGAAGGCCTGGACGGTCTATCAAATAAGCAATCGCCTCGGCCAGAGCGATCACATCCCCAAAGGAAACAATTAGGCCATCCACACCGTCCTGAACCACATCTGTCACCCCCCAGGTGCGGGCCGCAACGACGGGCTTTCGATACAGCCAGGCCTCCAGATAGACAATCCCGAAGGAATCCGTCCGGGACGGCAGTGCGAAGATGTCGCAGGCCGCCAACAGGTCCCGCTTTTCCTCCTGACCTACCGAACCTAGAATGAGGACGCCTTCTCTCTCATCCGGACTAAGCCTCTCCCAGCACCATCGAAAAGGCTGGAGGACTGTCCCTGCTAGAGCAAGAGTAACCTCCCGACCCTGCCGACGAAGATGATGTATGGCCTCTATGAGGTGAAAAGTTCCCTTGTCATAAGAGAGGGATGAAACCGAAGCGACCAGCGCCCCTCGGATATTGTAGCGGGCCCGGAACCGTTGTCCGTTTCCTCCTACAACTTCCTGCGGATTCACCCCCGGTCCCACGACCACAATCTTTTCTGAAGGCACGCCGTGCCGAACATAAAAGGCCCGCTCCGTAGGAGTCTGAGCGACTACAGCATCACTAGCTCGCACCAGGGCAACTTGGTGACGCATTGTGTAGAAGCGGCTCAACGCATCCGCCCCCGGCACAGCCCCCGCCCCCAGATGAGTCAGGGGATAAATGACAAAAGGAATACCGCGTCGACGGGCAAAGCGAAGCCCAGCCTCCAGCAGCGGCTCAAAACAGATGGTCATTCCCGCCACAAGGTCAAAAGGCTCCTCGGTTTGCTCCAGCCATCTCCAAAGATCCGGGACCCAGGGCGTATAACGAGAAAGCCTCTGGCTCAGGCCGACTGGAACCACTCGCAGGGCGGACAGAATCCAGAGAAGACGCCTCCAGGCCGGGTAGGCTAGCGGAGGGAAAGGAAGATGCCGCACTGGGAACCGGAGAATCCGGACGCCATCCCGATGGCCTTCAGGCTCCCCGATCCGGCGGCGAGAGGGATCCCAGAAGAGTTCAAAATCTAAGGCGTCCGTAGTCGCAACGGTAATGTGGTGTCCCTCGGCGACTAGGCGGACAGAAATTTCATGAAAATGTATCTCAGCCCCGCCGTAAGCAGGCCAGTAACGCTGGATAATGTGGAGGATGCGCATTCAACCTATCTGAACGTCCGCATGACTAGAGGCAAATATGCCCGATATACTGGCCCCACATACAGAGTGACGGGAACCGACAACGGGCTATTCTCAACAGTCCCGCCATCCCACGTGCCCGTAATCGTCAGGCTTCCCAGCGAATACGTCCCGGTCAGATAACCAGCAGTGGACACAGTAACTGTAAGGGGTATTGTAGATGTGTAATACACAGTCCCCGAGGAAGGTGTGACTGTGACCCCCGCCGGCGAGGAGGCAACAGACCATTGCCCCGGAAAGTCACCTAGATTAGTCAGCCGCAAATAGGCCCGCTCTTCGCTTCCACTTCCGTATGGATGCCACACGAAAAGCGAGGGTGGAGAAACGGCCAGCCGGGGCGGCCGCATGTAGTGACCAGTATGCCGGGGATCCCGATGGAACATCGGCCAGGGCTGACGAGCCGGCTGATAACTACCAGCCCCGAACGTGAAGGCATACACATACCCATTTGTCGAAGCTCCATACGCAGATCCCCCGATCACCACATCCGTTCGGCCATCGTTATCCAGGTCCCCGATGGCTGGCGAAGCGAAGAGCGACCACGTGGTATGCAGGATGTTCTCCCGCTGGCCATTCGGGCCGACCACGATCACGTCCCAATTCATCGAGAAGAGAATCTCCAACTGTCCGTCTCCGTCAACATCCCCAACGGTCGGGGACGAACGGATGAAGCCGTTTTTGTTCATATAATCCTTTGGCCACATTGGGAAACCGGAAACGGGAGAGCCATCGTGATGCCAGGCATAGATAGCGCCGTAGCAATATGGATCGGAGGGGCTATTTGAACACTGTCCCTGCTCGCTCATCCCGTGGAAGCCCGTGCCGATGATGATTTCTAAATCTCCATCGTTATCCAGATCCGCCAGGGCCGGGGAACTCATACCGGGATAGGCCACCGGCCGGGGCCATCCCGGAAGATCCTCCAACGTCCATTCCGATCCCGACGTATTCACCCGAAAGCCGTAGACATATGGCTGCGTATATCTGCCTTGCAGATACCAGTGCATCCCAGTCCCCACAAAGATCTCCTTCCGCCCATCACCGTCCACATCTCCAACTGCCGGAGAAGAATAAATGGCCTCATTCATCTGACGGCGGGCTAATTTGCGGCCATCCTTGTCCAGAATCAACACAAATCCTCCGTCTGTGGGCTGATACCCATCTGGCAGAACGCCCCCACCGGTAATGTCGGTGCCGATAATGATCTCCAGGTCCCCGTCTCGGTCCAAATCTGCCAGCGCAGCCGTAGACCATACCGAATCAGCCACGTGGTAATGCCACTGACGCTGGCCCTGATGGTTCAGCATATAGATGTTGCGATCCCACGAGCCGAAAACAATCTCCATATCCCCATCGCCGTCCAGATCACCCACAGTGGGCGAGGACCAATTGCCGCAGGGGGTGCCGGTCCCCTGGGCGTCAGTGGTGTCGTATCTCCATAACTGCTGTCCATCTCTGTTAAAAGCGATGATGGAACCCCGACATACGTCCACATCACCACCCGTAGTAACGAGAATT
>JANXBD010000199.1 GCA_025057635.1 Thermoflexus sp. | reverse complement strand
CACCAGCTGGTGATCCTCTCGGCCCATCGTCGAGGATGGCTGAAGACGGGGATCCGATACGGAGCCTTCACGCTGACGGAGCGATGGCCGCCTGGTCCGGGGGAGATCTTCTGGACCACCGTGCATCGCTTCAAGGGGCTGGAGAGCCCGGTGGTGATCCTGGCCCAGCTGGATGCGGATGCCTTCCCTGATCTCCCAACCGTCGCCTACGTGGGGATGTCCCGCGCCCGCAGCCACCTCATCCTCTTGATCCATCGCGAACTATCCGGGATGTGGTGAGGGACTGCTGGGTTGCCATAGCTCCGTCCCACGGCTCCGACCCGTCGCCCCGAATCCCCGGTTCGCTGCAAGGCCTTCTGAATGCCGAGTTTCGGGGCTACATCCCGCACCGGGGGCAACGGGCCTCCCCGGGGGCCAGCTCGGCCCCGCAGGTTTCGCATACATAGGTGAAGGTTGCTCCACAGATCGGGCATTCCACGGCATCTTCCTCGATCGCGGATCCGCACT
>JANXBD010000198.1 GCA_025057635.1 Thermoflexus sp. | reverse complement strand
CCGCCCTCCTGCCGGACGACCCCGCGCGGCGGGCGAAATGGCTCGAGCTGGTCCGGCGGATCGCCCCTTGGGAGGTCACTTCCGACGGGACACCTGGGTCCCGCCAGCTCCTGGAGCAGGCCCGAGAGGCGATCCGCGAGGCGTTCGGGGGCCGCCCTCCGCGGGTGCTGGACCCCTTCGCAGGCGGGGGGTCCATCCCCCTGGAGGCTTTGCGGCTGGGCTGCAAGACCTACGCCCTTGACTACGACCCGGTGGCCGTGCTGCTCAACAAGGCGGTGCTGGAGTTCCCCCAGCGGTTCGGCCCGGCGCTGGTGGAGGCGGTCCGCCAGTGGGGGAACTGGGTCCTGGAGGAGGCCCGCCGGGAGCTGGCCCCCTTCTACCCCAGCGACCCTGACGGCGCGGTTCCCGTGGGCTACATCTGGGCGCGGACGCTGCCGTGCCAAAACCCAAGCTGCGGCGCTGAGATTCCTCTGATGCGCCAGACCTGGCTGGCGAAAAAGGACAGGCGC
>JANXBD010000197.1 GCA_025057635.1 Thermoflexus sp. | reverse complement strand
CGCGGGAAAGCTTCCATCCGCACAGTCGCTCGATCGACTTTCCGCCGATCCACCTGCACGCCCAACCCCGGCCCAGCAGGCACGCTCAACGTGCCATCCGGGTTCAGGACGAACGGCGGATCGATCAGGTCTTCGTGGTAGTAACGATCGCTGGCGGAGAGATCTCCCGGAAGGATGAAGCCAGGAAGCGAAGCCAGAGCCACGTTCGCGGCCCGGCCGATGCCGGTCTCCAGCATCCCTCCACACCATACGGGGACTTCCCGCGCCGCGCACAGATCGTGAATGCGCCGGGCCTCCAACAGCCCGCCGACTCGACCCGGCTTGATGTTGATGATCCGACAGGCGCCCATCTCCAGCGCGGCTTGGGCATGCCGGGCGGTGTGGATGCTTTCGTCCAGACAGATCGGCGTCCGCAGGCGCGCCTGAAGGAGCGAATGCTCATAGAGATCGTCCCAGTGGAGGGGCTGCTCGATCATCATCAACTGGAACTCGTCCAGGGCGGCTAGGCGATC
>JANXBD010000196.1 GCA_025057635.1 Thermoflexus sp. | reverse complement strand
GATCGCCTAGCTGCCCTGGACGAGTTCCAGTTGATGATGATCGAGCAGCCCCTCCACTGGGACGATCTCTATGAGCACTCGCTCCTTCAGGCGCGCCTGCGGACGCCGATCTGTCTGGATGAAAGCATCCACACCGCCCGGCATGCCCGGGCCGCGCTGGAGATGGGGGCCTGTCGGATTATCAACATCAAGCCGGGGCGAGTCGGCGGGCTGTTAGAGGCCCGGCGCATCCACGATCTGTGCGCGGCGCGGGGGGTCCCCGTGTGGTGTGGGGGGATGCTGGAGACCGGCATCGGTCGGGCCGCGAACGTGGCTCTGGCTTCGCTCCCTGGCTTCACCCTCCCGGGAGATCTCTCCGCCAGCGATCGGTACTACCACGAAGACCTGATCGATCCGCCGTTCGTCCTGAACCCGGATGGCACGTTGAGCGTGCCCGCTGGGCCGGGGTTGGGCGTGCAGGTGGATCGGCGGAAAGTCGATCGAGCGACTGTGCGGATGGAAGCTTTCCCGCG
>JANXBD010000195.1 GCA_025057635.1 Thermoflexus sp. | reverse complement strand
CGAACCAGCGTGGGATTGAAACACAGCAACCCGTCCCAAACCCACGCCTTCTACTCTTCCCTCAATCGAACCAGCGTGGGATTGAAACGCTTGTCCGCCTTCCTCACCTGCCCCTGGCGCGGCCCCTCAATCGAACCAGCGTGGGATTGAAACCGGGGGAGAGAGCGGGGGAGAAGACGGTATGAAAGGCCCTCAATCGAACCAGCGTGGGATTGAAACTTCAGTCTCCGCTATCCACGTGTGTGTGGGAGGTTCCCCTCAATCGAACCAGCGTGGGATTGAAACAAGGCTCATATCGCGGCTTTAGTGATCTCGCTTTTCGCCCTCAATCGAACCAGCGTGGGATTGAAACGGTACGGAGTGGGCGTCGGAATCCCCGCCCGGGGGGTCCCTCAATCGAACCAGCGTGGGATTGAAACTGGCCAACAGGAGCGGGGGCGGGGGCGGGGGCGCCCGCCCTCAATCGAACCAGCGTGGGATTGAAACGACCCGCCCTCCGCGATGGCGGCCTTT
>JANXBD010000194.1 GCA_025057635.1 Thermoflexus sp. | reverse complement strand
CGTCTGGGCGAACTCCTGTCGCGCACCAGCCATTTCCTCCTCTTCCTGACCGCCACCCCTCATCGCGGCGACCCCGAGAACTTCCTCCTCTTCCTCGACCTGCTGGAGCCCGGCCTGTTCGCCAGGACTGGCCTATTGGAGGAGTCGGTACGCCGACGCGAGAACCCCCTGTTCCTGCGGCGCTTGAAGGAGGACCTGAAGGACTACCAGGGGCGGCCCCTCTTCCCTCCCCGCCAGGTGAAAACGCTCCTCTACCAACTCAGCGACGACGAGAAGCGCCTTTATAACGAGGTCACCAAGTACGTAGAGAACCACTACAACCGGGCCCTGGCCGCTGACAAGCGCAACGTGGCCTTCGCCTTGCTCATCCTCCAGCGGCGCTTGGCTTCCAGCGTGCGGGCCGTGCGGGCATCCCTGGAGCGGCGCAAGGAGCGGCTAGAGGAGCTGCTGAAGCTGGGCACGTGGATGGCCCAGGGGGGCGGCGTCGACGAGGACGAGCTGGAAGACATGCCCGAGGC
>JANXBD010000193.1 GCA_025057635.1 Thermoflexus sp. | reverse complement strand
CCGCTACCGCGTATGGGATGTGCGGCTGCCGGGCACGCCCCCGCAAGCGCTGTCGCCGGGTCTCCGATCGAATCCGGAACTCTTCAACTCGCATCCAACCCGCCATCCCTCACCATCCTCCAATCGATCCGGTCTATTCTCCTCCTGGGAGCTTTCAGGGGGCCGGGAGGCCACTGAAGGTGATTCCCCCGACCGCAAAAATCGGCTCATGCCCAACGTTCGGGCAAACCTGAGATCGAACCGCCCGATGGCTGGGGAAAGGGTTCGATCTCCCTACTCCCCATCTCCGGGCCCGGACAGCGGCGCAGGTTCTGAACATGAGCCTAAGAATTTAATCGTTCTTCGGAGTTATGCGGTTGGAAGTTGGTCGAACGAGGTGGAGAGGCCCTACCCTCTGTGTCTCCCCTCCCCACAGCCCAAAGGGCCGTGGGAAGGGGGGACACCATTTCAGGGGCGGAGCCGAGCACTGAAGGTGCCCGGCTCCGCCCTCAAAGCCCCCCGAGGAGGCGAACGGCGTA
>JANXBD010000192.1 GCA_025057635.1 Thermoflexus sp. | reverse complement strand
TCGATCAGCGAGGCCCGCAGAGGCTCGGGAAGGGGCCGGAGCGCGGCGGCGATCTCCGCTTCCATCCAGCCCGGGTGAGCCAGGGCCAGGCCGGCCGCGACCGCCAGGCTGTCCTGTGGACGCCATGGCCTCGCAAAGGCGTCCGAGGGGAGAAGGCGACCGCTCCAGGGGAGGCCGTTTCGCCAGGCGGCGTTGACCCCCTCGGCATAGGCCTGGAGCCGGGCCCGGGTGGCTTCGTCCAGGCGGTTCCACGCGGCCTCGACGCGGGCGGGGAGATCCACGTGGCGGACCCAGGCGTCCGCCGGGGCTGCCTCGGGCCCCATCAGCGCCTGCAGGCGCCCCTCCGCCGCCGCCCGCCGGACGAGCAGGAGCGGCGCAGCGTCCCATCCATCCAGCATCCCCTCCGCGAACGCCTCGTCCATCGGCGAGGCCGCCTCGACGCGCCATTGCGCCGGGCCGAGGCGATGCAACGCGATCGGGCCCTCGCGGCCCCGAAGAACCCGAACGGAAGGGGATTCGCTGCG
>JANXBD010000191.1 GCA_025057635.1 Thermoflexus sp. | reverse complement strand
CTCCTATCCAGTCATAGTCTGCTTTTCTTTAAAACTTTCTTAGAACAATCTTAGAACAGTTCCCCCTATTGCCATTGTACATGGTAATCCTGAGCATCCCCGCTTCGGGTTAGCTGCCCCATCCCCTGGTCCTGCTGTTCCTTCAATAGCCCGTGCGATCGTTCCGTGGTCGCTATGCCCATTCTCTATCCCACCTATCGCAAGGATCTCTGCATGGGTGAGGGATGGCTACCTTCTGATGGTGAGGGGAATTCTCTGGATCCGGGGAAATATTCAGCGTGCTGCGTCAGCGCACAGGGGAATGTCTTCCTTCCTCCCTCGTGGGACCTCTTGACAAAAGGGGAGCTTTGTGCTATGATTTGTTTGCCGGCACAACAAACAAATTGGCTAGGTTGTTTGCTGTGGCAACAAACAAAGTGATCGGGTGGGAATTCCCGCCTGGAAGCAGGTCGCTTCTACTCCCTACGGCTGGAATACGTGAGCCACGGGTTAGACCCTCAGGTCCAATTGCTTTGGTCACCGCC
>JANXBD010000190.1 GCA_025057635.1 Thermoflexus sp. | reverse complement strand
GGCGGTAGCGCTTCTTGGGAGTTGCGGACGACCGGCGCAGCAGGCAGGCAATGCCACAGGTGGCTCCCAGGGTTTGAGTGGCAAAATCGTGGTGGACGGCTCCAGCACGGTCTTGCCCATCTCCGAGGCGGTGGCGGAGGAGTTCCAGAAGCAGTATCCCGACACGACGCCTGTGGTGGGCAAGTCGGGCACGGGCGGCGGCTTCAAAAAGTTTGCGAACGGCGAAGTGGATATTACGGGCGCATCGCGCCCTATCCGCGAGGTGGAAGACGAAGCCTGTCGTAAGAATGGCATCGAGTATATCGAAATCCCCATCGCCTATGATGCGCTGGCGGTTGTGGTGAACCCTAAGAACACCTGGTGCGACCATCTGACGGTGCGCGAACTCAAGAAGATCTGGGAGCCAGCCGCTACAGGCAAACTCACCAACTGGTCTCAGATACGCCCCGGCTTCCCCAATCGCCCCTTGGTGCTGTTCGGTGCAGGCGTCGATTCGGGCACCTTTGACTATTTCACGGCGGCGATT
>JANXBD010000018.1 GCA_025057635.1 Thermoflexus sp. | reverse complement strand
CCCAGCCCGTGCAGATCCCGGCTAAGGGCGAGTCGGATTTCCTCCGACAGCCGGGCCAGTGGTGCCACGGGAGACCTTCCCTCTCTCTCCGGTTGGGCGAAGAGAAAGAGTTGATCGAACAGCAGGTTCCCGATCCGAATGGAGAGTTCCCCCCGTGCGATCTCATACGGGACCTCGAACCAGTGGAGGACGCGATCCTCGTCCACCCGAGCCGCCCGCAGGGCCTGAAGGATGGACCAGCCCATGGCCTGCGGCGGGAAGAAATAGGGGGAGCGACCCGAGAAAGTGGGGGGGATGTTTTGCGGAAGGAAGGCCGTCGCCGTTCGCATCTCCAGTCCCAGGGATATCCCATCCTGCGTGCGAATTCGCAGGGTGGAGGGGCCACCTTGAGGGAACTGCTGGGGGCGAAGATCCACGAAGGCGGCCACCTGTTCGCCAGCTTCTACTCGAGCCAACCCGGGCCCGGCAACGCGAAGGAGCCGGATGCCGGTTTGTTCAATGGCCACCGCGCTCCGGGCATCCAGCAGCCAGAGCCCAGGGCCCTCGCGGGGTTCTGAGGGGTGTCGCGGCTGGCCCGCATCGACGGCCCCCAGGGAGCGCAACGCGCCCAGAAGGAAGCGTGCAAAGGCCCAGCGCGGATGTCCTCGCTCACGCCCGGCAGCCGGGGCCAACAAGGGGAAGAAAAGCTCGAACAAAAGGAAGCCATACAATCCCATCAACCCAAGCCAGAATCCGACGATCGGCCACGGCGCCTTCAGGATCGACCGCCATCCGAGCACGCTCAGAACGAGAACAGCGATCAGGGCAACCCATAATCCCACCCGCCATCTTCTTGCAGATCCCATGGGCGCAGCTCCCCGATTTCGGGAAAACAGAGACCCATCGTCGATGGCCCGGTCTGTTGTCATCATTATACAGGAGTTGCGCGGTTTGTTTCCCGAAGAGCGGACTTCTCGTGCGGAGACAGGCGCCTGGCGCTGTCCCAAATCCCGCGGTCCAGAGGCCTGGGGGGAGATCCAGCGCCTCTTCGAGGGAAGCGAACGGTCCAGGTCCGTCATCCATGAGCTTGACGCGGAGCTTTCCGCCCGAAGCGGCTCCGGCTCCAGATCCATCCCCCGCCGATCAGGCTGACGGCCGTCAGGGCGATCCCCTCACGCCATCCCGCCGGCTGGTATTCCCAGCGGACGGTGTGAACGCCAGCTGGGAGGGCGATTGCTTGAAAGAGCCCGTTGGCGCGAAAGATCCGCGTTGCCCGTCCGTCGATCGTCGCCCGCCACCCGGGATCGAAGGATTCCAGAAGCACCAGCCACCCCGGCCGCTCCAGACGGACCTCCGCCTCGCGGACTTCCGGCGTGAAGTGGAGCCATCGGACTTCCACCGCGCACGGATGCGCAGGTTCGTCCGCCGGGCCGGTTTCCCCTTCGATCACCACCATCCGCAGGGGATCGAACCCGGGGTCTGTCAGAAGGTCCATCGCCTCCTTTTCGTCTCGCGCGAAGCGCGCAGTGCACACGCCATACAGGCGCGGCGGGCTCTTCCGGAACTCGTAGATCTTGACGTCCCCGGCATACCGCCGGGCGAAGACACCGCCTGGGCTCAGGACCAATGTCTGAAAAGCCCCGGTCCGCTCGTCCACCAGCGCTCCACCCTCCACCCGCCAGCCGCTCCTCGCACAGACGCTCGGATCCGGTCGCAGGCGCAGGCCCTCGATCCGCTGCGGCGTCTCCCAGCGGACGCGGATCAGCGTGTCGTTCCCCTCCCGCACCACCGGGAGCTCCAGGCGTTTCCCCTCCGAGGTCCACAGCTCCACAACCCCCAGCCGCGCCCCCGGCGGAAGGGACGACGTCCCGAGCAGCCGAAGCTCGGTGGCTTCCAGCGGGGGAAAGGGGCCGGCCTCCACCGGCTCCGCCCCACAGGCGTCGGCGGCGACCCCGCGGTCGTAAAATACGCCGTCGATCCACTCATCCCGCAGGCGATCCGTCACGATCCAGCGCACGCCCAGCAGTTGCAGCCAGCGCGCCTCGGGGAGGCCGGGCAGCGTCTCCCACAGCCGCCCGTCCCGCAACAGGCGGTCGGGGGGCACAAAGCGGCGGGCCAGCTCGATGTAGCGCTGCAGCGGCAACACCCCTCCGTCGTAGCCATCCGCCGTCGACAGGCCCAGGGCCATCGGCCAGTTGGCGACCAGGGCCTCTTTGTATTTCGTGGCGACTAGGAACTCCTCGAAGGCCTCCGGCGGAAGCCGGCCCCCGAAGACGCTCCGCCACTCGCCCAGATCGCCTGGGTCGAAGCGCAGGTCGACCACGCTCAGGATCCGCCCGGCCTCTGGGCCCGCCTTGCGCTGGAGGTCGCGCAGCACGAGGGCGGGGAGCCGGGGATCCGACCATGCCTCCGGGGGAAGCAGGCGGTTGACGGGAAGACCCCATGCGGCTCCCGTTAGCTCCGCCAGCCACAGCCCGGCCCAGACCGCGCGGGACGGGCGTCGCCAGGCCAGCAGACCGCCCGCGATCACGGCGACGGCCCAGAGCCCCACGGCAGCGGGCTTCACCGGCCCGAGGGGGCCGGTCATCCCCGGCGGCCGGATGGAGGAGGTCGCGGCGGCCAGGCCCATCAGCGCCAGGCTCCCGAGGGCCCAGAGGGCGAGCCGCCGGGGCCCCAGCCGGGCCAGCCCCCGATCGAACCCTGCCCCGATCCCTAGGGCGGCCCCGAAGGCCCAGAGGGCCAGCCAGCGGGCAGGGACCCGGAAGGCGCGCAGCGGGGGAAGCAGCCCGGCCAGGACTACGTAGAGGGGATTGTAGGCGCCCAGCGCGAAGAACAGCCCCAGCCCCATCACCGCCATCCAGCGTCCGCCCGGCCGGCTGAGCCCGGCCGTCATCGCTAGAAGCCCCAGGACCCCCACGTAGGCGGTGAATTCCGTGAAGGCCGGCGCTTCCCGGCCCGGGAGGAGGGAGCGGCCGAGCAGGGCCGGCGAAAGGGAGAACGAGAGCGCCTCGTTCAGCGGGAGGCCCCCCGCCCGAATAGAGGCCTGGGCCAGCCGAAGGCTGGGGACCCATTGGAAGGCGCTGAGGCCCAGGGCCAGGGCCCCGCCCAGCGCCCCCGGGCTCCATGCCCGGATCCATCCCGAAAGGCGGCGGCGCTCATCCGAAGAGGGCGCGAAGAGGATCAGCAGCGCCGTCCAGGAGAGCGCGACGGTCTGGGCGTGACCGCAGAGGATCTGCATGGCCCCGGCGAGGCCTAACCTCAGCGGGCGGCGGGCCGACCACGCCCATCCCATCCACGGCAGCCAGGCCAGGGCCTGGAACTGGTTGATGTGCTCGGCCTGGGCCAGGAAGTAGCCGCCCGCGGCGTAGGCGACCGCTGCGGCGGTCGCCCCGGCGGTCCGGTATCCCAGCCGGCTGGCCAGCCCGAACATCCCCCCCGCTGCCCAAAGGGCGTGGAACAAGATCGATAGCTTCAGCGCGAGGGGAACCGGAAACCACGAGAGCGCCCGGTTGGGGGGGTAGAAGAAGCCGACCTGGGGGTTGGCGAGGAAGGGGACGCCCGCGAAGAGGTCGGGGTTCCAGAAGGGGAGTCGCCCCTCCCGGGTGGCTCGCGCCGCTGCCTCCCAGTAGGGGTAGAAATACAGGGCTACATCCCCACGCATTAGGACGTCCGGGGAGGACAACAGTGGGAACAGGGCCAGTGAAACGATGCCCATGGCTAGCAACAGGGGAGCGGCTCGAAGCGCCGATGTGTGCCATCCACGCGCGATTTCCATTCTGCAAGCTCCAGAGCACAATGATGATGACCGGCGGGCTTATTCAGCTCAGTGCGGCTTAGCAGATGGTCCGCTCAATGGCCGATCTCCTGTCGAATCGGCAACCGAGAGCCCTCTTGCGCTGGCTGGGGGGTGCGCTATACGGTGATCATCCTATCACGAGTCCTGGGAATCCTACTAGCTGTTGAAGAGGTCCCGGCGATAAGGCGACGTGGAGGGCCGCTCGGCCAGGGAAAGAGGTGCCCATGTGATCGACCGGCGGAAGACTCGCTGGGTCAGGGGACGGATGACCAGGCGGACGCGGCTCCAGCTAGGGGGGACCGAGCAACAGTGGAGGCGAAGTTTGCCCAGAATAGCGGCAAAGCGTTCGAATCGAGCCACGGATTGTGGTGAACGGACTCGGGCGTGATTCCTTTCCTCTGGGGCGGGTATTTCAGGCTGTCGCCCTTCTCGTTCTAGAGCGCAATCACTTCTGTGCTTTGTTTGGTCGATCGGGACAACGAGCAGGTGGAGGATCAGAAAACGATGGTCATAATCGGCCCGATTACGCGGTGGCTTGCCGGGCATCGACGGGGAGGGATCGGGAAGTCCTCCGTCCTCGGCGCAGAGGCGGCCCGGGGTGGATTTCGTATCAAGGACGAGAAACCTGATTTGTTCCTCCTGCTGTGCCGTCCTCTTGTTTGTTCGCTCCCCTCACCGAAAGCTGAGATTACCTCTCAAGCTGTTGCCCTGCGGGGCGAATTTGGGTTTCCCATTCCTGGACGGCCTCGATGGCGTTGATCTGGGCCCCATCAGGAGCAACGAAAAACGACCAGGTATAGTTCTGTCCATTCACGGTAATCGAAACCGTGTATTGTGAGCCTCGGGGAAGAGGTTCTTGTGGGATAATCACAATGGCGTCCCGATGGTCTAAAATCCGACGTCCCAAATTCTGTTGATCGGGATCTGTGGGATGCTGGTATGTTCTCTCATCGAATACGCAATGCGCTACTGGGTTTCCGTCCCTCAGGACGTAATGAGCGGTGACGAAGGGAGTGATCGAGCCGGTTCCCAGGAGTAAAAGAATGGGCAGACCAGCCGGCCTGGTGTATCCACAGTGAGCTAGAGGATCCGGATATTCCCCTACCTGAAAGGCTCGCAAAGGGGTGGTAGTTCCCTCCCCTGGCCATCGGATGGGGAAGGAGATATTCGCCGGGATCGCTCCTCGACCACGCAGCACATCTAGAGCTGCTCCCATCTGATAACCGCCATCTGCCTCCCGATAGGATCCATAACCGACTCGAATTAGCCGAGGATCGATCATCCCTAAGGCATGGAAGGGGGCTTGCATCCAGACGTCGATCGCATACGTGTCGGAGGCGGTAGCGCTGAAGCTCACCATCACGTTTGCATTCCGCCCGCACTGATCCCCTTCCGGGGTATACCATGGATTTCCTGCATCCTCGGCATGGGTGATGATATCGTTTTTGACCATATACCGGGCATGTTTGGCGCAGCCATCACGCCATTCTGGATTCTCCACTACGGGCGGCAGCTTGGCCATAGCTCGGTAGAAATTCAGACGGGAGAGCCACTCCGCCGGGGAGGCGGGAAATGCGTGGAGCACCAGAGGAAGGAAAACCTGATCAAGGACATCGCTTTGAGCAGTATCAGCTTGGGGTTCAGTCCTCGCAAGAGCCAAGCTCAGCCCCCCTTCTGGGCTTCCAGAAAGGAGAACCCACCCAAGTAGGCTGACGATCATTACTATCCCTAAGATTCCTTCCCGCATCGGTCCGCTCGGGATTCGTCGTTCCCTGCTCATAGGTATGGCCTCTGGTTGGCTTGTGTTCGACTTGAGCAGGGGGATCGAAAGGGATCTCATCGGCTCACCGTGTGACTCGGGGGGATAACCACGGATGCAGAGAATCAAACCGTTGAGAAGGGGGGATGATAATGTTCGATTCGACTCCCGCTCGCTCGCACCTCCGGGAAATCTTCATGGGGAATCGAGCCATAGCGGAGGGGGTGGGATTCGAACCCACGAGGGGCAGGAACACCCCTACGCGCTCTCCAGGCGCGCGCCTTCGTCCACTCGGCCACCCCTCCCGTCCGCTTTTTATTATACTAAAACCGCATAGATGCCGCCCATCCTCAGTTTGCGCCTTATGGAGCGATATAGATGCACGTGGCTTATGCCTTTACTACTACTACACTCTCAGGTCAGTCGTGAGCAGCGATGCATCAACACTAAGTCTATCGCTCGGATCGTATCAGGTGGCTATGCAGCCCGGGAAGCGGAGGCAAGGAGCCCCGTCCGCTCTAGCAATGCGGTCACGTTGTCATGCCATGCCTTTCGATCGTCCCGGCCCATCGCCAGATTCTCAAGGATTGTGATTAGAGCCGCATGAACCGGTGTGGGAACTCCCACTTGAGTCCCGTATTGCACTACAGGACGGCAATAGGCGTCTAACTCTAGAGGGGCATTTCGTTGTAAATCCTGCTGCAGAGCGGAAGGTCTCTTGCCTCTTGCTCGTGACCCTATGGAGGCCAGGATCGGGCGGATGAGAGGGGCGGGCCCCCAGCGCATGGCCCATGCCAACAGTGGGACTGGATATCCGGGAAGAGAGACAGGTCGCAAGCCTAATGCATGCATCACGGAGAGGGCTTCCTGGAACGCTGCCCGCTCCACCGCGAATGTTCGGGGATCCTGTAGCACCCGTTCTGTGGGCCAGTTTAGGATCGCGCAGGTAGCGTTGGCGATGAGGTTGAGCAGCAGCTTAGACCACTTCATCGCCTGGGGATTTTGATAAAGGCGGGTAGAGAAGCCAGCGAAATCCAAGATGATCTTCCACTCTCGCAGATCCCGCGACGGTGCCATAGGAGCTATCCCTAAGCCTCCGCGAATCCGTTCCAGGCGAACGACCCCTGGCGCAATCAAAGAGACCGGCTGGGTGAGTGTTCCGGCTACGACCCGATCGGCCCCGAACGCAGCCGCAAGTCGGGTTTCCCCGTCAACGCCGTTCTGCCAGCAGAAAAATAAGGCGGAACGCCACTCTTTGAGCTGAAGATCGCGGATCGCGGCTTCCGTATCGTGAGCTTTCACCGTCAGGAAGATCGCGTCAATCTCTGAATCGATTGCATCCAGATCTGCGATCGCGCGGGGCCGAGTGGTGAGCTCTAAGCCTTCCGGACGCAGAAGGGTCAACCCGCGACGCTGGATGGCCTTGACCACATGGGGGCGGCCGACGAGGATCACCTCGTGGCCGAAGGCGCTCAACATTGCTCCCAGATATCCTCCCACTGCCCCCGCGCCGAAGATCAAAACCTGTCGGGCAGGAACCGATCGCACGGGCATGGCAAGTTTAGGCCTTCACGCGGGCGGTCTCGTGGATGATCCCGAGGAATGTCTCTGCCCTCAGGCTCGCCCCGCCCACCAGTGCACCGTCGATGGCGGGACGACAGATAAACTCTGTGATGTTCTCCGGGGTCACGCTTCCTCCATACAGGATCCGCATCTGTTGCGCTACTGCAGGTCCGAAGAGCTCCTCTAGAGTTCCTCGAACCCAGCGCTGGATCACCTTTTCCGCATCCGCTCCGTTGGCCGCCCGACCGGTTCCGATCGCCCAGACAGGCTCGTAGGCGATGACCACACGGGTGGCCTGCTCGGGTGTAAGTCCTTCTAATGCACGGCGGGTCTGGGCTGTTACCACTCCTTCAGTCTCCCCGGCCTCGCGCTGGGCCAGCGTCTCCCCCACGCAGAGGATGGGGATCAGGCCGTGACGCAAGGCGGCGAGAACCTTACGGCGGATCATCTCATCGTCCTCGCGGAAATATTGTCGGCGCTCTGAGTGGCCGATGATCACGTATTGACACCACTCTTTCAACATCACGGGAGAGACCTCCCCAGTGAAGGCTCCGGCGTCCTCCCAGTGAACATTCTGAGCTCCCAGACGGATGGAAGAGCCTTGAAGCGTGGCGTGAACGATGGGGATCACAGGGAAGGGTGGGCAAAGCACCACTTCGACAACGGAGGTCTGAAGGCCCAGGCGGATCGCTTGGGCCAGCACCTGTCCCTCTGTCGCGGTTTTGTTCATCTTCCAGTTTCCAGCAATCAGGGGCTGTCGCATATTCCACCTCGCTCGATGAAGGATGTGATCGCCTATGGAGATTGAGAGATGATCCTCGAAGGACATTCAGCGCCTCGGTCCTTAGCGCTGAGATATTCGTGAATCTATAGAGGTCGCGGATATGGAATCAACTTCAATTATTTTAAGCTAAACCTTGTCTGTCCGGCCCTAATAAAGGGCTCGATCTTTGCATTTTAGGGTCGAACCGACGTCTGCAAAATAAGCTTAGAGGCCTGTGCCGCCAAGATTTCTCATCCCTCAAGCCAACGACCGTTGACATCAGGGATGTTCGATGATAACTTAACAAGAAGGGAGCCAATCCAGAGTTCGGGCATCATGGGATATCGCTCCGTGGGGGTGAAATAATAATGAAATTAGAAGAAATGAAGTGTGTTCCATGCCATGGCGGTGAGCCGCCTCTTACTGAAGGGGAAATCGCAGCTTTGCTCCCGCATGTCCCGGAATGGCAGATCGTGGTTCGGGAGGGAATCTTTCAGTTGGAAAGGACCTTTCGATTTTCGAATTTCCGCGAGGCGCTTCAGTTCACCCTTGCTGTGGGAGAGCTGGCAGAAAGTGAAGGGCACCACCCGGTGCTGGTCACGCGTTGGGGTCGCGTAACTGTGACCTGGTGGACGCACAAGATTCGCGGGCTTCATCAAAACGACTTCATCATGGCTGCAAAAACGGATGCCCTTTATAAGAAATCTTAGGATCGAGGGCCACCGAAAGAAGCCGTGTCGGCTTGGAGTTACGGATTCTCCGCTCCAAATCCAAACAGATGATAGATGACGGCGAAACTTAGTCGGGCCGCTCGATGTATCCCAGGGGTAGGAGGACTGAGTGGTCTTAGTCCTTAAGAAAACGGGGCCAGTATGGATGGAGTGAGAGAAACGATATTGGTTGTGGATGACGATCTGCAGACAGTTAAGTTGATTAGCATGCTGCTTCAGCGTAAAGGGTATCGGGTCACACCGGCGGTCAGCGGCGTGCAGGCGCTGGCCAAGGCGGAGACTGAGCAACCCGATTTGATCATCTTAGATATCATGATGCCGGATATAGATGGCTTGGAGGTTTGTCGGCGCCTGCGAGCCAATCCCAAGCTCTCTAGGATCCCCATCCTCATGTTCACGGCGAAGGCGGCCGTGGCGGATAAGATTGCCGGCTTCCAGGCGGGCGCCGATGATTATCTGACCAAACCAGTGCATCCGGCGGAGTTGGTATCACGGGTGGAGGCTTTGCTCCAGCGAGCCACCCGTTCAAAGCACGAGGCCATCCCGCGGATCCAGGCTGTAACTATTGGTTTCTTGGGAGTGAAGGGAGGAGTGGGAACCTCCACCACGGCGTTGAACACTGCGGTGGTCCTTGCCCAGGGTGCTGGCCATCTCCCCCCAACGGTTCGCACGCCGCCTCCAGACTTCCGTTATCCTCGCATCGTGTTGGCCGATTTAGCCCCTCATGGGGGATTGGCCTATCTGCTTCGCCTCTACCAGACTCAGGGGCTGCCTAATGTCCTCGCATATCCCCCCCAGGAGCTAGATCCTGCCACAATCGAGAAGTATCTCACCCGCCATACTAGTGGGTTGCGAATGCTGCTGACTCCGTACACCCCGCGGCCGGTGATTCTCTCCGCCGCTCATCTACGCACCCTGGCCCACCATCTGGCGATGTTGAGCGATTATCTGCTCTTCGAGATGGGGCATACCCTCGATGATGGCGCTCGGACGCTGCTGGGAGAACTCCGCTATTTGGTTCTGGTCGCAGAGCCCACCCCTTTAGCGCTGGCTCACGCGCAGGAACTCATCCGCACTCTGTATCAACTTGGATGGAATGCTCAGCAATTAGGGCTGGTTGTGGTGAACCGCGGAATTTCTGGGATTGCCCTTACCAGACGGCAGATTGAGGAAGCACTTTCTATCGAGCTGATCGGGTTTATCTCCCCAGCGCCCGAGCTGGCTCACCAAGCTACCGAGCAGGGGATTCCGATTGTGCTGCTTCAGCCAGAGAGTTTGCTGGCCGAACAGTTCCGCGAGCTAGCCCGACGCTTAGTGGCCCTGACGAGGTGAAGATGCCGATCCGAGCCCGTCACGCTCACCCTTGGGATGTTTCACCTGAAGAAGCGATTGCCATCCAGCAACGACTCCGTTCCCAGGTGATCCGGGAAGGCCCTATGCCAGCGCTCGGTGCGATCATCGTTGGGGTAGATGTGAGCTTTCGAGATGAATTTGCCCGAGCGGCTGTGGTGGCTTTGCGGTTCCCTGATCTCACGTGGATTGCTCAGGCGGTTGCTGAAGTCCATGTGGGGTTCCCTTACATCCCAGGCTTGCTCGCTTTCCGGGAAGCCCCCGCCATCTTAGCCGCTCTGGATCGCTTAGAGATTGAACCTCACTTGCTCATGGTGGATGGCCATGGGATATCCCATCCTCGTCGGATGGGAATTGCGACCCATTTAGGGGTTTATTTAGATCTTCCAACGATCGGGTGCGCTAAATCAAAGCTGTGGGGTCGTTATGAAGTGCCCGCCGATGTGCCCGGTGCCTGGACCCCTCTTTGGGATGGAGAGGAGGTTATCGGGGCGGTGCTGCGGACGCAGAAGGGAGCAAGCCCGTTGTTTGTCTCGATTGGTCATCGCATTTCTTTAGAGAACGCGATCGCTACTGTGATGACCTGTGTGCGGAGCCATCGGCTTCCAGAGCCAACTCGGTTGGCCCATCAAGCAGCCGGGAGGATCGAAAGATTCTCCGGTCAGCAACCCCGTTTGATGTAGATTGAGGGATGTCTTGGCGCTGAACGGGAATCTCTTCTTCTCTTGTTGCCTTGTCGGTTATAGGTTCCCTTGTCTTAGCCAGATAAAGATGATACCGCCTATGAACTGCGGTATGAGCCTTCCACCGGTGGGGTCTGCTTTTCCTGCCATCTATTGGTTCTTGTTCCTTCATCATATTCTGCATGGGAGGCGCTTCGATGGCCAGGGTGCTGGTGGTGGATGATGATCCCGATGCCCGGCGGCTGATCGGACTCGTCCTCCGACGCGCCGGTCATGAAGTCCTTTATGCGGGAGATGGTGTTCAGGCGCTGGAGATCATAAGCCAGGAGCGCCCCGATCTCATGATCTTGGATCTAATGATGCCCGGAATGGATGGTCTAGAGGTTCTGAAAGCGGCGCGCCAGCGAACAGAACGGGCAACCTTGCCGGTGATTGTGTTGACTGCAAAGCCACAGACGGCTTCAGCAGCAGACTTGTCCTTTCCCAACGTTCATGCCCATCTAACCAAGCCTGTTTCCGCGGAAACCCTGCTGCGAGCGGTGCAGGAGGCTTTAGAACCTCCTCGTCCAGTCTCTGTCCCTGAAAGCCGGGTGCTGGAAATCGCATGCGGGGAGAGCTGGCCAGGCAGTGCAGGGGAGTTGCTTGCTTCGGCCTTAGCGTGCGCCCTCGCAACGAATACCCTGACCCTCCTAGCGGATGTGGAGGGATTAGGCCGGGGGGCCATGATCTTCGACTTGGAGCCTCGCATGACCGTAGAGGATCTGGAGGCGGGACGAGATCCTGTTCAAGGCCTAATCCCCGTTCATGAGCGCCTTCAAGTTTGGTCTGTCTATGGACGACCCAGTCCCGCCGTTGTGGAGTGGGTCGCCAAACGGCTGGCTCCTCAAGCTGGATTTTTAGTCTGGATGGTGGGTGATCCCTCTAAGTCAGTGGCGGTTTCGATCTTTCCCCAGTGTCGACGGATTTTCTTCACCTTTGAAAGCCATGGCCCCGGGATGCGGCGCGCAAGGCTTGTGCTCCGCCAGCTGGAAGAATTGGGTCTTCGATCGCCACGGGTTCAGCCTGTCTGGGTGCGACGCGGGGTTGCTCCCGAACAATGGACGGAGATCGATGTCCAGAACCGCCTCGGGGGTGTTCCTATTCGGGTCTGGCCAGTAGATCCGGCAGTAGCATACAGGGCCCTCCAAAGGGGCCAATCCATCCAGGAGATCGAGCCAGAAAGCCCAAGCGCTCGTCGAATTCAGGAATGGGCTAGGGAGATCTTGGGACTGTCAGAAGGCTAAACCGAGGTTCTGGCAAACTCACGTTCTGCGCTGGGGTCTGATGGATTTAGCCTCTTTGTGCATTTGGGTATTCAGGCACCCTCTCTCTGTTCAAGCTCTGTAGGTTGAGAAGCCTTATGGCACATCGTTATACGTCCAGAAGCGATTGGCCAGGAAATTCCAGAACAGGGCAACCCCCACTGCGATCACCTGGGCGATGTTCACCCCCCACTTCATCCCCAGCCGGGGGATCAGAAACCCTGAGACGGTTCCGAACACAGCCAGGTTAATCCCTAATCCGGCGGTGTTCACCATAAAGAACTGAGAGACCTGCTGCCAGATGGGCTTCGACCGGGACTCTGGATAGGTCCAGTAGCGGTTCCACAGATAGTTATTGGTCACCGCGGCGGTAAAGGAAACGGCCTTCGCCAGCACTGGGATCCATCCTCCCACGAAGATCAGGCCGTTCAGAATCCCGGTGTCCACCACGAAGCCCACTGTTCCCACCACACAGAATTTCAGAAAGCGCACGATCTCTCGGCGATATGTTCGATAGACATCTCCCAGCACCAGTCGAAATAGCGGTCTTCTCTCCACGAGATCGCCTCCGTGCAGATCGGGTTATGCGGGCTGATGGGTGGTGTCTCCTTGTAGCGGATCGCATCTCCAATGGGCATGGAGGATGCAGAGGGAAGGAGCCATGGGTGCTCAACTCCTGATCGGTTACCCTTAAAACACTACCAGCTTATGATATTCCTTCGCTGAGGGATGGGGAAGCGAGCAAGCCGTTCTTCGTCTGTATGGAAGGATTAAGAGGTGCTTTGGGTTGGAGGGGATGAAAGGCGCCCCTCCTAGCCCTCCCCTTGTGAGGCTTTCGGAGGAAGCCGGACGCTAGAGGAGCCCATCTTCTTCTCCGAGTGCGTGCTACGGGCAGTTGAGGGTAGCGACTCGAATGCGGCTGGGACATCCCCTGGGGCAGTGCCCTGGCTCTAAACCCCGAGAGAGCTCAAGGATTGCGCTTGACGAATGAATTGGTTCTTTGATCTACCCGGATTTCACCGTCTCCTGGTTCAGGAGCTCCACCCATGCCCCATACAGGGCGATCACTAAGGGTAAATTCGACACGTAAAGATTATCGAAGAACTGATGAACATGCAAATGCGCCCATGCGGCCATCACGCCCGCCGCCAATCCCCTCCGCCATCCCGTGTTCCGCCGCCACGCCCGCCAGGTCTGAACCCCGATGGCGAGCCAGAGCCACAGGTAGAGCAGCAGGCCGATCAGCCCGGTCTCCGCGGCCACGTTCAGGTAAACATTGTGGGCGTGGCCCAGCGGGTTGGGCCAGCGGATCAGGGCGTAAGCCGGATAGGCGGCGGCGTAGTTCCCGAAGCCCACGCCCTGCCAGGGACGGTCTCGAACCATCCCCGCCGCCGCCTGCCAGTGGGCCAGCCGCTCGATGATGGCGAAGTTCGCCTCGTTCACTTCCACCCCGCGCACGTCGGCGATCCGGAGCTCTTCCGCCGCCCCGGCCAGGCGGGCCTGAACTGGCACCGGGATCCATCCAGCGGCCCACAGGAGGGCCCCAAGGAGGACCAGCGCCGTTAGCGCGGCGATCCCCCAGCGGCTTCGGGCGGGCAACATCAGGATTAGCGTCCCCATGGCGACGGCCGCTCCCAGCCACGCGCCCCGGGACCAGGAAACGATGAGGGCCAGGAGGGCCAGGCCGCCGATGCCCAGGCTTCCCAGCCCCAGCATCCTCTCGCGAAAAGACCGTTGGGAATGGCGAAGCCATCCGAAGGCGAGGCCCAGGGCGACCGGCGCGATCAGCCCCATCATCCCGGCGAAGGGGTTGGGCTGCTGGAACGTCCCGTAGGCCCGATAGAAGGAGAGGCCGGGGAGCCGGAAATGCTCCGGCCCAGTCCCCCTCAGGAAGGCCTGCCAGATCCCGATGCCCGCCTGCAGGGCCCCAGAGAGCAGCGCGGCCCCTAAGAGCAGGCGGGGGAGGCCAGGCGGGGCAGTGAGGACAAGGATCGCCACCAGCCCGATCTGCGCCCACTTGATCCATTCCGGGAGCCCCTCCTCCCACGAGGGGGCCCACAGCAGAGAAACAAGGGCATAGCCGAGGAAGAGCGCATACGCTCCACCCCACCCCCAGCGGGGGAGCCGGAGATCGCGCTGGGCCAGCCCGCGCCAGAGCCAGGTGAGGAGGGCCAGGCCCAGGAAAATCTGGGCGCTGGGGAGGGGCGGGCGGAAGAGCTCGTTCTCCAATGGTGTCAGGGGCCCGGCGATCAACGCGGCGCCCAGCGCGATTTCAGGGGCTTTCCGGAGAAAGACCAACCCGAGCCCGGCCAGGCCGATGAGGAGCAATTCCGGCCACGCGATCAGCAACCCGCCCGCACCCAGCGCGATCAGCCCCCACCCGAGCTCATATGCAACGGAGCGGCCCCTGAATCCGAAGCCCTGGATCCATCGTTCCATTCGGATTCCGATGTTCTTCATAGGGATTCTAAGCAGTCCCCTTGACCCCACCCCGCCCTCCCCAGCGCCGCACGCCCGACGCCAAGCTTCCGGGCAGATCATCGAAAGCCATCAACTCAATCGTGAGCAGACCTCGGTTCGTGGTGGGTACGTGAGTGCCCGTTCGACTCCCCGTAGGGCATGTCAGCGCCCATTTCACTCCCCATAACGGGATGCAGCATCCGCGAGGGCTGCGGCGCGTAGCCGTTCCTCAAACCATCGGATCGTCCGTCGCAGGCCTTCCTCCAGGGGGATCTGAGGGCTCCATTTTAGGCGCTGGCGGGCTTTCGTGATGTCCGGGCAACGACGCTGGGGATCTCCCGGGATGCGGCGATCGGGCAAAAGGCGGATCCCCGCCGGGTTCCCGGTGAGGCGGTTGATGATCTCCGCGAAGGTGAGGATGCTCACCTCCTCCGGGTTCCCCAGGTTCACCGGCTCGTGTTCTTGAATCTCCAGGAGCCGCGTGATCCCTTCCACCAAATCATCGATGTAGCAGAAGCTGCGGGTTTGGGAGCCGTCGCCGTAGACCGTCAGGGATTCCCGGCGCAGGGCCTGGCCGATGAAGTTCGGCACCACGCGGCCGTCGTCCAGCCGCATCCGGGGGCCGTAGGTGTTGAAGATGCGCACGATCCGGGTATCCATCCCGTGCACCCGGTGGTAGGCCATCACCATCGCCTCGGCGAACCGCTTGGCCTCATCGTAGACGCCCCGTGGCCCAATGGGGTTCACGTGGCCCCAGTAGGTTTCCGGCTGGGGGTGCACCTGGGGGTCCCCATAGACCTCGCTGGTGGAGGCCAGCATATAACGGGCTCCCTTGACTCGGGCGAGACCCAGGGTGTTGTGGGTCCCCAGGGCGCCCACTTTCAGGGTCTGAATCGGGTATTTCAGATAGTCCACCGGGCTGGCCGGCGAGGCGAAGTGCAGCACCACGTCGATGGGGCCTTCCACATAGAGGAAATGCGTGACATCGTGACGGATGAAGCGAAAGCGCGGGTTCCCTATGAGATGGGCGATATTGTCCGCTGTCCCGGTCAGGAAATTATCCACGCCGATCACTTCGTGGCCGTCCGCGAGGAAGCGGTCACAGAGATGGGAACCGATAAAGCCGGCGGCGCCGGTGATCAGAATGCGCATGGAGCATCTCACCCGGATGGGTTGGGATGACAGGTTAGGTTCTGAAAGGCCCTCGAGCTTCAGGGAGGGGGAGAAGAAATATCCTTTGAGGCTGGTGCTTTGTCCATCTTTCATAATGAAGCTCGGGGGTGGTGCGGAGCCACAAGATTTTTTCTTCCCCCTTCCCAGGGCATAGGGCCATAGGGGAGGGGGAGCCATTGCCTTCCGGACTGGCTTCGGTTCCTCAACCCCCCGGTTTACAACTGGACAAAGCACGAGGGCGTCGCCTTCGGCGGCGCCTCAGCCTCGCGATCCTCAAGCGTCTATACCCTCCATCAAAGCGAAAGCCGCCAGCGGGCCAGGAGGATCAACCCGATCGCCTCCAGGATCGTAAGCCCGCCGATCCACACCGCCGCGTCCAACCAGAATTTCTCCGGGTAGAGCCGGATCAAGGTATCGGTAGGCGGGAAGAGCCACGTATCTCCCTCGAAGAACAGGCGGTGGAACAGGGTGAACGCGGCATCGAAGCTGAACACGAAGCCCAGCAGGATCCCCAGCATCAGCCCCAGGGTGAGAAGGCCCCCCCACTTTAAGCTCTGCCAGGCTAGGTTTCGGGCGGCTGGGGAAAACCAGAGGCACATCCAGGCTCCGATAAGCGCCAGGGCCAAGATCAGGCCCACCTGGAGGGCGATGCCCTGCAAAACGTATACGTCCTGCATGTGTCGGATCTCCCGCTCATTGAACGCTGGCCGTCCATCGGCAAAGCGGACCTCCCGTAGGATGCTCGCCCCGGGCGGCTGGGTCACCGAGCGAAGCCCGGTCAGGGCCAGCTCCAGCCGTTCCTCCGGGCTCATCCCATAGAGGTCTGGGGGAAAATCCGGCCGCGCGTATTCCAGGCGAATAAACCAGTCGTTCATCAGCAGCCGGACGTTCAGCAGGAGCAACACCGCGGGTAGTAAAAGAACGACCGCTGCTGAGAGCATGCGGGAGAGCATCGACGCGCTCCTTCAGAGTCTAAGGTTACTCTTTAATCATAACTCCCAACCCATCGAACCCGATCCATGCGGCTAGCGAGGGGCCATATGGGCGGACCACGAGCTCCCGAACTTGCATCGCTTCCTGTAAGCGCTGGGCGAAGGCGTGAGCCTCCTGAGGAGACCGCGCCGGTCCATAAAGGATCCCCACCCGCTCCGCCCTGGAGAACTCGGCTGCGAATTCGATGAGCTTCTCCAGTGCCTTCTCCGTGGAGCGGGCTTTTTCCAGCGGGATCAGGGCTCCATCCTCCATCATCAGAAACGGCCGGATCCCCAGCATCGTGCCCAGAATGCGCTGGGTTTTGCTCAACAATTGGTTTCGCTCTAGGGCTTCCAAGCTTTCCGTGACGAAAACGGCGTAGAGGTGCGAGAGCATTCCCCGTAGGGATCGGACGATCTCATGAACCGATTCGCCCTGCGCAGCTAGACGGAGGGCAGCCTCGACGATCCAGCCCTGAGCGATCCCTAGGGTTTGAGTGTCGATCACATGGACTGGGCATCGCCCGAGCACCGCGGAAGCAGCGGCTCGGGCTCGGGCGACCAGCGGGGAGAGACGGCCGGAATGCAGAATGGCCACAATTGCCGAGGAATGGGAGGCCAGCTGCATGTAAAGCTCCCGGAGCTCTTCTTCAGTTGGCACTTCGAGCGTGAAGACCTTCGCTCGATCCGAGGGCGGCCAGAGGTCGGGAGGGATCTCATCCTTTCCTTCCTGGAAGGCTCGATGATCCGCCCGAATCGTCAGTGGGATCCAAACCAGCATTTCATTAGGTATATCAATCGTGCTTAATAAGGCGGCGCTGTCCACGAGCACCCGAACAGACATCAAAGGAAGCTTCCTCCGTTGTTCGATTGATCCAATTCCATTCGGCGTTGTAGGGCAGCCGTTTTGCTGATTGCTTTCCTGACACAGCGGCTTCAGGGAATGGGGCATTCGATGGAAGCAGTTGGCGACAGCAGATCAGGGGCCGTTCATTCCGCGCTTAAGATGTAAGGATAGTAGGGCTGTCCGGCTTTTACCACTTCGATCCGGTGGTGGGGATAGCGGGAGCGGAGCCTTTCCATCAGCAAGGCGGTTTGCGAAGGATCCGCATCGGCCCCGACATAAAGGGTAAGCAGTTCTGCGGAATCTGCGTCCATCGCCTCAAAGGTCCTTTGCACGACTTCATGCAGGCTATCTCCAGCGGCTACCAGACGATCTCCGACCAATCCGATCCATTGCCCTTGACGAGCGACTACATCCACCAGTTCCACGTCTCGCGTCGCTCGGGTGACTTCCCCACTCCGCACCAGATGTAGAGCCTCTTTCATCGCTCGCAGATTGCTTTCCAGGTCCGCTTCTGTGCGATAGGCTACCATCGCAGCTACGCCCTGGGGCAGGGTGTAGGATGGGAGGATCTCCACGCGCTTATCCGAAACCATTTCGGCGGCCTGCCGGGCTGTCAACACCACGTTCGGGTTGTTGGGCAGCAAAATGATTTGATCTGTCGGTAAACCCTGCAAGAGCTCAACGAATTCCTGGGCGCTGGGGTTCATCACCTGCCTGCCCCGAAGGGTTGCATTGGCCCCTATGCTGATGAAGATCCGTGCCCATTCCTCGCTGGGGACCACTGCGACCGTGGCAATCTGGCCTGGTCGCAGTGGCGGGGGAGCGCTCTCCGCCGACCGGGCCCGTTCCTGGATGAATTCCTGATATTGGGCCTGCATGTCCTCTACCACCACATCTCGAAGACTGCCCCAGCGGATGGCGTAGCTAAGCGGTCTTCCGGGATCGTGAACATGCAGATGAACCTTCACGGCGTTCGTATCGCCGACGACCAGAACGCTATCTCCCATCGCCTCGAGATCCCGGCGGATCTGGTCTACGTCTAAATCGCGGCCCACCAAGATGAACTGAACATCATACCCGTAGCCCTCGGCTTCGGGCTCTAGCGCTTCGATCCGTCGGGCGCCTAAGTCGAATCGAGCTGTCATGGTCTTTTCTTCCTCCACGGGTTCTCCCTTCAAACAGCGAAGCATTCCTTCTAAGATCAAATAGAGACCATGTCCACCGGAATCCACCACCCCGGCCGCTTTCAGGATGGGGAGCAAGTCAGGAGTGCGTTGCACGGCTTCGCGAGCTTGACGCACCACCTGCTCCATAACTTCTAAGAGATCCCCGCCACGCTGGACTGCACCGATTGCTGCCTCGCCAGCTTCCCGGATCACGGTTAGGATCGTCCCCTCAACAGGCTTCATCACGCCACGGTAGGCGGTGCGAGCAGCCTCCTGAAGAGCCATCGCCAAGTCTTCCGCCGTGATCGTCGGTCGGTGGTCGATCACATGAGCCATCCCCCTCCAGATCTGAGAGAGAATGACCCCCGAGTTTCCTCGAGCGCCCATCAGGGCTCCCTGTGCCACTTGCTGCAGCAACCCTCCTACTATCTCATAGTCGGGCTTGTCGGCGATCTCCCGCCAAGCCGCCTCCATGGTCAGCAGCATATTCGTCCCAGTATCACCATCTGGAACAGGAAACACGTTTAGGGCGTTCACTTGCTCGTGATGGCGGCGAAGCCAAAGCAGCGCAGCCCAGATCATCTTTTTAAATGTCGGTCCGTCAATCATCTGAGGAGCTGGTTGTGAAGACAAGGAAACTTCTTGTTGCACGTTGTCCTCCTGGCAGAGGGGAAACTGGGGCATCAAGCCCGGCCATCGAAGGCAGCCTGCTTGGCATAGCATACCGGCCTTTTATCCTCCTAAGCCCTTCCTGCCATAGGGCAGGCGCAAGGTGCCTTAGGGGAGCAGATCGCCTTTGGCAGCCTGGCCTATACCGTCGCCATCGGGATTGTAATCCTTAGATGTGGGCAATCATTTCTACCACCGGCAGGCCGATGGTTTTTTCCACACAGCTATTTGCATATTTGATGCTCTGCTGCGTGCGATGAGGAAGGGCGATTAGGCGAACTCCATATGCTACGATCAGACCAACATCGATCGTCATACCGTCCGGCCGTTCTTGGATCTCCATGCTCCGTCCAGATTGCTGGGGCGAAGAAGGTTCACCAGCGCGTAGGTCATTCGATATGGCGCAAGGCTGACCATCCTGTAGCATTCCGAGAGCATTTGCGTGATGACAGTCGCACTCGCACAAGGCAACCCTTCGATCCGCCCTTATTTATTCCGTTCTTTGTCAGCTGCCTCCTCATTGGGCTGGCAAACCGCGATCGTTAGGATCCGGTATCAGAGAGCGCTTCCTTTAGCTGTTTGCTCTCTTGGATCGGTTGTAGGGTTACAGGATGAGGGATCTTTGATGATCCTTTCTTTATATTATATTAACCTGAAATACCATAAGAGGGTCTCGCGGATACAGTATTTTGTGGATCAAAAATCGATAGATGGGAATGCGAAGCGGAGTCTTTCGTGGCATCGGAAAGATCCTTCCTCTCCTGCTTGGGGGGACGGATCGGGTGTCAAATTGCGGTAAAATTATGGTAATGATCGAGGATGTTGCTAGCGGCAGCCGATAGAGATCATCTCATGGGATGGCGGGTAAGGTTTTATGCCATCCGATCGATGAGTAGATCTTCTGCTTCTCGGAGGAGGTTACGATGAAGCAACTGGCCCAACGAGTCTACGGAACGGTGATCGTTAAGCGGGGGCTCGCCCAGATGTTAAAAGGTGGGGTGATCATGGATGTGGTCAATGCGGAGCAGGCCCAGATCGCCGAGGAGGCGGGCGCGGTGGCTGTAATGGCCCTTGAACGAGTCCCTGCGGATATTCGGGCTCACGGTGGGGTGGCCCGCATGGCAGATCCTGAAAAGATCCTCGAGATCATGGGGGCGGTGACCATCCCGGTAATGGCCAAGTGCCGGATTGGCCACTATATGGAAGCGAAGATCCTAGAAGCCCTTGGTGTGGATTTCATCGATGAATCGGAGGTTCTGACCCCTGCCGATGAGCAGTATCACGTGAACAAATGGGAATTCAAGGTTCCCTTTGTCTGCGGCGCGCGGGATCTTGGGGAGGCCCTGCGCCGGATCGCCGAAGGAGCAGCGATGATCCGCTCCAAGGGAGAGGCTGGAACCGGGAACGTGGTGGAGGCAGTGCGCCACGCGCGGGCGATCATAGGCGCCATCCGGCGGATCCAGGGGATGGGGGAGGAGGAGCTGGTGGCCTATGCCAGGGAAATCGGCGCTCCCTATGAGCTGGTTCTAGAAACCCGGCGCCTCGGTCGCCTTCCGGTCGTCCTCTTTGCGGCCGGCGGAATCGCCACCCCGGCCGATGCGGCGCTGATGATGTGGCTAGGGATGGATGGCGTGTTCGTAGGAAGCGGGATCTTCAAGAGCGAGAATCCGTATAAGCGGGCGCGAGCGATTGTGGAGGCGGTGACCTACTGGCAGGAACCGGAAATCCTGGCGATGGTCAGCCGCAATCTGGGCGAGCCGATGTATGGCATTGACGTCCGACAGCTGACGGAGGCCCAACGCTTGGCGTTGCGCGGATGGTGAGGGCCTTCGTGGTTCTCTGCTTCCGCGGCTTGAAAACCGCAGAGCGTGATAGTGAAGAATCTTGCAGGGGATTGCAGGCAGGCATCTGTTGTAGGAGGTGCACAGTGAGGATTGGAGTGCTGGGATTGCAAGGGGATTATTTGGAGCACCATCAGGTGCTTCGCCGGTTGGGCGTAGAAACTGTGGATGTTCGCCTCCCTTCGCATCTGGAGGGAGTAGATGGCTTAATCATCCCGGGTGGGGAGAGCACCACCGTCGGTGTGCTGGCAGAGCGCTATGGGTTGATAGAGCCGCTTCGTCGGATGGCTGAGGCCGGCATGCCGATTTGGGGTACCTGTGCTGGCATGATTTTCTTGGCTAAGGATGTGGGCCGCCCCCAGCCCGTCCTGGGCCTGATGGATATTCGGGTGCGGCGAAACGCCTTTGGACGTCAGATCGATAGTTTCGAGGTGGATCTGGAGATCCCGGCTCTGGCCCGAGTGGGAGATTCCCGGCCTTTTCATGCGGTCTTCATCCGGGCTCCTTGGATCGAGGCGGTAGGGCCTGAGGTGGAAGCCCTCGCCCGTCTGGAGGATGGGACGATTGTAGCGGCACAGCAGAGGCATCTCTTGGCCACCGCTTTCCATCCGGAGCTGACGGACGATACACGGTTTCATCGGTATTTCCTCGAGATCGTTCAACAGGCTTCCCGTCGATGATTCGATCTTTACGGATCAGGGATGGCCTTCGCTTCTTAGCAGCTGTCCCGATGGGGTTGTATCTGGACGAGCGGGCGACACGGGTGGATTGCTTCCGCCCGATCGAAGCAGCCACGGTCTCGATGTTTTTCCCAGACCTGGCTTCAGTGCTCACCCTGTCCGATCGCTCGGGTTCCTATTTTCTTCAGTTGAGCTATTCGCACGAAGAGGAAGGGCGTCTCCTTTTCATGGCGCCGGTGACCCTAGAGCCGGAGATGATAGTCGAATGGGAGGTGGCCTTCCGGTCTATTGTGGAATGGGCGGCCGCCCGCAAGATCCGATGCCTGGTAGCGGAGGTGGCCCTGGATGAGCTACGGTTGGCTCTTCTCGATCGCCTGGGCTTCAAGCGAACTCGCTGCTACACGGTGTGGTCAGGTTCTGCCCTGGTGGTGGAGCACGCCTTTCGAGCGCTCGCGGGTCGTGAGCTCACGACTTGTGCCTCGTCGTGGGCGCTCTATCGAGGGGCAAGGGGAGCCTGGGTGGAGGAGATCCGGAGCATGCATGGAGATCCATTATGGGAACTGGGGCGAACCCTTACGGATCTAGGCCCTCGCTGGCGGCATCCGGTTTATGCACAGGTTCGATATGAGACTCCTGAGGTGGTTGAGGCCTTGCGAGCGCTTGAATTCCAACCGGCTTTCACCATGGCGCGGCTGGTGCGCTGGATTGCGGTGCCGCTCCGAGAGCTGGCTGAAGAAGAGATGGAGGCAGGCGTGTCTGCTTCTTTTGCGTTCTATTTCCATCTCGGTTGCACTCTTGCTGAGTATACAGAAAGCCCAGGGGCCTGGATAGCCAGAGGATGCAGGTATCGGCAATCCGCGTGACTGGGAATTCGCGCGTATGCCTGAAGGGGAATGCCCTCGTTGCTCTCTAAGGGATCCCTCGGCCGAGGTATTATGCCTCAGCTCTGCATGCGGCTGTCAGGAAGCAAGAGTAGTGTGCTATGCATTCTTCTCCGCCTTGCTATCAGCCTGCGGTTTGGATTCGTCATTCGCTTAATGAGCTCGTTGTTCTATTTGTTTTGTTCCGCGATATAATGGATTTGATTGTGCGAATAAGGCAATCTTTGTTCGATAGGGAAAGGGGATTCCTATGACGCAACCCGGAATTCGAACAGGAACGATCACTGTCGATTTCCTGACCCCCACGCATCGGGTCTCTGCCCAAATGGTGTTGCGAGGCCGGGTTCTGGCTGATGTTTTAAATGATGTGCGCACTTCCTATATCTCTGTAGACGCCGTCTTCTTATCTCGATTGGAGGATCCTGCCCACATCCTTAAGAGCTTGGGGACGGCGGTTCTGAACAAAAATTACATTACTGCGGCGATTGTGAATGTAGGAATCGAGATGGCCTTGAAGGCTGTTTCTCCCGCCTATACCTCTCGAAAAGTGTACAACGTGTTTGCTACCGTACCGGGATTTGAGATTGAGGGCACCATCGAGTTTGCAGGCAGACCAGATATCCACGCCCTCCTAGTGACGAACGTGGAGCGCTTCATTCCGATTGTGAACGCCAAGGTGGTGATGAGTGAAAAGCCTAGCATAAATTTCTCTGGAGAGCTGATCTTTTTGAATCGAGATTTCATCGGACTGCTCGCGCTCAGTGGAGAGGTGGCCTAAGGATGACCCGCATCTTGCTGATCGATGATGACGTCCAGCTTCTTCAGATGATCCGCATGATGTTGGAGCGAGCGGGCTATGAAGTGTTCACCAGTGCCGAGGGTGCGGATGGAATTGAGAAAGTCCGCCAGCTCCAGCCAGATCTGGTGATCCTGGACCTGATGATGCCCGACATCGATGGTTTTCAGGTGCTCCAAGCCATTCGGAGCGATCCTCTGATCAGTGAGACGCCCGTTCTGGTGCTGACCGCTCGGGCTCAAGTGGTAGATAGAGAAGCTGCTTTAGCCGCTCGGGCGGATGATTATCTAGCCAAACCGGTCTCGCAGAAGGAGCTTCTGGATCGGGTTCAGGAGGTGCTGAGCCGACGTCGGCGGGCGGGCGGTCAGGGTGGGGTTGTGCTCTTCCTAGGCCTCCGAGGGGGAACTGGGACCACTACGCTGGCAGTGAATACTGCTCTCGCCTTAATCCATAGCGGCCCGGTTGTGCTGTGGGATGCTAGCCTGAATTCCGGCCATGTGGGGCTTCATCTGCGAATTGCCCCTCGGACCTCTTGGCTGGATTGGTGGAGGAGCGGATGTTCCAGAGTGAACCTGGAAGCGCACTTGGTGTCTCATCCCGCTGGGCTGGTTCTATTTCCTGCACCTATGATGCCTGTCACGGAGAGCATAGAAGAGTCCGTAATAGGCTTGACACTCGATGTGCTTCGAGAACGTTTCACCTTTGTGGTTATTGATAGCCCTTCCACATTGACGCCCCCTGGTCTTAGTTTCTGTCGGGAATCGGATTGGATATTCTTGGTGATGAGTCCTGAGGTGGGCGCTCTTCAGAGCACGGTCATGACTATGCGCGTTTTGCAATCCGCAGGGATCGTCATGGATCGCGTTCGCGTCGTGGTGAATCATGTTACGGGTGCAGGCATGCTATCTCCCCAAACAATCGAACGCGCCCTAAGTCAAGCGCCTATGCTCACCGTGCCGTTTGATCCCAATCAGGGCGTGGCATTGGCGCAGGGCACCCCATTGGTGCTGAGCCAGTCCAGCAGTCCACTAGCTGGGGCCGCGCAGCGGCTAGCCGGATATATCACATCTACTGTGCGCCAACCTGGAGGCTGAAGTTCAACGGCCTAGCCGCTGCCCAATGATCTACCTCCTGATTTCGGGCTTACTTAATCTGCTAGAATGATCTGAGGCGTTCAGAAGCGATAGACACGGACGCCCGAATCGTTCATGTGACCAATCCGTGAAGTCCAAGCACGTTGAACCCCAGGCCAACATCTCCCCCAACTCGGGCTATTCAGTATCCGGCCTTGAGCATCGTATTACCTCACTGGAGGGAGCGTTTTCTCTCCGCGCTAGAAAGCAAACCATCCCGCCCTGAGGGTCTCACGTGGATTCATTATAATCAGAAAAGACCGGCCATCTCCCACGTTTTCCATCAGGAGGATCAGGGATGAGTGTCTTTGATTTGTTCTGGGTCTTCCTGATTTTCAGCGCGATGTTTCCTGCGATGCAACGTCGGCTTCTCGAAGAGGCTCGTGCGCGGCTGATTCGGCAGATTGAGCGCCGGCGCGGCACGCGTCTAATCACGATGATCCACCGTCAGGAGACCATTGGGTTTTTCGGGCTTCCGATATCCCGCTACATCGATATTGAGGACTCTGAACTGGTGTTACGGGCCATTCGGTTGACTCCCCCGAATATGCCGATCGATCTGATCCTTCACACGCCGGGTGGTCTGGTTCTGGCTGCTGAGCAGATTGCCCAGGCCCTCGTCCGTCATCCCGCGAAGGTGACCGTGTTCGTTCCTCACTATGCGATGTCGGGCGGCACGTTGATCGCGCTGGCTGCCGATGAAATCGTGATGGATGAGAATGCGGTCTTAGGTCCGGTAGATCCTCAACTGGGACAGTATCCAGCAGCTTCGATTCTCAGGGTGGTGGAGAGCAAGCCGCTAGCGAACATTGAGGATCACACCCTCATTCTGGCAGATATTGCCCGTAAGGCTATGGAGCAAACACGCTCAACGGTGATTGAGCTGCTTACTGCGAATGGGATGGACGCGGAACGAGCGGGCATAATCGTGGAGGTGCTAACCAGCGGGCGTTGGACGCATGATTATCCCATCTCGGTGCAAGAAGCTCAGGCCATGGGGCTGCCCGTTCAGGTTGGGTTGCCAGAGGAAATCTATCAGCTCATGGACATGTTTCCTCAAGCTACTCCGCGTCGTCCTTCGGTGGAGTATATCCCAATCCCCTATCGCCATGAGAGTCCCACTCACCGATTGTATTAAGCTGATGGCAGGAGAGTCGGTGTATACTTGAAGTAGGTGTGAGACGCTCGGCCTATCCTCAATCTTGGGGTTCGGAGAGGGCGCGGGCTCGATACAAGAGCATGCTGGTCTTCGGTGAGACCGAAAAGCATCTCAGGCTGGGCAGCGCTGCCAGGTCTTGGCGAGGGTTTTCGAGGTTTAGAGCGCTGCCGCAGGTGTCCCGATCCTGGGACATTTTTGGGATGAAGAGGGTCTGGGTTCTTTCTTGTTCTTGAGGGCGCTGCAACGGGGCTCAACAGTTGAAGCTGCATGGGGTGTATTCTCTCTGCTCGAGGCGATTTGGATGACCTTGGTATTGCTCGTTCGACACGCAGCGAACGATGCGATGGACAAGTGGCTAGCCGGGTGGACACCGGGAGTCCATTTGAACGAGGAAGGACGCCGCCAGGCTGAAGCGTTGGCGGAGCGGCTGGGATCCCTTCCGATCCGTGCGATCTATAGCAGTCCTCTGGAGCGCGCCGTGGAGACAGCCGAACCGTTGGCGCGTCGCAAAGGTTTGCAAATCCAGGTCATGTCCGAGCTTGGGGAAGTGCGGTATGGGAAATGGACAGGGAAGCCCCTAAAGCGACTGCGACGTCAGAAGGCCTGGCAGCATCTGGTAAACCTAATCAGTCGGGCCCGCTTTGAGGGCGGTGAGACGATGGTTGATCTGGTCGCGCGAGGAGTCAATGCGGTGGAAACAATCGTCCATCGTCACCCCCGGGAGGTGGTGGCCCTCTTTACCCATGCCGACCTCATCCGTGCGGTCATCGCCTACTATTTAGGGATGCCTCTAGATCTGTATCATCGGCTGATCATTGCGCCGGCTTCGGTGACAGTTCTCTGGTTGGCCAAAGGACCGCCTACGCTCCTGCGATTGAACGACACCGGATCACTGAGTTGGCCTATCGAGGATCTGCCTCGTTTAGGCAGGCAGCGAAAGCGTTAAAGGCCCCGGTACTCTTGCAGTCGGTTTGTTATGCTCTTGAAGGATATCATTTGGCGTGAATAGAGACGGAGATGCCTCAATTGATCTATGACCTGCGACCGGTAGATCGAATCACAGCAGATGCGGTAGGAGAGCCGGGACGGCGCACATTTTATATCCAGGCCCGTCAGAATGATCTATTGGTCACTATCCTCTGTGAGAAAGAACAGGTGAGAGCGCTCGCTCATTCCATCGAGGAACTTCTCGAAGAGATTAATAAGAAGTACCCACGTCCGCTTGGACGGGAGCCTGATGACTCCGAGCTACAACTGGAGGAGCCCATAGAGCCGATCTTCCGGGCCGGCCGTATGGGCCTCGGCTACGAGCCTCGAGGTGATTGGATCGTCTTAGTAATCCAGGAATTGGCGGAGGAGGATCAGGATCCGGATCTGTTGCGGGTGGTGCGTTTCTGGACGACACGAGAGCAGATGCATGCCCTCAGCCGCCACGGTGCAGATGTTGTCGCTCGCGGTCGTCCTCTTTGTCCGCTATGTGGCCGTCCCGTTGATCCTGAGGGACACATCTGCCCACGCCAGAACGGCAAAGCGGTCGTTTTTTAGCGGCGGCACCCTTTAAGCCAGTGAGGTTCCCACAGGTGATCGCACTTGCGCAAACATTCAGTGGAGTTCTCCGGGGCGGCTTCGTTCTCCCAAAAGATCCTTCTGGGTTAGGCCGTGATGGGAACCGTTTCCCGTCGCTTTCGCGCCGGGATGACGCAGAGGATCCCCAATCCTCTGCCTATCGACACGCCTAAGGAAATCATTCTCCGCTGGCTTCAAGAGGGGGAGATCCAGCTCTTGGGTCTGATCCCCTGGGGTTCGAATGCGACCTTTCTGGTCGCCGTTGTTTATGAAGACATCACGGGCTTAGCGATTTACAAGCCTCAGCGTGGAGAAGAACCCCTGTGGGATTTCCCTCATGGCACCCTCTGCTATCGTGAGGTTGCAGCTTACGTGGTTAGTGAGGCCCTGGGTTGGGGTCTGGTGCCCCCCACGGTGCTGCGACACGTAGGGCCCTACGGTCGAGGAGCACTTCAGTGTTACGTTGAAGCGGATCCAGAGGAACACTACTTTACCTTTCGGTGTGATCCAGCGCTGCAACCTATTCTAATGCGCTTGGCCGTGTTTGATCTGATCACCAACAACGCCGATCGTAAGGCTGGACATTGTCTGAAGGATCACAGCGGGCGGATCTGGGCTATCGATCACGGGATCTGTTTTCACACGGAGCCTAAGCTACGAACAGTGATCTGGGACTATCAGGGCCAGACGATCCCGGAGGATATTGTGGAGGAGGTGCGCGCGTTCCAACAGCGGCTGAAATCGGACGTGGATCTCCAGGAAACGCTGGCGGGATTGTTGCACCCTCAAGAGATTAAGGCCATGGATGAAAGAGTTGTCGCTCTGCTCAAATGCCCGGTCTTTCCCCTACCTGGGCCCTGGCGTTCGGTGCCGTGGCCGTTGATTTAAGTCGATTTAATTTGTTGGTTTAATTCTAGTCCTTAGCCCATCAGACTGCTAAGGAGAGTCCTCTTCGTCAATCTGAATTCGGCAGGCTCGTCTTGCTTAAAATGGGATGAAGATAACGCTAAGTAGTTGGTATCGGGGTTCTCCAAAGGGAGAACCCCGCCCTATGAGCTAGCTTTCTTACCCGAGTTCGCCCTAGGCCCTCGTTTCCGAAAGCGGAGGGGTCTCTCCGTCCCCTTTTGAGGCCGAGAGAGTGGTGCGATGCCGTTCTCGTAGACGCTGAGCTGTTAAAACCATGTTCTTCAGCGAGGGGATCACCTCTTCCCACCGCCGCGTCTTGAGACCGCAGTCCGGGTTCACCCATATGTTCTCTGCTGCAATTACCCGAACGGCCCGCTCGAGGATCGCTTCCATCGACTCCAGCGCCGGGACGGCCGGCGAATGCACGTCGTAAACCCCCGGGCCGATCTGGCGCTCGTATCGGTGCCGCTCAAAAGCGCTGATCACCTCCCCGCGGCTCCGCGTCGCCTCAATGCTGATCACGTCCGCGTCCAGCGCGTCGATATATTCGATGATCTCGTTGAATTCCGAATAACACATGTGGGTGTGGATCTGGGTCTCGGGCCGGGCCCGGGAGGCTAAACGGAACGCTTTCACCGCCCAGTCGAAGTATTCCGGCCACCGCCGTCGCTTCAGCGGCGCTCGTTCCCGAAAGGCCGGCTCGTCGATCTGAATCACCCGGATCCCCGCCGCCTCCAGATCCCTCACCTCATCCTGGATCGCCAGGGCGACCTGAAAGGCTACCTCGCGCACCGGAATGTCTTCCCGGATGAAGCTCCAGGCCAGCATGGTCACCGGCCCGGTGAGCATCCCTTTCACCGGCTTGTCCGTCAGGGATTGAGCGTAGGCGATCTCCTCTACGGTCATCGGCCTCGGGCGGCTCACATCCCCATACAGGATCGGCGGCCGATACACCCGCGTGCCGTAT
>JANXBD010000189.1 GCA_025057635.1 Thermoflexus sp. | reverse complement strand
CCCCAGTTTCAATCCCTCGCTGGTTCTATAGAGGCCTGAGCCGGACTAGTTGAGTGAACAGACAGCCCTTCTGTTTCAATCCCACGCTGGTTCGATTGAGGCGGCGGAGTGTTTCTCCTTCTTAGGCTGGCAAATTTTGTTTCAATCCCACGCTGGTTCGATTGAGGGTTTGCCCTCCATTGACTTGAACTCACTCAGCCTTGCGTTTCAATCCCACGCTGGTTCGATTGAGGGTTTTCCTCAACCGAGCAGGTGGGGGGCTGGTTTCGAGTTTCAATCCCACGCTGGTTCGATTGAGGGCAGAGATCAGTAAACAAGAGAAACGACCGCAAACGCGGTTTCAATCCCACGCTGGTTCGATTGAGGGCGTGGGGACTCTGTTTCGCTTGATCCGTGTCGTGCAGTTTCAATCCCACGCTGGTTCGATTGAGGGCTGACCACATGGAATAAGCCCGGGAGTGGGAGAGATGTTTCAATCCCACGCTGGTTCGATTGAGGGCAGAGCAATTGTTTGCCACGATGGAACG
>JANXBD010000188.1 GCA_025057635.1 Thermoflexus sp. | reverse complement strand
GAACAACCTCAATCGAACCAGCGTGGGATAGAAACCATCTACAGAGCGACTCATCCATCGCCGTCGACGCTGCCTCAATCGAACCAGCGTGGGATAGAAACGGTGATGCGCGGGCGTCTTCCAGGTGACGCGAGGGCCCTCAATCGAACCAGCGTGGGATAGAAACGCGGAAAGAGGGCACGGGCTCGCTCGAGGCGGGCTTCCTCAATCGAACCAGCGTGGGATAGAAACCTGGAGTGGGGAGCGCGAGGGGATTGAGGGGCGCAGGACCTCAATCGAACCAGCGTGGGATAGAAACTCGCGCGCGGCAGCAGCTCGAGCTGTGCGTTGTCGGCCCTCAATCGAACCAGCGTGGGATAGAAACCGCGTCTCGCGTCGCGAACGCGAGACGCGTCTTGTTCCTCAATCGAACCAGCGTGGGATAGAAACTTGGAGCGACGGCTATGGATCACTCTACGGCCGAGGGGCCTCAATCGAACCAGCGTGGGATAGAAACCGGGGAGTGGGAGGTATGGGTGGAGGACGTGAG
>JANXBD010000187.1 GCA_025057635.1 Thermoflexus sp. | reverse complement strand
CGGAGGTTTCTATCCCACGCTGGTTTGATTGAGGGGTGGATTATTCTCAGTTTTGCAGCGGGGTTTGTCCGTTTCTATCCCACGCTGGTTCGATTGAGGTCGCCAGCGAGGGAACTGGAAGCTCGATGATTCCCACGTTTCTATCCCACGCTGGTTCGATTGAGGCCTCGATGTTCTTCCGTTCTAAGAGGATCCTGATCCTGTTTCTATCCCACGCTGGTTCGATTGAGGTCGCACCACCAGTGCCTCCTGCGCCGGGAAGGCCATCGTTTCTATCCCACGCTGGTTCGATTGAGGCTGGCCCCTGGCGGAGATCGCCGCCCGGGAGATCCGCGTTTCTATCCCACGCTGGTTCGATTGAGGGTGGGACCCCCAGAAGGTGGCGGTCCGGGTGGCGGGGGTTTCTATCCCACGCTGGTTCGATTGAGGCCAATTTGCGCAACCGACGATGCACCGGATCGGTGCAGTTTCTATCCCACGCTGGTTCGATTGAGGGAGAACTCGAGTTGGAGTTGAAGTTATGGGAAAA
>JANXBD010000186.1 GCA_025057635.1 Thermoflexus sp. | reverse complement strand
CGAAAAGAGGCTTCTCCTATCGAGTTTAGCGCAGCCTTTCGGAGAAAAGGGGCTGCCTTTTCCCTGCTTCCCTCATCAGTTATACTGGAACCCCGAGATGCCCTCGCCATCGCGCCCGCTGGCCACCATTTTTCCACTGGAGGTGTTCCCATGCGCCTTCTCCTCGTGGGGAGCCTGATCGCCAGCGGTTTCTTGGTGCTCCTCGCCCTCATCGGGCTTCCACCCGGCTGGGCTGCACCGGCCCCCGCTTCCAGCGCCTCCTCCCCGAACCCGGTGGTCCCAGCCCTTCTGGACGAACAGTTCCTGGATCCTGGGCCAGGCCTTTTCCCCGGCGGGGCCGCGCTCCATCCTCGCTCGGGAGAGGTATGGGTCTGCCGGAGGGGCGGTGCGACGATCCTGCAAGGCGCGGAGCTCCGGGATATCCTTCCCGGATCATGCGCCCTGAACTTTCATGCCCAGACGGACCGTTGGTTTGCAGCGGAAGGCCGATCGGTGTTGATCATGAGCGGGACCACTCCGGTCGCGCGGGT
>JANXBD010000185.1 GCA_025057635.1 Thermoflexus sp. | reverse complement strand
AATCCCACGCTGGTTCGATTGAGGCCGAAAAATCAGACGACCTAACCCTCACCTGAAAGCGGTTTCAATCCCACGCTGGTTCGTTTGAGGCTCGGACGGGGGCCACTTCCGCCAGCACCAAAACCAAGTTTCAATCCCACGCTGGTTCGATTGAGGCGCCACCGAAATGTCGTGCGATTCATGTCACACCCCCGTTTCAATCCCACGCTGGTTCGATTGAGGCCTCGACACATTGCCGATTGTTCCCGATAAATCCACAGTTTCAATCCCACGCTGGTTCGATTGAGGCCAGTGCATGGAAGAAGAATGATGAGATCATAATGAGTTTCAATCCCACGCTGGTTCGATTGAGGCGGCCGGAACCGGGGTCGGGGTCGGGGTCGGGGTCAGGTTTCAATCCCACGCTGGTTCGATTGAGGCCCGGCCCCGGCCCCCGTGACGGACTTCAGTCCGTCACGTTTCAATCCCACGCTGGTTCGATTGAGGCAAGCGTGCTGTTTTTCTTCTCTTTGTTCTCTTTTTGAGTTTCAA
>JANXBD010000184.1 GCA_025057635.1 Thermoflexus sp. | reverse complement strand
CTCCAGTTGCCAAGCCAGGAAGCGAGCCAGCTCCATGTCATCCTCGATAATCAGGATCTTCTTGGCGTTCAAGTCCTCTTCCCCCCTGAGGTTTCCGGGCGTGTTTGTCTCGGATGGCTCTTCACCTGTTGCTTCAGGACTTGCTCGATTTCGGGATGGACAAGGTTTCGGCGAAAAGGGGTCCTGAGGGAAGATAAATGGTAAGGCTTAGCTATCTTTTTACCATAAGACCTGAGAGAAGAAAAATGGGGTTAGGGCACCGGGCAAGCGCTTCCGACGCCCGCCCGGCATTCAGCGATCCACTGCGCCATATGCAACTTCTTAGCTCTCCTGGTGGGTTGAGGCGGGGGCGTCGCCTTCGGCGGCGTCCCCCCCTCAACCGATGTTTTTCTCTCCTCCCCCTATCGAATCCCAAAATCCTTAGGAGTTACGCAGTTGGGAGCCGATCGAACGAGGCGGAATGGCCCCGCCTTCGGTACGGTCCACAGGTCCGTGGGGAGGGGGATAAAAGACTTCTTTGAGGGCGGAGCCG
>JANXBD010000183.1 GCA_025057635.1 Thermoflexus sp. | reverse complement strand
AGCCGCGGCGATCCCTGACGACCACGATGTATTTCAATCCCACGCTGGTTCGATTGAGGCCCATCAGGTTCTCGAGTTCAACCAGCCCATTAGCGGATTTCAATCCCACGCTGGTTCGATTGAGGCACGTCCTGTATCGCTATGTCGCGGAGGGGTAACGGAATTTCAATCCCACGCTGGTTCGATTGAGGCTAGAAATCGATCACCGCGACCCCCCGCGGCGGCAAGATTTCAATCCCACGCTGGTTCGATTGAGGCCCGCACCCGTCGCGGCGGCCCACCGTAGCGGGCCATCATTTCAATCCCACGCTGGTTCGATTGAGGCGAAGTCTTGCCCCCGCCCAGCCGCCCCTTGAGCCAGAGTTTCAATCCCACGCTGGTTCGATTGAGGCCGAATGAGGTGGTGGTGGACCGGTTCTACCGCCACATCATTTCAATCCCACGCTGGTTCGATTGAGGCGTTCCGGTGGGAGGCGGGGGAGGCCCGGCGCCCTCTGAGTTTCAATCCCACGCTGGTTCGATTGAGGCCTGGG
>JANXBD010000182.1 GCA_025057635.1 Thermoflexus sp. | reverse complement strand
CAGCGTGGGATTGAAACCATCGTATCGCGGGGAGAAGTCGACATACCCTTCGGACCCACGAACGAACCAGCGTGGGATTGAAACCAACCAGGGCGGATCTCAAGGCTTTGAGAACCGCCACCCCTCAATCGAACCAGCGTGGGATTGAAACTCGGGCGATGCCCCAGGATGCCAGCGAGCCGGCCCAGCCCTCAATCGAACCAGCGTGGGATTGAAACCCTGGTAGGAGTTGGAGCCGGCGTCAGAAACGGAGTCGCCCTCAATCGAACCAGCGTGGGATTGAAACTCCGACCCGGCCAATCCATGGCCGGACCGATCCAGACCCTCAATCGAACCAGCGTGGGATTGAAACTCCCAACCAGCCCACCAAAAAGAGAACAAAGAGAAGACCCTCAATCGAACCAGCGTGGGATTGAAACTTGTGGTTGGGTGTGTTACTCATCTCACTTTCCTTCCTCAATCGAACCAGCGTGGGATTGAAACGGGAGGTGCGGGGGCGAGTGAGCTCTCTCGGCGGCCGCCGCGATCGAGC
>JANXBD010000181.1 GCA_025057635.1 Thermoflexus sp. | reverse complement strand
CCAGGGAAGATCCCGATGGTTCGCTGCATACCAGCGCAGAAGATTCTCGCTGATCTCTTCGTAGCGAACGTCGGCTTTCATCGCTTTGAGCTCATCCTGTCGGATCTCATGGGGGCAGGTGGGCGGCTTCGCCGCCTGCCTACCCCCACGATGTGCGGATCGTGCCCTTGATTGCGCAGGGATCGTTCTGGCGGGCGAGGCCGCCGAAGGCGATCTCGCCCAAAAGGGGAAGGGGACTGTGCATAGTGCCTTTCCCCTCCCCGAGACCAAAGGGCCTCCGGGCGGGGGAAGTCCCGAATCCCTGGCAGGGATCGTTCAGATGGCAGCGACGCAGAGTCAATCCTTATGGATGTTTTGAACGATCCACCAGGTCGAGGGGAGGAGAAGGGTGGCCAGGGCCAGTTTCAACAGATCACCAGGGATAAAGGGCAGCAGCCCCAGGGCGATCGCCCCCTTCGGGCCCAGGAAGCCTCCGAGGAAGAGGGCCAGCCAGGGGAGGCCGAACAGGTAAATCACCGCGTTCCCCGCCAGCATCGC
>JANXBD010000180.1 GCA_025057635.1 Thermoflexus sp. | reverse complement strand
GCGTGGGACTGAAACCAGCCCCACCCCCGGCCCGTCCTCGGTGTGGACTTCGCCTCAATCGAACCAGCGTGGGATTGAAACGGATCCCCTCCCGGCGCTCCGGGGAGCCCTGGAGGCTGCCTCAATCGAACCAGCGTGGGATTGAAACTTGTTTCCAGGGGCGAATCGCACGAAGAGAACCGGGGCCTCAATCGAACCAGCGTGGGATTGAAACGAAGGCAGCTGTGGAACAGCAACCGAAGCCGTCAGCGAGCCTCAATCGAACCAGCGTGGGATTGAAACAAGTCGATTATCCAGCCCAACGGGGCCAACGGGGACGGGCCTCAATCGAACCAGCGTGGGATTGAAACTGAAGACTGCCTTGTCCTGCATCAAATCAACAACTGTGCCTCAATCGAACCAGCGTGGGATTGAAACGTTTATTGGTGCAGTCATCACGTTGCTGGGGCAGCTGCCTCAATCGAACCAGCGTGGGATTGAAACCTTTTTGGCTTTCGTGCAAGCGGGCAGTTAGGGAAGTGCCTCAATCGAACCAGCGT
>JANXBD010000017.1 GCA_025057635.1 Thermoflexus sp. | reverse complement strand
CGCCTCAATCGAACCAGCGTGGGATAGAAACACCAGAAAAACGAAAGCCTCTGAAGCACCCCGTCCACGCCTCAATCGAACCAGCGTGGGATAGAAACGAAGTCCGTCGAGGCGATTGAGTTCCTGGCTTATACGGCCTCAATCGAACCAGCGTGGGATAGAAACCGTAGCCCGCACCGGCAAGAATCCACACGAAAGCGTGCCTCAATCGAACCAGCGTGGGATAGAAACCGAAGACTGTTGATGGGGAGGAGAGGACACATCAATGCGCCTCAATCGAACCAGCGTGGGATAGAAACGGAGATACCGGAAGAGCTCCGGCATCTCTCAGAGCGGAGCCTCAATCGAACCAGCGTGGGATAGAAACCACGATCTCCTCTCGGTGGCGCTCCAGCGCCCGGTGCGCCTCAATCGAACCAGCGTGGGATAGAAACACTGGACCGTATTCCTAGAGATCTTAGCAAAATGGAGCCTCAATCGAACCAGCGTGGGATAGAAACAATCTAGCAACAACCAGTAAAAAGAAAGACGCTGCAAGCCTCAATCGAACCAGCGTGGGATAGAAACCTGGGCCTGGGCGCCCGCGGCCATCCCGCGCCACAGGTCGCCTCAATCGAACCAGCGTGGGATAGAAACCTCTTCTGGAAGTCGGGGCAGTCGCACACCACTTTGCGCCTCAATCGAACCAGCGTGGGATAGAAACCAGGTCACGTTGTGCGTGACCTGGGTCGAGTTGCGGGGCCTCAATCGAACCAGCGTGGGATAGAAACGGTGAACATCCGGGAGCTGGTGCGGGAGAAGGGCTTGCCTCAATCGAACCAGCGTGGGATAGAAACGCTTTCGTCTTCTTTCTGTTGTCCTTTCTGTTGTCCGGCCTCAATCGAACCAGCGTGGGATAGAAACACATAGAAGTCCCCCCGGTCGAAAACGATGCGAGTGGCCTCAATCGAACCAGCGTGGGATAGAAACGCGAAGGCGTGCAATGCGTATGTTCCACCGCGGGTAGCCTCAATCGAACCAGCGTGGGATAGAAACTGGTCCTGGCGTGCTGCCAGGCCTCGTCCACCACGATGCCTCAATCGAACCAGCGTGGGATAGAAGCTGGGGAAGCCCGATGCGCATCACCCGGCCCAGACTCGCCTCAATCGAACCAGCGTGGGATAGAAACCCGGTATCCCGGCGAGCGGCGCTGGGCGCTGCGCCTGCCTCAATCGAACCAGCGTGGGATAGAAACACGGGCGTGGGCGTCGGCGTGGGAACAGGTTGAGCAGGCCTCAATCAAACCAGCGTGGGATAGAAACGCGAAACCAGCCCCCAACCCGCTCCGTCCCCGTAACGGCCTCAATCGAACCAGCGTGGGATAGAAACATAAGTTGGGGCGACAGGAGGAAGCGGTGGGTTTCCGCCTCAATCGAACCAGCGTGGGATAGAAACATCACGATTGCCAATGGAAGGCTGAGGTAGCCAATCGGGCCTCAATCGAACCAGCGTGGGATAGAAACTTTCGGTAAACGATGAACGTCGGGATGGGGATTGTGGGCCTCAATCGAACCAGCGTGGGATAGAAACGAGGGGGGCGAGGGAATGGCCAACGGGTCATGGGAGCCTCAATCGAACCAGCGTGGGATAGAAACTCTTTCCGACTCGCACAGCAAAGCGCGGGAATCGGAAGGCCTCAATCGAACCAGCGCGGGATAGAAACCCTGCTCACCGGCCGCGCCGGGGGCGGCAAGACCGCGCCTCAATCGAACCAGCGTGGGATAGAAACCTGCGGGACGCAGCAACACGGGTGGCCTGCTTCCGGGGCCTCAATCGAACCAGCGTGGGATAGAAACTCGGGCTCGGCGTGGAGGAACCAGTCCCCCAGGAGCGGCCTCAATCGAACCAGCGTGGAATAGAAACTGGGTCACCGAACCCATCCGGGCGCCGATGTTGGCGGGCCTCAATCGAACCAGCGTGGGATAGAAACTGCCTGGGTCACTGTCACCGGGGCCGAGGTCGGGGTGCCTCAATCGAACCAGCGTGGGATAGAAAGGGGCTCAGCAGGTCATTGGCTATTTGAGCGTCCCCCGGCCTCAATCGAACCAGCGTGGGATAGAAACTGTGGGGAAACGTGTAGCAAGGTCATCGAAGCCAGGCGCTCAATCGAACTAGCGTGGGATGGAAACATCATTGCAACTGTCGCCATGCTCGCCACATGACTCGAGGCTTAATCGAATCAGCAAGGGATTGAAATTACAATTCTAACTTTTACGTCTACAGGTTCGGATTTTTATCAAGCCGTGATCGTCTCAGTTGAAACAGTTTGGAATCCTAAAGAACTTCCCCCTGCCATCTTCCTCTCTTAGTCTCTGATCTTGCTCTGGGCGGCCTCGATCGATTTGACACGATCGAAACCAGCCGGCTGATGTCGCGGTAAAATGTTCTCAAAGGTCTGCTCTTAGGAGGGCTACATGAAAGACGCAATCCGTATTGTTCTGCCCATGGCGCTGCTGCTGGGATCATGGCCCGCTCACAGCTCTCCTATCTACCTTCCCCATCATCCCAGGTCTTCCCCGGTCTTACCCGCCTTCGGCACCAAAGCCACTCCCGCCGTTGTCCCCATGACCCGCTCTTCTCTATCCATCCCTTCGTCATCTTCTTTCTCTCCCCGGACGGTCACGCCTTCTACCCCTTCTGCTTTGCCGACCCGGTTGCCCCGGCGCACTCCTACCGCCCGTCCCACCCGCGCGCGAAGAACCTCTCCAACCCCAGCATCGGGCCAGTTCTCGGCCCCTGCCCCTCACTCCATTCATCCGCGCGTCCCACGGCGAGTCCTGGCGAATTACCTCCCTTGGTATGACCCGAGCACATGGTTCACTGGCTGCACCTCGGATTCAGACCAGCCCCGGGACGGCGTTTATAACTCCGATGACCCCAGCGTGATCGTCCGCCATATCGCTCAAGCCCGCTCCGCTGGGATCGACGGCTTCGCTGTCCACTGGTTCGCCCCGGGCAATCGCACCGACGTCAACTTCGATAAAGTCCTGAACCTATCACCCGATGGCTTCGATTCCACGGTCACTTTCCTCTACCACATCCTCCCTGGGGCTAACCAGCCCGGCGTGGTTGACGCACTGCGTTATCTGATTGCTCGTTATACCTCCCATCCCCGCTTCCTCCGCGTCGCCGGACGCCCTGTTATCCTGTTTAGCGATCTATATCGGATCCCCGACCAAGCCGGGAACCGGCCTGCCTCAGATCAGGACGTGGCCACTGCTGTAGCACGCTGGGCAGAGATCCGCCAGATCGTGGATCCTCAGCGCGCTACTTGGTGGATTGCGGAAGGCTTGAAGCCGGATTATTTAGCCGTCTTCGACGGCCTATACGTCTACAAGATCGATCACGCATGCTGTCCAACTGCCTATCGAGGGGCAACCCGTTGGGCTCGATGGGTGCGGGATTGGGAGCGAAAGACCGGCCAGCCCAAGCTCTGGATCGGCACGGTAATGCCCGGATGGGACGATCTGAACTCAGCCCAGCCCCACTGCGCCGACCTCCGGGTGAGCAGCGCTGCCTTCGCCCGCGACCGGGAAAACGGGGCCTACTATGCCCGAACCTGGGAAGCTGTGCTGCCCACGCACCCGGATCTCATCCTTATCCACTCCTTCAACGAGTGGGTGGAAGGCTCATACATCGAACCTAGCGTCCGCTTCGGGGATCTTTACCTGCAACTGACTGCGCAATGGGCTGCACGTTATAAGGGCCGATAGGCCACGCATCTCCGACGGCAGCGCTCTCTTCAGCCTGCTCCTGTCCTCTACCTCCGGTAACCGGAGGTGATCAGGAGCCGCGAAAGCAGACCGGAATCTTCGTCCGCCTTGCCACTCCAGACGATGGATTGGCAAGGAAGTGCTCCTATTGATGTTTCTCCACCAGACCAATAAACTCCTTCTAGGCTCTATAACCACCGATATCATAAGCACCTTCCAAATCGAATAAGAACTAATGGAGCCGGCCGCCGCAGCCGCCCTGCTAGTAGGTCTTTTCCTTCACTTGCTGTGGGGCCATCTTGTCGATCGCTTCGCCCGTCCTTGGCAAATTGTCCTGGCCTCTTTCATCTGGGGGGGCACGACCTGGCTTAGCGCCATCACACTGGCTTATGCCCTCTTCCCGATCACCCGCGCCTCTGCCGGGATCGATGATGATGCATACATAGCCTCTACAACATGATCTCCGATTCCTTCGGCCCTCCGCTCTGCAGCCGCATCTGTGGCTTCCTCCAGATGACCGGGCCGATCGGATATCTAATGGGCGTCGCGCTCGCTCTCAGCTTCAAGGATCTTATTTGCTGGCGGACGATCTATCTCATCACCGATGCCTAGGCCCCAGGTGTCCTTATGGCCTCGATCGTCTGGAAGATCGTCCGTGAGTTCCTGAGAGGCAAAGCAAGCCGGAACTGATCAGTCTCCCGAGATCTCTGCCTATCGCTTCAATCTATCCCAGGGGCCGAGTTCCATGCCCCGCCGCGCAAGCCCACGCTCGTCTTTCGGATCGCAAAGGGGTTCTTCGGCATCCTCCTCTGGATTTCGGTTCTTTCGCTACCTAATGAATAATGAAAATGAAGCAGAATGGGGTCATACCAATCGTCGTATCTTTCTCATCTTGTGGCCTTGACTGCGATCGTGATGTCCATGGGATATCTGGCCGGCAGGGGGATGGGCAACTAGTTATTCCAACGCGCTCTGCAAGGACGGTTGATCGTCTTCAGCCAGATCGATCCTAACTGGGAATTGCTGTGTCCATTTCCCCGGCCTTCGGTGCCTTTTAGGTCATGATGTTCCTCACTACCCTCATTGTCCCTCCTGCTGTCCTGAATCTCCTATCCACGGCCTTCGACATCAGGCCGCCGGAGATCCGTAGCTCTGCCTCGGTCTTAGAATCGCTGATCGAGAGGAGCGGCGCCTCCATCTCCATGGCATCGTTCCTCACCGGCCTGCTGGCCGTGCAAATCTCTCCACACATCGCGACTCTGACGATCTGCTGCAGGCAGACCCGGGCGAGAGGAGGTTCCCGATTTGCCGACAGATAAGCCCGTTTTCGCCAGTCTCGCCCGAGGCGTCTCAGCCCGAAAAGATTTTTCTCTCCCCCCTCAGCGCCTAGGAACCTTCGGGGGTAGCCTGACCTGCCTTCCTCACGCGAGCGGTTGGATCGGAGTTGTCGCCTCAAGTTGCGCGCGCCGTAAAAACGAAAAGCCCTTCATCCTCGAGGCGATTCGTGTCTCGTGTATGGAAAATCCTGGGAGGATTAGGATATTCCTCGTTACATTCCATCCATCCGCTATTCGGCGATACCATGTGACCTGGGATCGGCACTCGGATTATCCCCAGGAGGCCACCCATTCCAGGATTTCCTCCGCCAGTCGAGCGCGCGCTCTCCGGTCAAGGATCACTGTATCCGTCACCAGCGGACGGATTCCCAGAGCTTCCACCCCAGAGGCCAGCGCCGCATCGACCCGATCTAGCACGAAGCCGTCTAGGAAGGCTTGATAGCGCCGCGCCACCGTGAGGGCGGAGGGGGTCTCTCCCAGCTCCACCATCATCTTGGCTGCTGGGCCCTTTAAGGCCTGACCCCCAAGGATCGGCGAGACCGCTATCACCCGCCGTTGCTCCATGAGCCTCAGCGCCCCCGGTAACGCCAGGATCGGGCCGATGCTGACATAAGGATTGGAGGGGGCGATCACCACCAGATCCGCGGCCTCCAGGGCTGCACGTGCCTCCGGCGACAGTCGGGCCCGTTCCAGCCCCTCCCAGATCAATCCCCGCACCGGTGGGGTGCATCCTCGCTGAACGAAATATTCCTGAAAAGGAAGCGGCCCTTCCTCGGTCTTCACAATCGTCCGCACCGGATCATCGCTCATCGGCCAAATGGCCACCCGCACCCCCAGGGCACGGCGGAGGCGATCGGTGATTTCGCTTAGCCGAACACCCTGACGCCACAGGAAGGTCCGGAACATGTGGGTAGCCAAATCGCGATCCCCAATACGGAACCAGGTCTCCCCGCCGTATCGCGCCAGCATCTCCAGCGCCGCCCAGGTGTCTCCTGCGATCCCCCATCCGGTCTCCGGGTTCGCGATCCCGGCCAGGGTATACATCACCGTGTCAAGATCCGGGCACACCAGAAGGCCGTGCCACTCAAAATCGTCGCCGGTATTCACGACCACCGTAAGATCCTCCGGCGGCAACACCTGGGCGAACCCGTCTGCCATCCGAGCGCCCCCCACGCCGCCCGCGAGCACCACGACCTGCACAGCCAGACCCTCCATCGGAATAAGTTGTGGCACCATTATCCTGGAGGCAAGCCATATGTCTGATGTCGGTTCTTCCCGATTTGGCATAATCCCCTGTTTCTATGTTATGATGGAAGACCGACTTGGCTACAAGGCGCTGGGAGCGCTGTTCTTCCTACAACCCGCTTGAGATGCGAAGATTTTCATCGGTTTCGAGCTCCTCACCGAAAGTAAAGTTTTGGATCTTCTTCCGGATCACGTCATACGACCAGCTGCTTGCGGTGCGAAGTGATCTCTTATGTCCCTGATCGAGGAAATCAAATCCCGCCTGGATATCGTGGAGATCATCGGGGAGACTGTCCGGCTACGCCGCTCGGGGAAGAACTATATCGGGTTCTGCCCCTTCCACCACAATGTGCGCACGCCTTCTTTCGCGGTCTTCCCTGATACCCAGACCTGGCGATGCTTCGGTGCCTGCAACACGGGTGGCGATATCTTCCAGTTTATAATGCGGCGCGATGGGACGACTTTCGCGGAGGCCTTGCGGCTTCTGGCGCAGCGAGCCGGTATTCCCCTTGAGCCTCGGACACCCGAGGCCGAGGCCCGCGAACGGGAGCGCGCGCGTCTCCGTGAGGTCTTGGAGGCCGCCACCCTTTTCTACCAGCACCAGCTTCGCCAGACGTCGGAGGCCGAGCCGGCGCGGGCCTATCTAGCCGCCCGGGGGCTGACGTCCGAAACCATTAATCGCTTCGGCCTAGGCTACAGTCCCAGCGCATGGCACGCTCTGATCGATTCCATGCTCCGTCGGGGCTTCCTCATAGAAGAGCTCCAGGCCGCCGGCTTGGTGGTCATCCGGGAGGATGGCACCGCCTTTGATCGGTTCCGGGGCCGCCTGATGATCCCTATTCGCGATTCCCAGGGCCACGTGATCGGCTTTGGGGCCCGGGCCCTGGGCGGGGAGGAGCCAAAGTATCTCAATTCCCCCCAGACGCTCCTCTTCGATAAAAGCACCGTGCTTTTCGCCTTAGACCTTGCCCGAGCGGAGATCCGGCGGACAGGCGTGGCGGTGATCGTGGAGGGATACTTCGATGTGATGATGGCTCATCAGGCGGGCTTCACTAATGTGGTGGCTGCCCTCGGGACTAGCCTCAGTGAGACCCAACTTCGTTTGCTCAGCCGCGGCCTGAAGCGTCTGGTGTTGGCCCTGGACGCCGATCCGGCTGGGATGCATGCGGTGCTGCGAGGGCTGACCTCAGCTCGCGAAGCGTTTCCCGAAACCACCTTAGAGCTTGGCCCTCATGGATTGATCCGTTTCAGCGGACAGTTGGGAGTGGATCTGCGCGTATTGACGCTGCCAGAAGGCATGGATCCCGACGAGCTGATCCGCCGGGATCCGCAGGAGTGGGTTCGTGCAGTGGAGGAAGCACGTCCGGTCATCGCCTTCCTGCTGGATTATCTGGCTGCCCAGCACCATCTGGGGGATCCCAAAGGAAAAGCAGCTTTCGTTCGAGAGATCGTTCCGATTCTCGCTGCGATCCCAGATCCAGTGGAGCGGGATGTCTATATTCAGCAGGCAGCCCGCATGGCCCGCTTGAACGAACGGGTTGTGCTGGAGCAGGTCACCAGCTATCGCACGAGCAAGACCCGGGTAAGGACACGTCGCGATGTGCCTCTGCATACCATGTCTTCCCCATCCAATAAAGGTGCTGAGTCTTTCGAAAGCGGGGCGGAGGCGGAAGCGACCCTGCTAGTGATGCTCGGCCTAGAGCCTGATCTCCTGCCCTACGTCAATGTCCGTTTCGCGGAGCTGGGCCTAGAGCCCCTCTCCGAAGAGGATTTCCTGGATTCCATCCATCGAGCCCTCTTCCGGAACCTGATGGAGTTCGGGCCGGTGGAAAGTTGGGCGGAGGAAGAGACGGATCCCCAGCGCGCCGGGCCGTTACTACGAGCGCTGTGGATGGAGCGGCTCCAGCGCCGTGCGGCGCTGCTACGCGGCTTCGATCCGGAAGACGAGCGATGGGCGGAGGAAGCGTTGCGTCTGGCGCTGTGGATCCGTGAACAGCGCCTAAAGGAAATTCTGGAGGATCTCCAGGCGCTGGCGGAATCTGTTCCAGATTGGCCTCAAGACGAATTCATGGCAAAATGGCAACCGTTGACAGAAGCGCTGAATCAGGTGCAGCGCTTCCGATATCGGCGATGGATGATCGACAGTTCAATTTCTGCGACAGCTCGCCGTTAAGCCATTCGAAGAAATACCTTGTCCCTCGGGAGCTTTCATATGATGGATGGCCACGCACCCACGCGAAGCACTTTGGGATAGGGGAAGCTGTATTCTTGCCTTCCAATGTGAGACAGTGGTGCTACCTCCATATAACTCAAGGCTGCCCGGATCCACCTAAGATTTAAATTATGTTAAGAAAGGAGTGTCCGCGGATGCCGCAACAGCCCTGGCAAAACGATGACGAGAAGCAGGGTCTCGAGGAAGAGTGGATGGACGAAGAAGAGAAGGAAGGACTCTCTGGGGAGGAAGAGGAAGAAATCGCGGAGGAACCCCTCCCGGAGGAGCCCGAGGAAACTGAACTGGAGGAGATCGAGAATGAGGGGATCAAGGAGGAGATTGAGGCTCTAGGGGAATGGTGGGGTTTAGAGGTAGCAGAGGATCCGGTGAGGATGTATTTGCGAGAGATCAGCCGGGTGCCCTTGTTGGAGCCCACCCAGGAGCTGGATTTGGCCATCCGCTTTCAGGCCCCCCGACAGCTGGATGAGATCCGCGCTAGCTTGCGTAAGCCCTGCCTATCGGATCTAGTCATCGCGGTCTATCGCGATCTGATAGCCGCTTGGGAACGGGCGACTGAGATAGCGGCTCGGCTTCGTCGTCCGATTCCTCGTTTGGCGGATCTAATCGACGATGTGAGTCATCCTATTCCGGAAGCACGAGCTCGCTCCCTCGAGCCTTATCTGGAGCGTCATCGGGGCAGCCGACGACTGGCCGATTTGTTGCGACAACTAGTCCGAATCTACACAGACCTATGGTTGCTTCCCCCCGAGGCCCTTTCGTATCTGGCGGCGCATGCTGAGATCAGATCGGCCTCGATCATTCGATGGCCCAGCGAGCGGGCTCTTCGAGCTCGTTTGCCATCCGAAGAGCAGCTGAGCCAGCGATGGCGATATCTGCAAGATCAAGCGTCCGAGGCTCGATCCTGGCTGATCCGATCTAACCTGCGCCTGGTAGTCAGTGTGGCTAAGAAATACATCGGCCGTGGTGTCTCTTTCCTGGACTTGATCCAAGAAGGGAATCTGGGACTGCTGCGAGCAGTGGAGAAGTTCGATCCCGGGCGGGGCTTCAAGTTCTCCACTTATGCCACCTGGTGGATCCGCCAGGCCATCACCCGTGCCATCGCTGATCAGGCCCGCACCATTCGCATCCCCGTGCATTTAGCGGAGTTCCTGAGTCGCCTGATGCGGGCTCAACAGAAACTCCAGCAGACCCTGGGCCGGGATCCCACCCCCGAGGAGCTGGCCCTGGAGCTGAACCTGCTCTCCCCAGAGGAGATTCTGGAGATTCAGGCGGCCTGGAACGCCAACCAGCCCCTGCCGCCCTATCTGGCCCGTCGTCTCCGGGAAGCCACTCGGAAGGTTGAGCGAGCCCTGCGCTGGGCCGCGGAGCCGATGTCCTTAGAGACGCCGGTGGGGGAGGAGGAAGATAGCGAGCTGGCGGATTTCATCGAGGATCAGGGAACCCGCAGCCCACTGGAAGAGGCCCATCTGACCATGCTCCGGGAGCAGTTGCGAGAGATCCTGGACACGCTTCCAGAGCGGGAACGGCAGGTGCTGGAGGTTCGCTTCGGGTTGAAAGACGGCCAGTGGCGAACCCTGGATGAGGTAGGGCAGATGTTCGGGCTGACCCGAGAGCGGATCCGCCAGATCGAAAGCAAGGCGCTTCGCAAATTGCGCCATCCACACTACAGCCGGCGGTTGAAAGATTACTTGAGCTGATCGGGAAGCCGACTAGTAGAGCATCCGGAGGGATAGAGCCACGCTTCATTGAGCTCCCAACCGTGGGATCATGCGGCCTTTTAGGGGCGGGTCACCCGGTCTAGAACCATCACGACAAAGAGCAGGAACAAATAGGTGTTCGAAGCGTGATACATCTGTCGGGCGATGGCCTTCTCCGGCGCCCGCCACAGGCGGAAAGCCAGGAGCAGCAGCCAGGCGTCCAGCGCCAGCGCCCCGACCAGATAGATCCCGCTCATCGCCCCTGCGACGAACGGGGCCAGCGTGAGCAACACGAGGATGACCGTGTATAGGAAGGCCTGGAAGGCTGCCGTCCGCGCGCCGGTCACCACCGGCAGCATCGGAACGCCCGCCTCCCGATAGTCCCGCTCTGTCAGGATCGCGAAGGACCAAGTGTGAGGAGGCGTCCAGAAAAAGATTAGCGCAAACAGGAACAGCGCCATCGGATCCACCTGCCCGGTCACCGCTGCCCAGCCCACCACAGGGGCGAATCCCCCAGCGGCTCCCCCGATCACGATGTTCTGCGATGTCCACCGCTTCAAACCCATCGTATAAATCCCCACATACCAGATCCAACCCGCCAGCGCCAGCAACGCCGCCGTTGTGTTCACAAAGGTCCACAGGAGCAAAAAGCCGAGGACGGAAAAGAGCAAGGCGACCCCCACCGCCTCCCCCCGCCCCAGCCGTCCGGCCGGGATCGGGCGGCGGGCCGTGCGGTGCATTTGCCGGTCCAGCTCCGCATCCCAGACGTTGTTCATCGCATTGGCCCCGCCGGAGATCAGAAAGCCGCCCAGCAGGGTGTAGATAAAGGCGAGGATGGGAGGCAAGCCACCCTGGGCGATCATCATCGCCCCCGCTGTGGTGACCAGAAGCAGGGCCACGATCCCCGGTTTCGTCAGCGTGAAATATGGCTCCCACAGATTGCGCAGGCGGATCGTTTCCTCGGGGATTCCTTCCACCCATTGCGCCTCCCCCAGCGCCCACGCCCAGGCAATCCCCATCGCCGCCCAGATCGCCGCGGCCAGCCCCAGATGCAGAGCGTTCAAAGACGCCGGGAACCCCATCCACAGGTTGATCGCCCCCAGGCCGATCTGAATCAGGTAGAGAACGAAGGCGGCCAGAACCCAGCGGAAAATCCCACGAGAGATCCCCTGCCAGGTCGCCAGCCGCACCGTGAGCCAGGCCATGGCGAGTCCCACGCCGAGGGCGACCAGCCGATGCAGCATATGCACGCGGCCCAGCAGATCCCCCGGCCAGATGATCCATCCCTCACAGAAGGGCCAGCTCGAGCACGCCCAGGAGGCTCCGCTTCCGGTCACCGCCGCTCCCACCAGCGTAAGGGCGAACAGCCCAAGCCCGGTCATGCCGATCCAGCGCATCGCGCTGGCGGCGGGTTGAACCGAGGAAAGCTCCCGGTGCGGGGCACAAGTGGACCACGGCGCGGAGGCGCGCACCGCCGCCACCAGGGTGAGGGCCAGGATCGTCAACGCCAGGGCCAGATGAACCGCCACCATGGTCGGCGGAAGTTCGAGGATCACCGTCAGCCCGCCCAGAAGGGCTTGCCCGAAGACCAGCCCCAGCGCCCAGAAGAGCGGGCGGTAAAGCCCTGGACGTCGTTCCTTCCGCCAGGCGATCCAGGCGGAAAGCGCCAGCAACGGCGTCACACTGGCCGCCAGAAGCCGATGGATCCATTCCAACCAGGCAGCCATATCGTCCAGAGGAGGGATGACCCGTCCATAGCACAATGGCCAATCCGGGCACCCCAGACCGGATCCAGTGGTGCGCACCAGCGCACCCCACATCGTCAGCAGGCCGATGACCAGGGCGGTGATCCTCAGCAGGATCTGTAATCCCTTCCCGGCTTTTTCATGCCCCATGCGATGCTCCTGTGCGAAAGAGGAGTTTTCGCTGGCCATATCATACAGATAAATCCTAAGCTGCTCTACAAACGCTTACCCGAAATTCCAGTCCAGAGATCCATTTTCCGAAGAGCCGCCAGCGGCGCTCTCGGTCTTTCAGCACGCTTCGGATGTCATGACTTCCTGGCGTTCATAGGGGCTGGGGGAGGCGGATGGACATTCCGCAAGCTTTCCCCTCCCTCTGCTTTCGTCAGGGGAGAGGGAAAATCAGAGCCAGCGCATCACGGCTCGGAAACCCACGATGTTCTCTGGGGTTGAAGCCCGGTGAACCCGCGAGGCCGGCGGAACCCCCGAAGATGACGCCAGCGCCACCATACCCCCACTGGATAGCCGCATATCTTCGCCAGATCCCCCCACACCCGGATCAACGGGATCCAGAGGGCCATCCGAATTCGATCCCGCCATGCGTAGTCTCGCCAGAGCCGGAAGAGGCGGCGATAGGGAAGGCGTAGATAGAGCCATCCCCCCAGCAGATAGCCCAGGGCGAACAGGGGATGAACCCACAGGCTGAGCCCGGCCAGCGCTGGGATCAGGCCCAGGTAGGTGCTGTAACGGATCGCGTGACGCAGCCGCCAGAGATCCGCCTTCCCGTCCCCCCGGGCATACCGGTAATACTGCATGAAGAAGGCCCGCATCGTCCGGCGGGGCCGGAAGTAAACCACGGCCTCGGGGACGAAGGCGAAGGGGCCGAAACGCTCGTATAGGGCGAAATCGAAGACCAGATCCTCGCAGTAATCCAGCCACTCGGGGTAGCCACCTACCGCCTCCCACGCGGCTTTGCGGAAGGCGATCGAACGGCTGGAGGGCCAGAAACGATCCGACCGGATCTCGCGCCGCTCTGGCAACACGGTGGCGGCCATCGCCACCTCAAACGGCGTGCGGGGATCCGGGAGGAAGAACCCCGCGGCCACCACAGTCCCCGGCTGTTCCTCGAAGGGCCGGAGCAGACGCTCCAGCCATTGGGGATGCAGGCGCACCCCGGCATCGGTCACCGCAATGATCTCTCCCCGGGCGACGGCGATCGCCCGATTGCGTCCCTGAGCGATGTTGGTCCCCGGCGCCTCGATGATCCGCAGCGGCAGCCGCCGCTCCGCCCGCAGGCGCTCCAAGGTTCCATCCGTAGATCCCCCATCGGCGATGATCACCTCATCCGGGAAGCGGGACTGAAGGACCAGAGAATCCAGCAATTCCTGGATGGAATCCCCTTCGTTTTTGACGGTGGCGATCACGGAAACCTGCAGCATCGAGGAACTCCCTGGAATACTGAAGCAGGCCGCTTCATCACCTTTTCCGGTTGCCCCCAGCGATTCTACGCCCCCCTGGCACCACAGGGCAGTGATCGCCGAACTTAAGCGGGAGTGACGCTGTCGGGAGTTGATCCGACGAGGTGGAATGAACCCCTCTTTATCTCCATCCCCACGGCCCCTTGCGCTGTGGGAGGATGGAAAGAAAATGCCTCCAAGGTCCCCGGAGGAAGCCAACGGCGTAACTCCGGATTAAGTTCTGGTTTCACCTCCTTTGCCTCCAGCGGATCCCCATCCCCATCGGAGGAGCCGCAACCCATTCAGCACCACCAGCAGCGTGCTTCCTTCATGCCCGACCACTGCCAGCGGCAGAGGGATCCCCAGGCCGAACGTGAGCGCCACCAGCAGGACGATCACACCGCTGGCGAAAGCCAGGTTCTGCCACACGGTGCGCATCGCCGCACGGGCTAAGGCGATGGCCTCAGGAACCCGGCGGAGATCTTCCTGAAGAAGCACCACATCCGCTGTCTCAATCGCCGCATCGCTTCCCATCTTCCCCATGGCGATCCCCACGGAGGCCGCGGCCAGGGCCGGCGCATCGTTCATTCCATCCCCGACCATCGCCACTGGCCCGATCGACTGCGCTAGGGAACGGATCCGCGCCAGCTTCTCCTCCGGCAGCAGCCCGCCTTCGAAACGCCGGATCCCCACCACCTGGGCCACGGCGCGGGCGACCGTCGGATGATCCCCGGTCAGCATCACCGCCTCGATCCCCAGGCGGCGCAACGCCTGCACCGCCTCCGTGGCCTCCGGTCGAACCCGATCGGCCACCTCAATCAGGCCCCGCCACTGCCCATCGTAGACCAGCAAAGCCGTCCGACCGGCCTGCTGCGCCTCCTCCAGCATGGCGCGCAATTCGACAGGAAGCGAGATGCCCTCCTGCTGGAACAGCCGGGGGGAACCTACCCAGATCCGATGCGCATTGGTGAAACCGATCACCCCCAAGCCCGGACGGGCTTCCACCTCCCGGATTTCCGGGAAGGATAGACCGCGCGTTCGGGCCTCCTCCACGATCGCCCGAGCGATCGGATGCTCCGAACGAACCTCTACGGCTGCCGCCAGGGCCAGGATCACATCGGGATGGTTTCCTTCCAGCGCGCGCACCGACTGCACCGCCACCCGATTCTCCGTGAGGGTCCCCGTCTTATCCATCGCCACCAACCGGACCTGGGCCAGGCGTTCCAGGACCATCCCACCCTTGAACAGGAGCCCCCGCCGGGCTCCGGCAGCGATCGCGGAGAGGAAGGCGGCCGGGGTGCTGATCACTAGGGCGCAAGGGGAAGCCACCACCAACAAGGTCATCGCCCGATAGAACGCCTGATCGAAAGCCTCTCCCCAAAGCCCGGAGAGGACCAGGGTAAGCGCCGCCCCGGCCAGGACGGCCCATGCATACCGTTGCTCGAAGCGATCGATCGCCTGCTGCGTGCGGGCCCGCTGCGCCTGCGCCTCCTCTACCAGATGAATAATCCGCGCCAGCATCGTGTCCGAGGCCGTGTGGGTGACCTGGACCTCCAACGCCCCATAACTGTTGAGCGTGCCCTCGAAAACGGGATCCCCCGGCCCTTTGGGCACGGGCATGGATTCGCCGGTCAGCAGGGACTCGTCGGCAGCGGAGAAGCCCGCCACGACCACCCCATCTGCCGGGATCCGCTCGCCAGGTCGAACGAGCAGTCGATCCCCCACCTCGATCGCCTCGATCGGGATCGTCTCCTCTCCCCCCTCGCGGATGCGATGAGCGACCGGGGGGCGGAGGTTCAGCAACCGCCGGATAGCCTGACGGGTGCGCTCCAGAGCCAGGGTCTGCAACGCGTTCGAAAGGGAGAAGAGGAACAGCAATGTTCCTCCCTCTTCCGCATGCCCGATGAAGGCGGCCCCCAGGGCGGAAAGAATCATCAACAGATTGACATCCAGACGTCCCATATGCAACGCTAGAGCGCCATCCAGCACGCCATAGAAGCCCCCGAACAGATAGGCTGCCGTCCAGAAAACGCCCTCGATGCCAGGGGCCGCCCAGCGCGAAACCATCCCGCCGATTAGCGCGACCAGCGTCCATCCCACGAAGGGGAACTCCAGCCGACGCTCATCCAGAACGAAGCGGCGGATCCGTTCTGCCATTGTTCAGACCTCCTTTGCGATGGACGCCTCGACTTTCCGTTGGCAATCCGGGCAAAGCCCGTAATAGACCAGGCGGGCTCCCCGCAGCGCATAGCCCGAGCAGGCCGCCACCCGCTGATGCAGGGCCCGAACACCCACGCCTTCCAGATCCTGCACCCGGTGACATGAAAGACAGACCAGATTGATATGGGGCTCAGTGTCCCCATCGTAGTGCACCATCCCATCCCCCGCATCTCCTAGGGCGCTCACCAGGCCTAGCCGCACCAGCGCATCCAGGGTTTTGTAAACCGTCGCCAGGCTCATCGTGGGGAACCGCCGGCGAAGACGTCGGTAGAGGTCGTAGGCGGTGGGATGGTTCCGGCTCATCGCCAGCGCCTCGCAGATGGCCACCCGCTGGGGCGTCAGCCGCAACCCGGATGCCCGCAGGCCCTCCAGCATCGCCCTCAACCGCTCCGATCGCCGAATCATGGAAAACCTCTATCTAAAGATAATCATTTTCCAAAACCGGATGCGATGTTACTCCAAGGGTCGGGCCTTGTCAAATGGGGAATAGACGGCCTGAAAAGCCAGAAGACGTGCCGCTGGCTGGGCCGGGTGATGGGGTGAACGGCTTCGCTGCCTGCCCTCCCATCCGAAATGTTTGGGCATCCTTCCCTCGTCGCTTCGCAACGTGGGAAGAGGGGGGAGAGGAGCGGACCCTTTCCCGCATGGGCGGTTCGCTCTCCAGCCTGCATAGAGGCTGGACATGAGCTCATATCCCTTGGGGTTGGGATGCTGTTCCTGGCGGCGCCCCAACTCCCAACTTCCGGGGGGACTCAGACGTTGCCCGCGGCGTTCATAACAGCTGCAATGCCCGATAGATCGCCGCCCGTTGCTCAGGATCCAGCGGGGGAAGGTGCTCAATGTGAAAAAGCCCGGACATAGGGAGCTCGGAGGCCGGACGGGGTTCTTGAAGCAGGCGGGAGGCATAACGCAGGATCAACTGCCACCGCCCATCCTCCCGCCGGGAGGCTGCCTCCAGGATGATGGGCTTCTCCGGTTCCAACCCGGCCATTTGGGCCATCCATCGCCGGACGCCATCGGCAGGATCCTCGCCTTCCGCCAGAGGACCTCCTGGCAGGGTCCAGTTCCCCTGCGGCGATTGCACCAGCCAGACCGCTTCATCCGCTAGAGCGACGATCTCCACCCGGATTTCCACGTTCATCGTTCCTCCTTTCGCGGCCTCAGCACCTTGGGGATTCACAATCCCATATCGTTTTAACAGATGCCGCTCTCTTATCCGGGAAGCCAGACAGGCCGTTGCAGCCGATCCGCAGACGGCCCCGCACGCCTATCTGTTCGAAGAGCATTTCCTTTCTCCGACGAGAGGGCATGGGTGCTTCCTGAAGTAATGAGGCGTCGGGTTTGCAGGCTGGAAAGCAGGAAATGGGCGAGGAACTGAAGCCAAGCCCGAAAGCTTGAGCTTTTTCCTCATGGTTCCCCCCTCCGTATGGTCTCTGGGCTGTGGAGAGGTGGAGAAAAATCCTTCGGGACGGCGCGAGGGACTTTCGGCCCGCCTTCAAAAAACCCTTAGATCAGAAGATAAGCGATGGGGGATCCGGCTCCGGGCCTGCCGTGGAGAGCACCATGCGATCGGGATCCATATACTTGCGGGCTGCCGCCTGAACCTCTGCGGCGTTGAGGCTGGCCATGATCTCCGGATAGCGTTCCAGATAATCTAGGCCCAGCTCAAACAGCTCCATATCGACGAGAACCCCAGCGATTCCCTCGTTGGTCTCCAGTTGGAGGGGAAGAGAGCCGATCAAAAACGACTTGTTCTCCTCCAGCTCCTTTGCAGGAACTCGTCGCTCCCGCAGGCGCCGGATCTCCGTGCGGATGCCTTCCAGCGCCCGAGGAAGATGCTCCGGGGCCACCCCGGCGATGACGCTCCACGGCCCGGGGAGCAGGCCCGCATCCAGACGGCTATAAACGTAATAGGCCAGCCCATCCCGGTCTCGAACGTGATCTCCCAGCCGGCCCATCATCCCGAAAACCCCCAGGATGCAATTCGCCAGCGCAGCCGCGTAATAATCTGGATCTTTGCGGGCCGGCCCAACGGTGCCCATCACCAGATCCGTCTGGGTTTTGCCCGAGATCGGCGTGTGGACATGGATCCAGCGGTCTGGGGGCGAGGCCGACGGCAGAGGATCCGGCACCGGACGCTGGGCCATCCAATCCCCGAAAACCCGCCGGTTGGCCTCGATCCCCTCCTCGGCGCGGATCGCCCCTACGATGGCGATGATCATCCGTTCCGGGCTATAAAACTTCCGGTGGAAAGCGACCAAATCCTCCTGGGTAATGGCCTGCACCGTCTCCCGATGGCCGTCCACGCTTCGTCCATACGGATGGCCCTGGAACAGCGTCTCCCGGAACCGAAGCCCGGCCATCCGCCGAGTGTCTTGTTCCCGTTCCTGCAGATCCGTGAGGATCTCCCCTCGCACCTTCTCCGCCTCCTCCTCGGGGAACGCGGGGTTGCGCAGGACGTCCGCCAGGATCTCCAGAAGCGCGGGCAGATCCTCGGCCAGAGCTTTCAGGCTGAAGCCGGTCGTATGATAACCTGCGCCGATGTCCAGGCTCGCCCCGACCGACTCCATCGCCTCATAGATCTCGTGGAACGTTCGATGGGCGGTCCCCCGGGTGAGCATTTCCGCCGTGAACGCGGCCAGCCCGGCTCGATCTGGCGGCTCATCCACTGCCCCAGCCCAAAGGAGGCCTGAGAGGACTACGGAGGGACTGTTGAAATTCTCATAGGCGAGCACGGTGATGCCATTTGCCAACACCTCTCGCATGATTGTCCGTGGATTGGGCACCGTCCAGGCCCGAATTCGTTGAAGGATCTGAGAGGAACTTTTCCTGTGCGCCATCGTCTGACTCCAGATGGGAGAATCTAATAGAACAATGAAGAGAAGAAAAGTGGAAGAGCCTGATCCTCGATGCTTGATTATCCCCTTAGTCATGGGGTCGAGGAAGAACTTATCACAAAACACCATTCTGACGCAACTCAGGCTCTCTGACGTTAGATCTGTGACCATTCACCATCACCACGATCGTGAACAGCCCCGGGGAGAGGACAGAGGGGCTTGTGCTTTCCGTCTAGCTGCTTCTAAACTGGATCAGAGCCTCAACCGCCGGGAGGGGAACGTGATTGGTGCCTGGAACATCGGTGAGCTGGCGATGATAGCGATTGTTGCTCTGGCTGGGCTTGTGCTGGCTGTTGATGATTGGCGGGGGATGCTAGTGGCGTGGGCGCTGATGGGCACGGCGGGTGGGTTTCTCCTTGAGCAAACCACGGAAGTCCCTCGGGAGCTAGCCGGGATCCAGATCCTGAACAGTGCCATCCTGACCCTGCTACTCTATCTGGCCGGTCGGCGAGCCCAGACTACAGCTCCCAAAACCCTAATGGCCCGCCCAGCGGTTCACTGGCGATTTCGGATCTTGGCCGCTCCTTTTCTTTATATCCTCGCCCGCACCGTCGTAATCCAGTTTCCCTTGCCGGTTGCTTCTCCCTCTCTTCTGATCGTAACCGGCACTTTGATTGGGATCGGTCTATTGATCGCTACCTTGAGCCGTTCTCCCCTAAAAGCCGGGTTAGGCGTGCTGACCATGCTGAACGGCTACCAGGTTTTCTACCTCTCGATCCAGGACAGCTTGATCGCTATTGGGCTAATGGCTGGGATGAGTCTGATGATTGCTTTCCTCACCGCTGCTCTTATTCTGGTCCGTCAGGAGGTTTCAGCGTGAGTTTCGATGTGAATCTCCCATTGTTGATCTTGATCGCCGCGCCCTTCCTGTCTGCTCCCGTGATCTATCCGCTTCGACGCACCCCGCTGGCCGCTCCCGCGGCGGCCGCGGTTGCCGCAGCGCTGGTGAGCTTCCTCTGGGTCGCCTCATGGCCTCCCGTTGCTATCCAGCAGGATCAAACGGTCCTGGGCGCGCCGCTGGTGGTGTTCGGGCGGAGCCTTCGTCTCACAGAAACCGATCGCTGGGCGCTGAGCACGCTGTGGGGATGTGCTGCCCTGCTGTTCCTCACTGCATGGCCCTTTCGATTCGAGCGCCGTCTGTATCCGATTGGGCTTGCTGCGGGGGGGCTGTGGACGATTGGCCTGTTGTTGCGACCGATCACCTTAGGGGTGTTTTTCATCAGCAGCGCTGCTCTGCTGCTAGCGTTGACGATACTAGGGGAGGGCCACGGCTTGGAAGGGGCGATGCAATATCTGATTGCGGTTAGCCTGGGCTTCCTCGCCTGGGTCACTGCTGTTTGGGCCGCCGAACAAGCCGCCCTGAACCCAGGTCAGCTCCTCTGGATGACGCTGACTACCGTGCTGATCGGGATGGGTATGATCCTTTGGTTAGGGGTCTGGCCAGCCTACCGCTGGGTCGTGCTCCTGTTCGCGGAGGGCGCGCCGGTCGGGGCCGCCTTCACCGTGTTCCTGCTGAATTATGGAACCTGGTTCTGGCTGCTCGCCTGGGCCCAGGAGTTCCCATGGCTGGCGCAGCTCCCGGGATGGAGCGCGGGCCTACAAACCATGGGGATCCTGATGACGCTCAGCAGCGCCCTGCTGGCCCTGGCCGAGCGAGGCTGGGGGGCCATCGGAGGATACCTCTGGCTGGCCTCCGGCGGCCTCCTGTGGCTGGCGCTGGGCACAGGAACCGTCGAGGGGATCTATCTGAGCGCCTGGACCATGTGGATGGGGATCATCGCTCTGGCAGGACTGGCCTTCGGATTGGCCGCGCACCGTCGGATGAGCGGCTCCACGGAGTCCGGCCGAGTTCCGCTGGATCGAGGGCCGTGGGTGATTGCGCTCCTGCTGGGAAGCGGCATGGCCCTGATGAACGTCCCCCCCCTTGCGGGATTCACCGCGCGATGGGCGTTTACCCGGTTGTTGTTGCCCTCTCATCCGCTTCTAGCGTTGGCGCTGATCGGCAGCGTGGGGCTTCTGGGATGGGCGCTGCTGCGAGAGCTTCGCGCGCCTGTCTTGGAGGCAACGCCGTTGCGCCCGATGCCTCGCTCGGCGGTCTGGTTCGGGATCGCTTGGTGGATCGCCGAGCTCGGTCTGCTGTTTGCGAGCCCGTGGCTGGGCCTTCACCTGGAAACCCTGGCCCAGGCATGGATCCGCGTGCTGTAGCGCTTCCCGAAAGGGAACTCCGGATCCTGACCGGACAGAATAAGGATCACCTGTGGAGATCCCCAACAGCCTTTAGGGCCGCGGGGAGGAGAGAGAAAGGGGGAGGGGCTTCATCGGCTTCCCTCCACAAGGGCTCGCCGTGTCTTCATGGATGGAATTCACAGCATGCGTTTGCAAGTCAGTCTAAAGTCTAGTCAAAAAGAAGATATGCGTTAAAATAAATCAAAAGCTGCGCGATTAGGTCTCTCCCCGATAGCGAAGCCGGGCTGCTGGGAGGCCTAAGCTGTTTCACCGAACACACTTCCCCAGCCCCTGAGGTAAGGAGGTGAATGGGAGGGACCCCGGGACAGCTACCCTGTACTCACCGGGGATTCGAACCCCCGCGCCATCCGGAAAGGAAGGGCTGACATGGGAGGGGTTCAGCAGGCGGTGCGGCCGCCGGCCCGGCGGTGGATGCCGCACCTGTGGGCCAGCTGGAAGCCCTTCGGGATCGGCGAGCAGCGCCCGAACAATTACCTGGAGATCCTGCGGGCGATCTGGGAGAATCGCGATCGGCTCGGCTACGCCTGGCGCATCCTGCGGGATGGGGTCTGCGACGGGTGCGCCCTGGGCACCGCTGGGATGCGCGACTGGACCATCACCGGGATCCATCTCTGCAACGTCCGCCTGCGCCTGCTCCGCCTCAACACGATGCCTCCCCTCGACATCCGCCTCCTCTCGGACGCGCGATCCCTGGCCCAGCGATCCGCCCGCGAGCTCCGCGCCCTGGGCCGCCTTCCCTACCCGATGATCCGACATCGCGGCGAGCCTGGCTTCCGCCGGGTTTCCTGGGACGAGGCCCTGGACTTCATCGCCGGCTTCATCCGCCGCACGGTGCCGCAACGGATGGGCTTCTATCTCACCAGCCGCGGCCTCCCCAACGAGGCCTACTACGTGGCGCAGAAGGTAGTCCGGGCGCTGGGGACCAACTCCATCGACAACGCAGCGCGGGTCTGCCATGCCCCCAGCACGCTCGCCCTTCGGTCGGCCCTCGGCGTGGGCGCCACCACCTGCTCCTACACGGATCTGATCGGGACAGACCTCATCGTGTTCTTCGGGTCGAACGTAGCGAACAACCAGCCCGTGATGATGAAGTATCTCTACTACGCCCGCAAAGCCGGAACCCGCGTGGCGCTGGTCAACCCGTATCGGGAGCCGGCGATGGAACGATACTGGGTTCCCTCCGATGTGGAGAGCGCCCTGTTCGGAACCCGGATCACGGATCGCTTCTTCCAGATCCGGGTGGGCGGCGACATCGCGTTCATCCACGGCGCCATCCGGCACATGATCGAACGGGATTGGGTGGACGAAGCCTTCATCCGGGCGCACACGACCGGCTTTGAGGAGCTGCGGGCGCTGCTGATGGCCACGCCGTGGGAGGAACTGGAGGAAAGCGCCGGGCTTTCCCGGGAGGAGATGCTGGACTTCGCCCGCATGGTGGCGGAAGCCCGGCGGGCGGTCTTCGTGTGGAGCATGGGGATCACCCAGCACGCCCATGGGGAGGACAACGTCCACGCCATCATCAACCTCGCCCTGACCAGGGGCTTCGTCGGCCGCGAGGGATGCGGCCTGATGCCCATCCGGGGCCACTCGGGGGTCCAGGGCGGAGCCGAGATGGGCGCTTACGCCACCGTTTTCCCGGGGGGTCTGCCCATCAACGAGGAGAACGCCCGCCGCCTCTCGGCGCTCTACGGCTTCGAGGTCCTCGCTCAACGCGGCCTCACGGCTCCGGAGATGGTGGAGGCCGCCCATCGCGGGGAGCTGGATCTCCTCTTCAGCGTAGGCGGCAACTTCCACGAGGTGCTCCCCCGCCCGGATGTTGTCCGCGAGGCCCTGGAGCGGATCCCCCTCCGGGTCCATATGGACATCGTCCTCTCGCCCCCGATGTTGTTCGAGCCTCGGGAAGCGGTCCTCCTGCTCCCAGCCGCCACGCGTTATGAGGGCCCAGGCGGAGTCACCGAAACCACCACCGAGCGCCGGGTGATCTTCAGCCCGGAGATCCCGGGGCCGCGCATCGGGGAGGCGCGCCCGGAGTGGTGGGTTTTCGGGGAGCTGGGCGCCCGCGCCCGCCCGGAGCTGGCGAATTGCCTCCGCTTCCCGGACACTGCAGCCATCCGGGAGGAGATCGCGCGAGTCATTCCTCAATACGATGGCATCCAGCACCTGAGGAAGAAGGGGGATCAGTTCCAGTACGGCGGGCCCCGGCTGTGCGAAGGCTGGCGTTTCCCCACTTCGGACGGGAAGGCCCGCTTCAAGGCGGTGCCGCTTCCCCGGATGGAGATCCCAGAGGGCGCGTTCCGGGTGGCGACCCGACGGGGGAAGCAGTTCAACAGCATGGTTCAGGAGGATGTGGATCCTCTGAACGGCCTCCCCCGGGACGCCGTGCTGATGCATCCCGCCGACGCGGAACGGCTGAAGCTCCGCCTAGGGGATCGGGTGCGGCTGCAGAACGCCCACGGCGTGTTCTACGGCCGGGTGTTCCTGGGGGATGTGAAGCCCGGCACCCTGCAGATCCATTGGCCGGAAGGGAACGTCCTGGCCGCCCTGGAGGTCCGCTCCCCATTGGCAGGGATCCCGGCTTACAAAGGCATCGTGGCGTATGTGGAAAAGGTGACGGATTGAATCCGCTCAGCAGGGACGGAAAGGAGAGCTCGGATGGGCCGGGAGGGCGCGTGGATCGGATGGCCGATCACCGGATGGCGGCAGGACTACGCCGAGGCCCGGGAGGATGTGGTAATCGTGGAGGAGCCCCTGGAGATCCAGGTGGTGGTCTCCGGGGATGGGACGATGGAGCACTTCCCGGTTGCCGTCACCATGCGGACCCCCGGACACGATGAGGAGCTGGCGCTGGGCTTCCTCTACACCGAGGGCCTGATCGATGACCCGCGAGCGCTGGCCCGTGGCCTGTCGATCGAGCGCCCCTCCCCGAACGAAGCGCGGGTGATCCTGCCGCCGGGCCTCCGGATCGATCGGCAGCGGCTGGCGCGGCATTTTTACATGACCAGCAGCTGCGGGGTGTGTGGGAAGGCCGCCATCGAGGCGGTGTTCGTTCAGGGATTCCCCTCGTTGCCGGAGGATGGGCCGGTGATCCCCCTCTCGCTCCTGTATGACCTCCCCCGTCGGCTCCAGGAGGCGCAGGCGCTCTTCCGCCGCACCGGCGGGCTCCACGCGGCGGCGATCTTCGATCCAGAGGGGCGATTGCGCTGGCTGCGGGAGGATGTGGGCCGCCACAATGCAGTGGATAAGGTCATCGGCGCTGCGCTTCGTGAGGGATGTCTGCCCCTCAGCCAGGCGGTGATGCTGGTGAGCGGCCGGGCGGGCTTCGAGATCGCCCAGAAAACCCTGCGGGCGGGCATTCCCATCCTGGCCGCCATCGGGGCCCCCTCCAGTCTCACCCTCGAGCTCGCCCAGGCCGTCGGGATGACCGTGGTGGGCTTCCTGCGGGAGCGGGGAGCCAACATCTATACCGCCCCGTGGCGGATCCGCGGAACGTAGCGATCCGCACCGGAAATTCCTGAACCACCTCGACAGGCTCGTCTATCCCATGATCCGCGGAACGTAGCGATCCGCACCGGAACCCGAACGCGCCCCCGCATTCCCGCCCCATCCCTCGTTCAACTTCGGGCGCAGGGAGCGCTCCTGCGCCGGCAATCCATGAGGACCGGATCGTAGAAAGCCGCCTCCCCTGCCCGTGAAATCCTCCCCTTGCTCGATTCCAGAGAAGGATCAGACGGGAGCCTTCCTCTACCATCGGAGGGCCTGGTGAACCGGAATCGGCTATGCTACAAATGAAACACTCCGGAGCGAGCTCGCCGGCGGCACCGCGTCCGCCCATCTGATCTTTCACCGATCGATCACCGATGATCGAGGCGCCTGTCCGACGCATCTTGGGAGTTCGGGTCCACGACGTCACGATGGGGGAGGCCCTCCGCATCGTGGAGGCCTTTCTGGCCCGGGGCCAGCCCGCCCAGATCTGCACCGTGAACCCGGAGTTCGTCATGCGCGCTCGGCGGGACCCGGCGTTCTTCCGGACGCTGGAGAACGCGAGCCTGAACGTCCCGGACGGCGTGGGGCTGCTGTGGGCCGGGCGGATCCTGAAGCAGCCGCTGCGGGAGCGGGTGCCGGGGGTGGAGCTGATGGAGGCCCTGGCCGCTCGGGCGGCGGAGCGGGGATGGCGAGTCTTCCTGCTGGGGGCCGCAGCGGGCGTGGCCGATCGCGCCGCCGCCGTCCTGCAGGCCCGATATCCGGGCCTGGTCGTCGCCGGGACCTTCGCCGGCTCCCCTCGGCCCGAGGACGCGCCGGTGATCCTGGAGCGCCTGCGGAAGGCGCGGCCGAATCTCCTGTTCGTGGCCTACGGCGCGCCCCAGCAGGACCTCTGGATCGCCCGCCATCAGCCCGAACTGGGGGTCCCGGTGGCGATGGGCGTAGGAGGGGCGTTCGACTTCATCGCGGGGATGGTGCCCCGCGCCCCACGCTGGATGCGGGAGGCCGGCCTCGAATGGCTCTACCGCCTGATCCGCCAGCCGTGGCGCTGGCGGCGCATGCTGGCTCTTCCCCAGTTTGTCCTTGCCGTCCTGGCCACCCGCTACGGGGGCGGGGGAACTGGGGCGGGCGCCGGGTAGACCTGCGCCGCGAACTCGTCCCAGTAGCCCCGCATCTGGGCCGGGCCGTAGGCGAAGATCGCCATCCCCTGGGCACCCAGCGATCGCGCTGCCTCGATCCGATCCCGGACGTCCTGGAAGCAGGCGTAGCCGCCATGGATGCCCGGGAAGACATATCGACCGGGCGCCCGCGCATGGAAATCTGCCACCAGCGTCCGGAACCGTTCGAGGGTCCAGACCGTGGTGTCGGGGCAGTTCGCCGAGGGGGTTGCAGGATAGATCATCGGCATCAGGGCATCCACCCAGCCCTCCCGGAGCCAGCGCACGGAATCCTGGTAATAGTCCGAGTATCCCGACGTGAAGCCCGGCCAGCCCCATCGGTTCTGGTAGACCCCCCAGACGGCCGCCGTCACCCAGGCGTGGGGGCGGATCCCCTTGACCGTCATGTGGACCTCCCGCACCAGAGCATTGACCTGCTCCCGTTGCCATTCCGCCCGCGCCGCCGGGTCGCTGAACGAAGGGGTGAAGGGATCATAGGAGTAATCCCGTCCTGGATAGCGGACGAGGTCCAGGTGCACGCCATCGAGGGGGTAGCGTACCATGAGATCCCGGATCACCCGGACCACCTGATCGCGCACGCCGGGCCAAGCGGGGGTAGCCCAGAGATAGGAGGAGCAGGTCATCAGGTTCATCGGATTCCCTGAGGAATCGTGGGCGCGCCACGCGCTCCATGACCTCCCGTTGGTTCGGGAGAAGGTCCAGAACGGATGGGGCGGGTTCAGGCCGTCCGGCGGGGCACCGACGCCGCAGAGCCACGTGGGATACACGTTGACGTAGGCGTGGACCTGGAGGCCGTGGACGCGGGCGGCGTCGAGCAGGGTGCGGAGGGGGTCGAAGCCCGGCGAGACTCCGGTGGTGCGGGTGACGGTGCCGGTGAGGCGGGCGGCCCACGGCTCGTGGCCGGGGGTGTAGTAGGCGTCGCCGGTGCCGCGGACCTGGAAGAGGAGCACGTTGAAGCGGGCGGCGGCCGCCTGCTCGGCGATCGCGATCAGGGCCTCCGGCCGCGCGGGGACGCCGTCCGTCCGCGTCCAATCGAAACGGGTGACCCAGAGGGCGCGGAACTCGGGAGCGGAGGCGCGGAGGATCAAAGGGAAGTAGGCCCGATGTGGGCCTGGCAAACGATGGGGCGTGGGGAGGATCTGGGGGAGCGGGGCTCGGGCCTCCGGCGCGGGTGGGACATATCCGCTCCGCTGATACCAGAGGGCGTTCTCCACGTCGATAGGGGCGAGGGCGCCGGTTGGCGTTACCCCCCTAAGGTCTAGGGCCAAGATCATCCATCCCAGGACGAGTGCTCTACTAAAGCGGTTGGTGTGATGCAAAGACCTTTCTCCTTATCGAAAGGCGCAGCCGGTGCAGGCGCATCGCTTTCTGTGTATTCCGTCCACGGACATATAACCCAGGCATCTTTGCTCGTTTAACGAGTTTGTCATCAGTATACAATATACGGCCGGAGAAGACCATCATCGCGATCGAATTAGGAAAAAGCTACACGGAGGGATATGCAGTCATCGAAACAGCCAGACAGCTCCCCTAGGGAGCGCGTAACGAATTCGGAAGAAGCCGGAGGGATGGAAGCAACTATACCGGAGAGCCAGACACGGTTTGTATGCCTGCCTTGTGAAATCTTACAGCATAATTGCGGTTATGGTAAGCAACCGGTCTCCCGAAGAGCTTTCAGAGCCGCTTTTCCTTGCTTGATCTCGTTGGAACTACGGACGAGGCGCAAGATCTTGCCGATGAAATCATTATAGATATTCGGAAAGAGATGGGTCACAGACCACACTAAGGACGAACATTCGGCATGTTTTCACTTCCTTTCTTTCTTTTGCCTTGTTCAAAATCCGAAAAGGCGTAATGATGAGCTAATGGTCACATCTTCTGCGTTGTGAACTTTGGGGAATTAGAAGGATTGATATCCAGTTCGCGATGAAGCCTTCCTGTATTAGTTATGGGAATAAGATCGTGGTGATGGATTAGCTGTTTGCAGAATGTTTGCGGAGTCAGTCGCTTTCAGTATGCTCTAGGCAGCTTCAGGAATCGCTGTTAGATGGCATCGATGAACTTTGGCGGTTGCCCTTGCTGCCTCTATCGCCTGATTGACAGCCTGCTGTCTCTGGGTGCAGCCTTTGCTGCTTTCATTAAAACTAATACACTCCTCTGGCAACAGCCGGCACGCTTAACAGCACGATTCTTCCTTAACTACTATCGCCGGGGCGTTCTCCGATGTTAGTCCCTGGGGTGGATGTTCTTCTAGGGTGAGGGGAATAGGGCGATGGCAGAAAGTGTCCTTGCCTGTTTCCGCCTCGTGCTCATTGAGGTTCGGTGTAATGGAATGGCTGTTGTTCTGTTTTAACAGTCATGATCGGGATGATGATGAATAGCATATTTGGTTCATTTCTTGGTTTATCGTGGAACACGTTTCGCAGCTCTTTCGAACCGATGAAATCCTACGTCTTTAGGAGCATCTATGGCGCGCCGTGAACGACCTGCAATCGCCGTCTTTATCGATTTTGAGAACATCGCCACTGCGGCAGAGAGCTGTTATTACATGCTGGATTTAGATCGCCTATTTGCCGAGCTCGGGAGAAGGGGACGGCTAGTCCTGAAGCGTGCCTATGGGGACTGGTCTCGTTTCACCAAATATCGAGATGAGCTGCTCCGGCACGGGGTAGATTTGGTTCAGATTTATTCCTACGGCCATAAGCTTGCCCGCAACCGCACTGATGTTCGCATAGCCATCGATGCTATCGAGACGCTGTTCACCCGGCCGGAGGTTCAGATGTTCGCGATCATCTCGGGGGACAGCGATTTCTCCAGCCTGATCATCCGCCTTCGGGAGCATGGCAAGCTCGTGATCGGCGTAGGCGTGCAAGGGGCGACCAGCGATCTGATCCCCGCATTGTGCGATGAGTTCATCTATTATGATACGCTGATTGTACCAAAGGCGGAAGCCATGCCACTGCCCTCTCCATCTGCCTCTGAGCCTTCGTTTCCTGTCCCAGCCCCGGAGATGATGGGGACTATTGAACGTTACCGTCGCTATCTCCAGGATTGGGGGTTTGTGTTGTTAGAGCCCACGATCCGGCGAATGGGGTTGATCCGTCTCTTCGAGGCCCTGCGGGCTGGGATTCCCGAGCTCACCTTGGCTCGATGGATGGACTGGACGAACTGGGAGGGTCTGGGAATTGAGGCGAGCGGCCTTCAAGAGCTCGGATGGTTATTGCTTCTGAGCCCCGCCCTTTCCTTCGGCTCCCTTCCCCCCTCGTTCTTCACCCCGATTCAGGGAGTGCGGGTTGCAGGCCTGAAGCGCTTCATTGAAGCGGCGGAGAGCGGGCTGATCCGATTCCTGGGCGTGGCGAGCTGGCCGCTGGAGCCAGAAGCGTTGGCTTTCCTTCTCGGGCTTCCCGTGATGGAAGTAGAAGCAATGCTTCGTGGGATGGCACGAGAGGGGTTGGTGGCGGCGGAAAACGGGACCTTCCGCTGGATCCCCCACGAAGATCCGTTGCGGGCTCCGGTTTTCGAGAACCTGCGGGCGGATCTGGCCGGGGTGACCTATCCCTCGGGGATCATGCCTTCGCTGGGGGATGCACGGGCGCTGTTCGAGGAGGGGATGAGCTATCGGCGGGATCGGAACTTCCCGATGGCGCTGGAGCGATTCCGGTTAGCTCTGCGGATGAC